>JBDTMF010000087.1:0-17427 GCA_039934455.1 Solirubrobacteraceae bacterium
AGGACGAGACCCACGACAACCACCAGCAACCGCACGAGCGACCTCATCCGAACCCCTCCCCGTTGGCTTGCGCCATCCTCTCCGCGGCGGGGCTCCGCTGTCAATCACGTCTCCCGCGCCCGCAGCATCCTTGAGGCGCGACGGTACTTCGTCCGGCCAGCGTCAGCCGGTTCGCGGACGTAGAAACGCCGCCCTGAACGGCACAACTGCGTCCGGGAGTCGGGATCGGCGGCGAGGACGAAGGAACGCCGCCTCCCTCCGGACCCGCTCCCAGCCGCCGTTGACGTTGGCCGCGCTCACCGCGAACGCCCAACGAAACGCCTACCGGCGCGGCGTTCGCCCGTGACCGGCGTGGGGCACGAGCCGCACCAGCACCTCGGAGGTCGAGGAGCGGAGGTGGTCGAGCTGCTTCTCAGATCGGCTGGTCGCGGGGCAGGATGACGAGGTCGCGGATCGTCACGTGGCGCGGGCGGGTGAGCATGTAGGCCACCGCGTCGGCGACGTCCTCGGACCGGATCCCCTCGCCGCGCGCGACCTTCTCCTCGATCTCGGCGGGATTGGAGACGCCCCAGAGGTCGTTGAGCACGACGCCCGGCGCGATCGCCCCCATGCGCACACCGCTGCCGATCAGCTGCCGGCGCATGGTGTGGACGAACGCCTGGAGCGCGTGCTTGGACGCCGAGTAGACCGGCTCCCAGTGGATGGCCTGGTGGCCCGAGACCGAGCTGGTCACCAGGATGTCGCCCGCGCCGCGCTCGAGCAGGTGCGGCAGCACCGCGCGGACCGTGCGCACGACGCCGTTGACGTTGGTCGTGAGCAGCCGGTCGAGCGCCTCGGGGTCGCTCTCCCACAGGTCCCCGCCGACGTACACGCCGGCGTTGGCGATGAGGATGTCGATGCCGCCGTGCGACTCGAGCGTCCCGTCGACGAGCCGCTGCACGTCATCGGCCCGCGTGACGTCCGCGACCACCGCGGCGCACCCGGAGCCGAGCGCGGCCGCGGCCGCGTCAAGGCGCTCACGCGAGCGCGCGGCGATCACGACCCGCGCACCGTGTCCGATCAGCTCCTGCGCCACCGCGCGCCCGATGCCGCTGCTCGCCCCGGTGACCACCGCGACCTTGCCGCGCAGCGCCTCAGCCATGTCCCTCCGATCGTTCGATCGCTCCGCGCCGGTAGTGCTCGTCCAGCCGCGAGTCGATCCGGTCTGCGTCCGCTTCGCTCAGCGGTGTCGCGCCGCCCGCGGCGAGCGCGCCCGCGAGCACCCGGCTCGCCTTGACCGCCATCGCCGTGATCTGGAGCACCTGCTCCGGCGTGCGGCCGAGCGCGAACAGCCCGTGGTTGCCGAGGTAGATGACCTTCGGCGGCGCGCCGTGGCTTGCCACGTGCGCATCGAGGTCGGCGCGCACGCGGCGCGCGAGCGCGAGGCCGGGATCGACGTAGGGCACGAACAGCGGCCGGCGGCCGAGGACGACGATCTGGTCGGGGAAGAGCATGTGCGTGGCGAGCGACCGCGCGTGCGGCGAGCACAGCAGCGCCAGCACCGGCACGGGGTGCGTGTGGCCGACGACGCGCGCGCCGCCGCGCTCGAGGCAGACCGCGTGGAGCATCGCCTCCACGGACGGGCGCCGCCCGGTGCGCGCCGCGGCCGCCGCGAACGCCTCCGCCACGGCAGCGTCGTCGGCCGCGGCGTCGTCCAGCAGCGCGATCAGCGGCGCCGTCTCGACCTCGACGAAGTCCGCCGCGGCCGCCGTGGCGAGCGTCGCCCCGCTCGCCTTGACCAGCATCGTGTCCTGACCGCTGCGCAGCGAGGTGTTGCCCTCGCCCAGGATCGCGAGCTCGCGGGCCGGGTCGCCGAGCGCGCGGGAGAGGGCGACGATCGCCTCGAGGTCAGTGGACACGTGTCGCTCCCGGCTCGTAGCGCACCACCTGCGTGCTGCGCCGCACGACGTCGCGCAGTGCGTCGAGCGAGTCGATCTCCCCGGTCGCCATCGCCTGAACGAGCAGGTTCCCGAGGCTCGTCGCCTCGGCGGCGCCGGCGACCACGTCGCGCTCGCAGGCCTCCGCCGTGAGCCGGCACAGCAGGGCGTTGCGCGAGCCGCCCCCGACCATGTGCACCACGTCGACCGGGCGGCCGGTCAGCTCGACGCACGCCGCGATCGTGTCGCCGTAGGCGCCGGCGAGGCTCTGCAGGATGCAGCGCGCGAACTGGCCCAGCGTCTCCGGCACCGCCTGGTCGCTGCGGCGGCACGCGTCCGCGATCCGGGCGAGGACGTCGCCGGTCGCGATGAACTCGGGGTCGCCGACGTCGATGCGCGACGCCACGGGCCCCTCCTGCTCGGCGGCCGCCAGCGCCTCCGCGGTGGTGGCGCCCCACTGCCGCAGCGCCTCCTCGAGCAGCCACAGGCCGGTGAGGTTGCGCTGGAAGCGCACGCGGCCGCCGACGCCGAGCTCGTTGGTGAACCCCGCCCGCATGGCCGCCGGGTCGAGCACCGGCGCGTCGTGCTCCACCCCGGCCAGCGACCACGTGCCGCAGGCGATGTAGGCGACATGGCCGTCGCCCGGGATGGCCGCCACCGCGGCGGCGGTGTCGTGGCCGGCGGAGCGCAGCACCGCCACGTCGTCCGCCAGCCCGAGGCGGTCGCGCAGCTCCGGCCGCAGCGTCCCGGCCCTCTGCCCCGGCTCGACGACCGCGGGCAGCACGCGCGCATCGATCCCGGCGCGCTCGAGCAGCTCGTCGTCCCAGTCGCCGGTGCGGGCGCGGAGCATCCCCGTCGTGCCCGCGATCGTCCGCTCGGCGCCGCGCTCGCCGCCCAGCCAGAATGTCCACAGGTCGGGCATCAGCAGCGCAGTGGTGCCGTCGCGCAGGCGCAGCCGGGCGAGGCGCTCGCCGAGCCGGAACACGGTGTTGATCGGCTGCGGCAGCACGCCGGTCCGCGCGAAGAGCTCCTCGGCGGGGACGGCCGCGAGCACGCGCTCGCGCGCGGCGCGATCCGCTGAGCGGTAGTGGCGCGGCGGCTCGAGCAGCCGGCCGTCGTCATCGATCAGGCCGTAGTCCACGCCCCAGGTGCTGGTCGCGATCCCGTCGAGCCCGCGGTCCGTGTCGATGCCGGCGGCGAGGCCCGTGAGCGTCGCCTCGAACAGGCCCTTCACGTCCCAGCGCAGGCCGTCGTGCCCCTCGAGCGGCCGGTTCGGGAAGCGGTGCGCCTCGCGCACCTCCAGCCGGCCGCCCTCGAGCCGGCCCGCGGTCACGCGGCCGCTCGTGGCCCCCAGGTCGATTGCCAGGTAACGACCCACGCGGCGCGGCTCAGATCGCCGTGTAGGCGCCGTCGATGACGATGCTCTGGCCGACCACGTAGGAGGAGGCGTCCGAGCACAGGTAGACCACGAGGCCGTCGAGGTCCTGCGGCTCGCCCATGCGCCCGGCCGGGATCATCCCCGTCCACCGCTCGGCCAGCTCGGGGTTCGCCTCGGTGAACTGGCGCGTCATGTCGGAGAGGAAATAGCCCGGCGCCACCGCGTTGACGCGGACCCCGATCTCGGCCCACTCGACCGCGAGCGACTTCGTGAGCTGGTCGACGCCGGCCTTGGAGGTGTTGTAGGACGCCTGGTGCTGCGGCACGTTGACGACCTGTCCCGACATCGAGGAGACATTGACGATCGCACCCGGGTGCCCGTCGTCGCGGCACGCGCGCCCGAGCGCCTGGCAGCACAGGAACGTGCCGGTGAGGTTGATGTCGATCACGCGGCGCCACGACTCCGGCGTCGCGTCGAGGCTGTCCTCCCACACCGTGATGCCCGCCGCGTTGACGAGCAGGCTCGGGCTGCCCAGCGCCTCGGACACGCACGCGAACGCCGCCGCCACGTCGTCCGCCGACGTCACGTCGGCCGTCGCGCCGACCGCGCTCGCGCCGGCCTCCTCGGCCAGCGCCGCGGCGCTCGCGTCGACGTCGACGAGCAGGTCGACGAGGCCGACCCGCACGCCGTGGCGCGCGAGCGCCCGGCCCATCGACAGGCCAAGGCCGCGGGCACCCCCGGTGACCACGGCGACCTTCCCTTCCAGATCTTCGAACACGCTCCCCTCCTCCGGCTCAGGCTGTGGCGGTGAGGTAGTCCACCACCATGTCACCGATCATCCCGTGATGGTGCGCGCGGCGGTCCGGAGCGGTGAGATCGCGGTCGAACAGCGTCCTGAACGTGTGCCGGTTCGCGACCCGGAATACGCAGAAGGAGCTGATGATCATGTGGATGTCGATCGGGTCGACGTCACCGCGGAAGAGGTGTGCTCGGCGTGCCCACGCTGGAGGATCCGCTCGATCAACGCGAGCACCGGGTTCTTCAGGTTGGCGAGCTGCTTGGACTTCGCCATGTGCTCGGCGTGGTGGATGTTCTCGATGCTCACCAGCCGGATGAACTCCGGGTGCGAGTCGTGATGGTCGAAGGTCAGCTCGGCCAGGCGCCGGATGGCGGTGCGCGGGTCGAGGTGGTCGACGTCGACCCACCGACCCCAACAGCTGCGTCGTCGGTCTGATCGGCGCCGTGATCGGCTCCGCGCTGAGCCCTGCGCTGCACGAGCGCGAGGCCGACGAGCTCGGCCTGCCCCCCGAGGACGTGGGCGAGCTCGTGCGCGCCGCCAGCACGCTCGGGTGTCCGGGGTCGTCTGCCGGCCCCGGTCCGCTCGCGCGGCGCCGCGGCGGCCGGGCGGAAGCGCGGCACCTTGCGGCGTGGGGTAGGCGGATTATGGTGGCGCCATGCCCTTCGCGGACCCGCCCCGGTGCGCTGCCTGGCGCCACCGCGACGCGCGCGATGGGTTCGAGGTGGTGTTCGTCGCGCCCGAGGGCGACGGCTGGCGGCTGGCGGGCGACACCGCCGCCGTCGAAGCGGGCGAGGCGTGGGCGGTGCGCTACGACATCGGCGTCGATGCGGGCTGGACGACCCGCAGCGCGCGGGTGTCGACCCGCGGTGCGGCGGGCCAGCGCGAGCTGAGCCTGGAGACGGATGGAGCCGGGCGCTGGCGCGTCGACGGCGCGCCGGCGGGGCATCTGGACGGCTGCCTCGATGTCGATCTCGAATCCTCCACGCTCACGAACGCGTTCCCCGTCCACCGCCTCGGGCTCGAGATCGGCGGGCAGGCGGAGGTGCCGGCGGCCTACGTCCGCGCCGTCGACCTGACCGTCGAGCGTCTCGAGCAGCGCTACGTCCGGCTCGAAGGCGACGTGGCCGGCCGCCAGCGCTACCACTACGCCTCCCCGGCGTTCGGGTTCGAGTGCGAGCTCGTCTACGACGCTTTCGGGCTGATCCTCGAGTACCCCGGCATCGCGGTCCGCGCCGCATGAGCTGGCTGTTCGCCTACGGCTCCCTGCTGCCCGCCGGCAAGGCGCGGCCGTGCGAGCTCAGCGGGTGGCGGCGATCGTGGGGCGTGGCCATGGACAACACAGTCGACCTCCCGGGCTACAAGCACTTCGTGGCGCCGGAGGGGGAGCGGCCGGCGCTGATGGTGGCCTTCCTCAGCATCGCGCCGCAGGCGGGCGCGACCGTCAACGGCGTCGCACTCCCGATCGCCGAGGACGAGCTGCCGGGGCTCGACGACCGGGAGCGCAACTATGAGCGCGTGGAGGTAACCGGGGGCATCGCCCCGGGCCTCAACGGGCGCGTCTGGGCCTACGCCGGACTCGATGCCGCGCATGAGCGCCTGGCGCTCGGGCTGCGCGCGCGCCGGGCCGCGATCGCGAGCAGCTACCTCGAGCGCGTGCTCGCCGGCTTCGACGCGCTCGGCCAGCGCGACCGCTTCGAGCGCCTGACCGCGCCGATGCCCGCTCCCGTCGCCGAGCTCGAGGTGGTGCTCCACGCGCCGCGCGCTGGGGACTTCGGGTTCGGAGGATGGCGTTGAGGCGCTGGGCTTCTCTCGCTTCCTGTTCCTTGAGGCGGAGGTCGGTGGTGCGGAGCGTCGAGAACCCCGCATGGAGGAGGTCAGCGTCGCGGTCTCGGTCTTGCTCGAAGGCGTGGGTGGTGGTGTGGAACTCGCGGCTGTCGAGTTCGATGACGAGGTGGTGGGCTCGGTAGACGGCGTCGACCTCGGGCCCGCTGTCTGCTGGTTGAGCTCCGGGAGTGGGAGGCGGTGGCGCTCGAGGGAGCGACGAAGTTGTCTTCGAGGGCTGAGCGGGTGGCGCCCTTGTGTGGCGTGAGCCGGGATGTGCGGCGGCCCGGGTATCGGGTGAGGAGGGTGGTCAGCTCGGCGGGGGTGATGAGCCGTTGGACCTGGGCTTCGTTGAGGGCTCGGGTGAGCTGCTTCGGGGTCAGGACGTCGGCGAGGTCGACGAGCGTGCGCCGGGGTGTGGTGACGCGGATGCCGAAGTGGGTGGTGGCTTGGATCTGGCGCGAGCGATGCACGCGGATGCCCTTCTGACGTCGATCGCTGTGAGCGCTGACCTCCGGGGTCGCCGTCCACCGGGGCAGGATCCTCCACAGCGCGCCGGCCCAATGATGGCTCAGCGCGGCGTGCGGGCCGCAGGCGAGGACCGCGGCCATCGCCCTGGCGAGCGGTGATGGCGGGCGGTGACCCACGGCGTGGACGCCGCGATGAAGGAGGTGGAGACGCCCGACCTTGCGGCGATACGCGACAGCGTCGCGGTCCAGACCGACGGCGAGCAGCTGCGCGATCGTGACCACCCCATGCTGCGAAGCGGCCAATTCGGCCAGCGCCGCGTCGGGTGTGCTGAGTTTGTGGGAACTATTGCCATGAACTTCGTACACCCGGTCAACCGCGTCGCGGGCGCGGTGGGGGGACGGCGCCCTGGTCGTGCGCTTCTCGCACGACGTGCTGGACGGCTGACGCCGCCCGTACGCTCCCGGCGGTGGCCGCCACTCCTGCCCTGACGCCGCCGCGCGGCAACCCGCGCTTCCCGCTGCTGGACTCGATGCGCGCGATCGCCGCGCTCTCGATCGTCGCCTACCACGTGGCGTTCTTCGCGCGCGCGACCGAGCACGGGGTCAGCGGCGCACTGCTGAGCCGGCTCGGCCTCGGCGTGACGATCTTCTTCGTCATCTCCGGTTTCGTGCTCTACCGCCCGATGGTGCGCGCGCGCTGGGACGGCGAGCCGCCACGGCCGCTGCGCGACTACGCGCGCCGGCGCGCGCTGCGGATCGTGCCGGCGTACTGGCTCGCGCTCACCGTCCTCGCGATCTACCCCGGCCTCAGCGGCGTCTTCTCCGGTCGCTGGTGGGTCTACTACGGCTTCGGGCAGGTCTACTCCGGGGACACGATCCTGCGCGGGATCGGCCCCGCCTGGAGTCTGTGCACGGAGCTCGTGTTCTACGCCCTGCTCCCGTTCCTCGCCGCGGCGCTCGGCCGCGCGTGGCACGGCGGGCGGCGGCGCGGGGTGCGCGCCGAGCTCGCGCTGCTGGCCGGGTTGGGGCTCGCCTCGTTCGGCTTCCGGGCCACGATCGAGCTGGGCGACGGCGCGACGTACCTGACGCAGACGATGCTCGGCACCTTCGACGGCTTCGCGCTCGGGATGGCGCTCGCGGTGGCGAGCGTGGCACTCGCCCACCGCAGCGAGCCGCCCGCGGTGGTGCGGCTCGTGACGGCGCGGCCGGGCGTGGCCTGGGCGATCGCGCTCGCGTGCTTCGCGGCCGCCGCCGCGATCGGCGGGCCCGACCCCGCCTTCGTCCTCGTGACCGGCACGCCCGCGGGCGAGGCGCTCGCCGTCCGCGTGCTCGGGCTCGCGACCGCCGTCGCCCTGCTCGCCCCCGCGCTGTTCGGCGACGACGAGGGCGGGGCGCCGCGGCGCCTGCTCGCCCTCCCCGGCCTCGCCTGGCTGGGCGCGATCTCCTACGGCATCTACCTCTGGCACTACCCGATCATCGAGCGGGTGACCGTCGGAGCCGACATGGCGGGCTTCCCGGGGGGCTCGGGCTGGCGGATCGCCGCGATCGCCGTGCCGATCGCGGTCGCGTGCGCGGCGCTGAGCTACCACCTGCTCGAGCGCCCGCTGCTGCGCTCGCGACGCTGACGGGGAATACGCCGCGCGCGGCGGCGTCGCGACGCTTACGAGGCCGCCTGCGCCTGCGCGCGTGCACGCCTGCCCGCCGCCTTCACGGCGGCGGTCAGGCTCTGCGCGTCGTAGGCCCCCTCGTGCCGCCGGCCGTTGATGAAGAACGACGGCGTCCCGGCCACGCCGCTCGCGTCAGCGCTGGCCACGTCGTCGGCGATCCGCCCCGCGTGATCGTGGCGGTGCACGTCCTCCCAGAAGCGGGCGCCGTCGAGGCCGAGCGCCTCGGCGTGGCGGCCCAGCTGCATCGGCGACAGCTGGTCCTGATGCGTCAGCAGCCGGTCGTGCATCTCCCAGAAGGCGTCCTGCGCGCCCGCTGCCTCGGCGGCCTCGGCCGCCACCTGCGCGTTCGGGTGCACGTCGTTGAGCGGCAGGTGGCGCCAGACGTAGCGCAGGTCGTTGCCGAAAGCGTCGAGCAGATGCTGGATCGTGACCTCCGCCTCCCCGCAGTAGGGGCACTCGAAGTCGCCGTACTCGATCAGCGTGACGGGAGCCTCCGCGGACCCGCGGATGTGGTCGCGCTCGGGGTCGACGTCGTCGGAGAGGTCCACGAGCTCCTCGGCGGTGCCCGCGATCTGGCGGGCGCGCACCGGGGCAGGAAGCCGTGCGATCAGGCGGGTCGCGCCCCACGCGAGCAGTGCGGAGACCACGGCGGAGGCGAGCACGCCGACCTTGGCCTCGTCGAGGTCGCGGCCCGCGAACGCGATGCTCGCGATCAGCAGCGAGACGGTGAAGCCGACGCCGGCGACCATCGCCCCGGCGGTGGTCACCGGCCAGCTCAGCGCCTGGCGGCCGGGCATCGAGCGCTGGGCGATCCAGGTGGCGCCGGTGATGCCGAGCGGCTTGCCGAGCACGTAGCCGAAGAAGATGCCGAGCGTCACCGGCGACGCCATCGCGTCGCCGAGCAGCGAGCCGTCGACGTGGATGCCGCCGTTGGCGAGCGCGAACAGCGGGACGATCACGAAGCTCGTCCACGGATGGAGGCGGTGCTGCAGGCGCTCGTTGGGCGAGATCGCCGACGCGACGGCCTGCTGCGCCGAGCGGGCGAGCTGGGGCGTCGGCTGCTCCCGGAACGACCGCGCCCGCTCGGTCACGCGCTCGAGGTCGACGCGCGCCGGCGGGTAGGAGCTCGTGATCAGCCCGACCGCGAGGCCCGCGATCACCGGGTCGATCCCCGACTTCAGCAGCGCGACCCAGACCGCGACGCCGACGATAACCGCGACGCGCCCGCGCCACTCGGGCGGCGCGAAGCGGAGCGCGAACAGCATCGCGAACAGGCCCGCCGCCACCAGCAGCGGAACGAGGTCGACCCCCTCCGTGTAGGCCGTGGCGATCACGATCAGCGCCACGAGGTCGTCGACGACGGCGAGCGTGAGCAGGCGGACCCGGATGCGCGTGCCCTGCGGGGCGACGAGCGCGAGCAGGCCGAGTGCGAACGCGGTGTCGGTCGACATCGCCGTGCCCCAGCCGTGCGCGGTGCTGGTGCCCCCGTTGAGCGCGAGGTAGATCGCGACCGGGACGGCCATCCCGCCGAGCGCTGCGGCCACCGGGACGGCGATCCGGCTGCGCTCGCGCAGCTGCCCCTGGTCGAGCTCCCGCTTGGCCTCGAGGCCGACGACGAGGAAGTAGAACGTCATCAGGCCCTCATTGATCCACTGCCGGAGGTCGTGCGAGACGCCCGAGCCGCCGAGCCGGACCGACAGCTCGGTGGCCCAGACGGACTCATACGAGTCCCACCACGGCGAGTTGGCCCAGGCGAGCGCCGCGAGCGTCGCCACCAGCAGCGCCGCCGCACCGGCGGTTTCGGTGTTGAGGAAGTCGCGGACCGGCGCCGCGAGGTTGCGCGCCCACGCGGTCCGGCCGGTCGAGGTCCTGGTCGCCGTCGTCGCCACCCCGACAGTGAACCGCACGCCGTCTACGGCAGCTGGAGGGTCAGTTCCAGGGCAGCGCGGAGCGCGTGCTCCAGTACGCCTCGCTGTCCTCCTCGAGCGCCGCCAGCGCCGCCAGGACCTCGTCAGCGAGCTGGAGCTCGGCGGCGGCGAGGTTGCTCGCGAGCGCCTCGCGCGTGCTGACGCCGCTGAGCACGACGTCGGCGAACGGCTCGGCGAGCACCGCGGCGAGCGCGGCCGCGTCGGGCGTCGCCCCGAGCTCGCGCGCGACCCGCGCGAGCTCGGGGGCCGGCGCGCGCGGGCCGAGCCGGCCGTTGGCGAGCGCCTCCTTGACGATCACGTCCATCCCCGCGTCGTGGGCGCGTCCGAGCGCCGGGCCCGCCGCGCGCTCGTGCAGGTTCCAGGTCGCCTGGACCGCGTCGAAGCTCCCGAGCGCGACGGCGCGGTCGATCGTGTCGGGCTGGGAGATCCCGCTGACCGAGACCCCGATCGCGACGCCGGTCGCGCGCAGGTCCTGCAGCTCCCGCAGGACTTCCTCGTTCTCCAGCACGCCGCTGTCCGGCGTCGCGGAGTGGATCTGGTAGAGGTCGAGGTGGTCCCCGAGCCGCTCCCGCGTCTCCTCCAGCTGGCGGCGAAGCGTCTCGGCATCGTGGTGCTTGACCTCGGGCGGGTCGGCGGCGACCTCCCAGGCCGCGGTGTAGACGTAGCCCCACTTCGAGCCCACGACCACGTCGGCGGGCGCGCGCTCGTCCAGCCACGCGCCGAGGAACTCCTCGGCCCGGCCGTAGGACCGCGCGGCGTCGAGGTAGCGGACCCCGGCCGCATAGGCGGCGTCGAGCACCTCGAAGCTGCGGGCGCGCAGCGCCCCGACCGACCGGTCCTCCCCCAGGTCGTCGCCGTGCCCGAGGTTGAGGTAGCCGGGGCGGCCGAGCGCGGCGAGGCCGAGGCCGATGCGCCGCGGGCCGCGGTCGCCCGCGCCGGCTGGAAGCACGCGTGTCACGCATACCTCATCGCCTTCCCGGGCACGTACGAAACCGTGGCCGCCATCCCGCTCGCGCCGCTGCCCGACGACATCGCCGCGAACGTGGAGCAGCTGGGCGCCAAGCAGCTCAACCTCTACCGCTGCCTCGCCCACGCGCCGGAGCTGCTGCGCGCGTGGATCAGCGGGGCGACGTGCCGCCCGCGGTCACCGAGGAGCTGACCCGCCACTTCGACGACGGCCGGCGCGTCGGGCTGACCGTCACCGCCGCCTTCTGCTCGATGGTCCCGCGCGTGCTCGACGCGCTCGGCGTCCCGGTCGAGGAGCGCGAGCCGCCGCCCGCGGAGTGAGGCCCCGCCGCCCAGGCGGCGGCGAGGCCCACCCTCATCACTCCGCCGGCTTGGCCCCCGGCTCCCCGGTCATGGGGTCGTGCTCGCCTTCGGTCGCGAGGCCCTTGTGCTCGATGTCGTGCACCACCGCTCCGGTCATGATCCCCACGACGTCGTGCATCGAGGTCTCCTTCGGATCCACGATCGCCACGCGCTTGCCGAGCCGGTGGATGTGGATGCGGTCGGCGATCTCGAACACGTGCGGCATGTTGTGGCTGATCAGGATCACCGGAAGCCCGTTGTCGCGCACGCGCTTGATGAGCTCGAGCACCTGCCCGGACTCCCGCACGCCGAGCGCGGCCGTGGGCTCGTCCATGATCACCAGCTTGCGCGCCCACGCCGCGGCGCGCGCCACCGCCACGCCCTGGCGCTGGCCGCCCGAGAGCGTCTCCACCGGCTGGCTCATGGAGCGGATGCCGATCTGCAGCGCCTTCATCTGCTTGTCGGCCTCCTCCTTCATCCCCTTGTGGTCGATCATCCGGAAGATGCTCCCCAGCGGGCCGTCGCGACGCTTCTCGCGACCGAGGAACAGGTTGGTCGCGATGTCCAGCGCGGGCGCCACGGCGAGGTCCTGGTAGACCGTCTCGATGCCGGCCCGCCGCGCCTCGAGCGGCGACTTGAACGCGACCTCCTTCCCGTCGAGGCTGACCGTTCCCTTGTCCGGGATGGTCGCGCCCGAGAGCACCTTGATCAGGCTCGACTTGCCGGCTCCGTTGTCCCCGATCACGGCGAGGATCTCGCCGGGATAGAGGTCGAAGTCGGCGCCGTCGATGGCGGTCACGTTGCCGTAGCTCTTGTAGATCCCGCGCGCCGACAGGATCGGCGTCCGTGTCTCCGTCGTCGTGCTCATCCTCGCTTCCTCGCGATCTGGTCGACGGACACGGCGACGATGACCAGGATGCCCGTGATGAGGATCTGGTAGGTCGACGCCACGCCCATCAGGACGAGGCCGTTGCGCACCACGCCGATGATCAGCGCCCCGATCAGCGTGCCGATGATCGTGCCGCGGCCGCCGAACAGGCTCGTGCCGCCGAGCACCACCGCGGTGATGGCGTCGAGGTTGTCGGTCTGGCCTGCGTTCGGGTCGCCGACACCGGTCCGCGCGATCAGCAGGAGCGCCGCGATGCCGTAGATGACGCCCGCCACGACGTAGACCATCAGCAGCTGCTTGCGGACCGGGATGCCCATCAGGCGCGTGGCCTCGGGGTTGTCACCCAGCGCGTACACGCGCCGGCCCCAGGTGGTCTGGGTCAGCACGAACCATATGAACGCGAACAACGCGAGCGTCACCAGCGACCCGTAGGTCACCGCCGTGCTCCCGATCTTGAACGATTCCCCCAGCTTCGTCATCACGTTGGGAAGGTTCGAGATCGTCTCGTCCTTGGAGTAGATGTGCGTGAGCGCGAGGCAGATGCTGAACGTGCCCAGCGTCACGATGAACGGCGGCAGCGCCAGCCCGACGACCAGCCCCCCGTTGACGAAGCCGACGATCGCGCACGTCGCGACGCCGATCAGGATCGCGATCACCGGTGGCACGTTGGAATCGACCGCCAGCTTGGTCATCACGACCGAGCCCAGCGCCATCGCCGTGCCGCATGACAGATCGATGCCGGCCGTGAGGATGATCAGCGTCTGACCGATCGCCAGCGTGCCGACCACCATCACCTGCTGGATGATCAGCGAGAAGTTCGTCGGGTCCAGGAACTGGTCCGACTGCGTGGTGAAGAAGATGCAGGCCAGCACCAGCGCGATCAGCGGGCCGAGCTGCGCGACGCGATCCCCCGACACCTTCGGAGTCGACCGCCCGCTGCTCCCGCCCTCCGGCGGCGTGGCCTGGCCGCCCTCCGCGCCCGCTCCCGCCGCCTGTGCTTGTGGCTGAGTCATGTGTGTGAGTCCTCTCTGTCAGGACGAGCGGCGGCGGCCGGCCGTGTGAGCGGCCGGCCGCCGGATCGCACTAGCCCCAGCAGTTCGCCTCGCCGTAGGCCGCGTCCTTGGAGTCGACGCCGTCCATCGGATTGGCCGTGATCAGCGTCACGCCGGTGTCGACGTAGCCCGAGGGCTTCGGCCCGCCGCGCGCCGCCGCGGCGCCCTTCTCGACGCCCAGCGCCGCCATCTTCAGCGGGTACTGCTGCGACGTCGCGTCGATGATGCCCGGCTTGACGCCGTTCTTGATCGCGTTGCAGCCGCCGTCGACCGACACGAGGATGAAGTCCTTCGGGTTCTTGCCGGCCGCCTTGAGGGCGGTCGCGCCACCGAAGCCGGAGGGCTCGTTGATCGAGTAGATGACGTTGATGCCCTTGTCCTTCTGCAGCAGCGTCTCCATCGCCGCCTGGCCCTTGGCCTGATCGCCGAGGGTGGGCGCGGCGCCGACGATCTGCGGATCGCCCTCCTTGATGCCGAAGCCCTTCAGGAAGCCGTCGTGGCGGAGCTGGCCGACGGAGATGCCCGGCGCGAGGTCGAGCATCGCGATCTTCGGCGTGATGCCCATCTTCTTGACGGCCGCCTTCGCGTACTCGCCGATCAGCTCGCCGGCCTTCAGGTTGTCGGTGGCGAACAGCGCGTTGGCCGCGTCCTGCGGCTCGGTCGGCGTGTCGAGCGCGATCACGATCACACCTGCGTCACGCGCCTTCTTGATCGCCGGGACGATCGCCTTCGAGTCGGCCGGGACGTCCAGGATGACCTTGGCGCCCTGCGTCGTCATGTTCTCCATCGCCGTGACCTGGCTGGCGTTGTCCGTGTCCTGCTTGCCCGAGGCCGTGAGCAGCTTGACGTTGTCCTTCTTGGCCTGCGCCTGCGCGCCCTCCTTCATCTTCACGAAGAACGGGTTGGACTCCGTCTTGGTGATGAGGCCGATGGTGACCTCCTTCTTGCTGGATCCACCGCCCCCGCCGCTGCTGCCGCCGCCGCTGTCTGACCCGCAGGCCACGACGCCGACGCCGAGCGCCGCGACTGCAGCCACGGCAACGGTGGCCCTCGACCCGCGTCCGAAGCGCGTTCGACCTTCCCTCATACGGACCCTCCTCCTCGTTTGCGGCCCGGCGTCCTCACCCGCCAGACAACGTTTTCAACTGCCGGAACGCTATCGCTATGCCGTAGCGACGTCAACCCTTGCGATCGTTTTCTTCGGTGCGTAATATCCGCCCTATGGGGGTGGAGGCCATGCCGCGCCTGCCCGGGCGCCGGCCGACGATGCGTGAGGTGGCGGCCGTGGCCGGCGTGAGCCTCAGCACGGTCTCGCGCGTGGTCAACGGCGGTGAGGGCGTCCGCGGCGACCTCGCCGAGCGCGTGCGCGACGCCGTCGAGCTGCTGGGCTACCGGCACAACCTCACCGCGAGCACCCTGCGCCGCGCGGATCGGCAGTCGGCCAGCATCGGACTCATCTTCGAGGACGTGTCCAACCCGTTCTTCGGAGCCGTCCACCGAGGCGTCGAGGACGCGGCCCGCGAGCGTGGGATGCTGACGCTCGTCGGCAGCTCCGACGAGCAGCCCGACCGCGAGCGCGAGCTCGCCGAGGCGTTCAGCTCGCGCGGCGTCGACGGGTTGATCGTCGCCAGCGCGGTGGCCGACAGCTCCTACCTGCAGCGCGAGCGCGCGGCCGGCGTGGCGCTCGCGTTCGTCGACCGGCCGCCCACCTTCCTCGACGCCGATGCGGTGGTCTCCGATCACGCGGGCGGCGCGCGCACGGCGGTCGCGCACCTGATCGCTGCGGGCCATCGCCGGATCGGCTTCCTCGGCGACCGGCCAGAGGTGTTCACCGCCGCCGAGCGTCTGCGGGGGTACCGCGAGAGCCTCGCGCAGCACGGCTTGGCTGAGGATCTTGACCTGGTCCGGCATCCGCGATTTCGGGGCGTCGATGCGTATGAGACCACATGTGAGCTCCTCAGCGGCAGTAATCCGCCCACGGCGCTGTTCGCTGGTCAGAATCTGATCTCCGCCGGGGCCGTCCGCGCGGTGCACGCGCTCGGCCTGCAGCACGAGCTGGCGATGGTCAGCTTCGACGACATCCTGCTCGCCGACGCGCTCGATCCCGGCCTCACCGTGGTGGCACAGGATCCGCTCACGCTCGGGCGCACCGCCGCCGAGCTCGTGTTCTCCCGCCTCGACGGCTACGACGGGCCGACCCGCCACGTCGTCGTCCCGACCCAGCTGATCGAGCGCGGCTCGGGGGAGCTGCCGCCGCGCGGTGGCGGGTGAGAGGCTGTAGGGGAGGATGGAGCGGGAGGTCGGCATCGGGGTGATCGGCATGGGCTGGATGGGCCGCGTGCACGCGTCGTCGTACCGGCGCGTGCTCGAGCACTTCCCCGACCTCGGGGTGCGCCCCCGACTGCGGCTGGCCGCCGACATGAGCGAGGAGCGGCGGGCCCACGCGGAGCGCGTCGGCTTCGAGGCGACGACGGACGACTGGCGCGCCGTGATCGACGATCCGCGCGTCGAGATCGTCAGCGTCACGGTCCCGAACGTGATGCACCGCGAGGTGGCGGTGGCCGCGCTCGAGGCGGGCAAGCACCTGTGGGTCGAGAAGCCCGTCGGGCGCGGGGTCGAGGACACCGCCGCCGTCGCCGAGGCCGCGCGGCGAGCGGGCGTCGTCACCGGCGTGGGGTTCTGCTACCGCTTCGCGCCCGCCGTCCAGCATGCCCGCGCGCTGATCGAGGCCGGCGCGATCGGCGAGGTCAACCACTACCGCGGCGTCTTCCTGGCCGACTACGCGAACCGCCCCGACGCGGCCGCCTCCTGGCGCTTCGACCGCGCCGCCGCCGGCTCGGGCGCACTCGGCGACCTGATGGCCCACGTGGTCGACATGACGCACTACCTCGTCGGCCCGATCGAACGCCTGAGCGGGCGGACCGCCACGATGATCGCGCAGCGGCCGCGGCCCTCGGGCGAGGGCACGCACTTCAGCCGCGTGGCGAGCGACGACCTCGTCGACGTCGACAACGAGGACTGGGCGGCCGCGCTGTTCGAGTTCGGCGGCGGCACGGTCGGCTCGCTGGAGGCGAGCCGCGTGATCGTCGGCCCGCGCGTGCAGATGCGCTTCGAGGCCCACGGCACGCGCGGCGCGCTGACCTGGGAGCTCGAGCGGATGAACGAACTCGAGCGCTTCCAGCTCTCCGAGGACGGCAAGGACGACGGCTACACGACGATCCTCGCCGGCGCGCAGCACCCCGACTTCGCCGCCTTCCAGCCCGGGGCGGGCGTGCCGATGGGCTACGACGACCTGCGCGTGCTCGAGGCCCGGACCTTCCTCGAGGCCGTCCGCGACGGCGCGCAGGGGGAGCCCGGGGTCGAGGAGATGCTCGCGACCGCGCGCGTCCTGGATGCGATCGAGCGGTCGGCGGAGTCCGGTGCCTGGGAGGCGACGGGGTGATCAGGGTCGCCAACGCCCCGCTCAGCTACGGCGCCTTCGAGATGACGGTCGGGACCGAGTTCACCGTGCCCGAGCCCGAGACGGTGCTCGAGGCGATCGGGACCGCCGGCTACGCCGGCACCGACCTCGGCCCACCCGGCTACCTCGGCGATGTCGACGTGCTGCGCGAGCGGCTGGTCGCCAACGGCCTCGACCTCGTCGGCGGCTTCGTCCCGATGCGCTTCTCCGAGGACGAGGGCTACCATGAGGACACGGCCGGGCTGCGGCACACGCTCGACCTGTTCGATGCCGCCGGCGCCGCGGGCGCCCGGCCGGTGCTGTGCGACGCGGGCGGCCCCGAACGCGTGGCGAACCCCGGACGCGGCGGCGAGGATTCGATGCTCCGGCTCGACGACGCCCGCTGGCAGACGCTGGCCGATAACGTGCAGCGCGCGTCGGAGGCGTCGCGGCGCCGCGGCTACGAGCCGGTGTTCCACCACCACACGTCGACCTATGTAGAAGGCCCGCCCGAGATCGAGCGCCTGCTCGAGGACACCGACGTGCCGCTGCTGCTCGACTCCGGGCACCTCCTGGTCGCGGGCGGCGACCCGGTGGCCGCGCTGCGCGACTGGCAGGAGCGGATCGCGGCGATCCACATCAAGGACGTGCGGCTCGACGTCCTCGAGGGCGTCAAGGCGGAGCGCGCCGACACGCTGACCGCCTGGCGCCGCGGCCTGTTCTGCGCGCTCGGGGCCGGCGACGTCGACCTCGCCGGCTT
>JBDTMF010000088.1:0-17404 GCA_039934455.1 Solirubrobacteraceae bacterium
CGGTCGACCTCGACCACGCGGACGGCGATGTCGTCGCCCTTGTTGAGGACCTCCTCGACCGTCGCCACCCGCTGCCCGGGCGAGACGTTCGAGATGTGCAGCAGGCCGTCGGTGCCCTTGGCGAGCTCGACGAACGCGCCGAACGTGGTCGTCTTGACGACCTTGCCCTGGAACTCGTCGCCGACCGCGACCTCCTTGGTCATCGAGCGGATCCGGTCCACCAGGGCGTCGCCCTGGGTGCCGGTCGCCGCGTAGACCAGGACCTGGCCCTCGTCGTTGACGTCGATCTGCGCCTCGAACTCCTCGGACAGGCCGCGGATGGTCTCGCCGCCCTTGCCGATCAGCAGGCCGATCTTGTCCGGGTCGATCTGGATCGTCGAGATGCGCGGCGCGTACTTCGACAGCTCGGAGCGCGGCGTGTCGATCACCTCGGCCATCTTGCCGAGGATGAACGTGCGCCCCTCCTTGGCCTGCGTGAGCGCGTCGCGCAGGATGTCGAAGGTCACACCGGTGATCTTGATGTCCATCTGGAGGGCGGTGATCCCGTTCTCCGTGCCGGCGACCTTGAAGTCCATGTCGCCGAGGTGGTCCTCCACGCCGGCGATGTCGGACAGCACGACGTAGTCGTCGCCCTCCTTGATCAGGCCCATGGCGATGCCCGCGACGGGCCGCTTGAGCGGCACGCCGGCGTCCATCAGCGAGATCGAGGAGCCGCAGACCGAGGCCATCGACGAGGAGCCGTTGGACTCGAGGATGTCGGACACGACGCGAATCGTGTACGGGAAGTCCTCCTGCGAGGGGATCATCGGGACGAGCGCCCGCTCGGCGAGCGCGCCGTGGCCGATGTCACGCCGCTTCGGGCCGCGCATGAAGCCCGCCTCCCCGACCGAGAAGGGCGGGAAGTTGTAGTGGTGGAAGTAGCGCTTGGAGGTCTCCAGCCCGAGCGTGTCGAGCCGCATCTCCTCGCGCGTGGTGCCGAGCGCCGCCACCGAGAGCGCCTGCGTCTGGCCGCGCGTGAACAGCGCGGAGCCGTGGGTGCGGGGCAGCAGGCCGGCCTCGATCGTGATCTGGCGGATCTCATCGGTGCCGCGGCCGTCCGGGCGCTTCTTCTGGATCGCGATGCGCTCGCGGATGATCGACTTCTCGAGCTTGTCGAACGCGAGCTGCGCCTTGGCGCGGTTCTCAGCGAAGTCGGGGCCCTCGGGGTCACCGGAATACTGGGTGAGGATCTCCTCCTCGACGCCCTTGGTGGCGTCCTGGCGGGCGAGCTTGTCCTCGACCGACGTGGCCTCGTCGAGCTTCTGCCCGTGCGAGCCCTTGATCTGCTCGAGCAGGTCGGCGTCGACCTGCGGCGTCTCGACCTCGAGCTTCGGGCTCTTGCCGGCCTTCTCGCCGAGCTCGCGCATCGCGCCGACCAGCTTCTTGATCTCCGAGTGCGCGATGTCCAGCGCGTCGAGGATCTCGGCCTCGGGGATCTCGTTGGCGCCCGCCTCAACCATCAGGATGGCCTCGTCGGTGCCGGAGACAACGAGATCGAGGTCGGCCGTGAGCAGGTCCTCCTCGTTGGGGTTGACGACGAAGTTGCCGTCGATCTTGCCGATCCGGACCGCGCCCACCGGCTCCGGGAAGGGGATGTTGGAGACCATCAGCGCCGCGGAGGCGCCGTTCATGGCGAGGATGTCGTAGGGCACGACATGGTCGATCGACAGCGGGATCGAGACGAGCTGCGTCTCGCGGTGCCAGCCCTTGGGGAAGAGCGGGCGGAGGGGGCGGTCGATCATGCGGGCGACGAGGGTGCCCTTCTCGCCCGAACGGCCCTCGCGCTTGAAGAAGGATCCGGGGATCTTGCCCGCGGAGTACATGCGCTCCTCGACATCGACCGTCAGGGGGAGGAAGTCGACGTCGCGCGGGTTGCCGGCGGTTGCGGTGCCCAGCACCATCGTCTCGCCGGCGCTTACGACCACGGAGCCGGAAGCCTGCTTGGCGAGGCGCCCCGTCTCGAACGTGATCTCGGTTCCGCCAACCTCGACGGAGACCCGATGCACTTCAGACATATGTTCCTTTCCCTCCCGTGCTTCGGTGCACGGGTCCTCTGCATCTCGTTGACGCTTCGGTATCGCTGCCAACCATGGTAGTAGCAACGGATACGCTCGCGTCCTGATGGCCGGCCGCATCGTCGTCTTCGGGGCAACCGGCTACACGGGCCGGCTGGTGGCTGAGCGCCTGGCCGGCGCCGGCGAGCGCCCCGTGCTGGCCGGCCGCTCGCTCGAACGCCTCGGCGCGCTGTCGGAGCGGCTCGGCGGGCTCGAGATCGCGCAGGCCGACGTGACGCGGGCCAACTCGGTCGCCGCGCTCGTGGACGAGGGCGACGTGCTGGTCTCCACGGTCGGCCCGTTCATCAAGTTCGGCGAGGCCGCGGTCCGTGCCGCGATCGCGGGACGCGCGACCTACCTCGACTCGACCGGCGAGCCGCCCTTCATCCGCCGCGTCTACGAGTACCACGGCCCGCGCGCCGAGCGTGCCGGGCTCGCGCTGATGACGGCGATGGGCTTCGACTGGGTGCCGGGCGCGCTGGCCGGCGCGCTGGCGCTGCGCGACGGCGGCGCGGAGGCGGTGCGCGTCGATGTCGGCTACTACTCGCTCGGCGCGGGCGCGATGGCGGCCAGCGCCGGCACGCGGCACTCGCTGGTCGGCGCGACGCTCGGCGACTCCCACGCCTTCCGCGACGGCGCGCTGCGGCGCACGCGGGTGGCCGAGCGCGTCCGCTCCTTCACGGTCGAGGGCTCGCCGCGGCAGGCCGTCTCGGTCGGCGGCGCCGAGCACTTCGGGCTGCCCGCCGCGTTCCCGCGACTGCGCGAGGTCAACGTCTACCTCGGCTGGTTCGGCGCGCTCTCGCGCCCGCTGCAGGCGGGGTCGCTGGTCGGCTCGGTGGCGACGAGGGTGCCGGGCGTGCGCGGGATGCTCGAGCTCGCGGGCGGCCGGCTGGCCGGCCTGGGCGGCGACGGGCCCGACCCGGGGACGACGCCGGGCGGGATGTCGTGGATCGCCGCCGAGGCCTACGACGCCGCCGGCGCGCCGGTCGCCGAGGTCGACCTCTCCGGCGCCGACGGCTACGCGTTCACGGCCGAGTTCATGGCGTGGGCGGCGCGCGCGGCCGCCGCGGGCCGGTTCGAGGGCACGGGCGCGATCGGTCCCGTGGAGGCGTTCGGGCTCGAGGAGCTCGAACGCGGGTGCGCCGTCGCCGGGCTCAGCCGAGCAGGCGGCTGACCAGCGGGCCCATCCGCACGAGCCCGGCCGCGAGCGGGCCCGTCGCCTCGAGCCCGCCCTCCCCCGTCACCCGCAGCGGCGGTTTCGCGGGACGCTTGAAGAGCTTCCAGCGGATGCGGTCCAGCGCCCGCGCGGGCGCGAAGGCGGCGGGCTCGCGCAACGGCCAGATCCGGCAGCGCGGCGCCGGGGACCGGGTCGCCTCGAGGATGCCGTTGACGGCGCGCCGGGCGGCCTCGTTGGCCCCCTCCATCGTGGCCAGGTCGGTGTGCGTGCGCACATAGTCCGAGGCGAGGAAGAGGTTGGGGATGCGCGTGACGGCGTCCGGGCGGTCCGCCCACGAGTTCGCGGTGTTCACGAGCAGCGGCTCGAGGTTGGCGGCCTCGGTCGGGTTCGGGAACTCGATCGCGGGGTCGAGGAACGCGCGCGCGACGTTGCCGTGGTCGAGGTCCTCGATGTGGTCGGCGAGCTGCGCCCAGACCTCGGCGATCACCTCGTCGTGGGTGCACCGCATCGCGATCTTCCCCAGCCGGCGGCTCGGCTGGGCCCAGTCGGAGACGTCGACGGAGAGGATCCCCTCGACGCGGCCGTCGCCGTGCTGCTCGAGGTCGTAGCCGCGCCAGAACTGGCGCTGGGAGATCGAGGTCAGCGCCCAGTCGGAGTCGATGTAGATGGCGTGGCCGTTGACCATCGGGACGTCCTCGTCGAGGTAGAACATGACGCCGTTCATCCAGCGCGTCACGAGTCGGTCGAGGCGCTTGAGGCGCGGCTCGGCGGCGCGCAGGTCGGGGCCGGCGAGCGTGCGCATGATCTCGACCGGGACGGCGGCGACGTAGTGGTCGGCGGTCACCGTTTCCCCCGCGACGGTCGCGCCGCCGATCCGCCCGCCCGCCATCTGGATCCCCTCGACCGGCGCGGCGCGCCGGAACTCGACCCCGAGCCCTTCGAGGTGCGCTGCCCAGGGATCGATCCAGACGTCCGAGGTCGGCCCGTCGAGCACCCGGTCCGCGCGACCACCCGCGCGGGTGAGGTCGAACAGCAGTTGCAGCAGGATCGAGCCGCCGGTGCGCGCGCTCATCTCGCGCGCCCGCGCGGCGACCAGCGTGCGCGTGAGCCCATCGGCGAGGAACTTGCGGAACGCGGGCGAGCGCTGCTCCGCGCCGACGAACGACCACCAGCTCTCGAGCTCCCACTGCCCGAGCCGGCGCTCGTCGCAGCTCGTGAGCAGCGTCAGCAGCCGCTCGACGAACCACGCGGTCTCCTGCGGCGGGATGCCGAGGCCCGTCGCGAACTCGAGCACGAAGCGGGTGACCAGCGCGAAGTCCTCGAGCGACTCCGGCAGGTGCGCGGGTGTCAGCAGCTCGTTGCGGCCGTCGGCCTGGGCCAGCAGCACCCGCTCGCCGCCGACGAGGTGGCCGTCGACGCCGATCCGCTTCATCGTGTCCGGGACGTGGCGATAGAAGCCGGGGAAGAAGCGGAAGCCGTGCTCGGCCGGGAGGTCTCCGCGCCCGCCGCTGCCCGAGCCGGGGACTGGCAGGCTGCGCGCCTTGCCGCCGAGGCGGTCGCGCGTCTCGTAGACCGTCACCGCGAACCCGCGCTCGGCCAGCTCGTGCGCGGCGGTCATCCCCGCCACGCCGCCACCCAGGACCGCGACCGTCTCCGTCATCGCTACGCCAGCCTAACCCGTACACCAAGCGTGTTCAGCCATCACGTCCTGCGCCGCGAGCAGCGGCTGCCCGGCTCGCCCGAGGCGGTGTTCCCGTTCTTCGCCGACGCCGGCAACCTGGAGGCGATCACGCCGCCGTGGCTGCGCTTCGAGGTCGTCACGCCGCGGCCGATCGCGATGCGCGCGGGCGCGCTGATCGAGTACCGGCTCGCCCTCCACGGGCTGCCGGTCTCGTGGCTGACGCGGATCGAGGAATGGGAGCCCGGCGTGCGCTTCGTCGACATGCAGCTGACCGGCCCCTTCCGGCTGTGGCACCACACGCACGAGTTCCGCGCGCACCCGGACGGCGGCACGCTCATGACCGACACGGTCCGCTACGCGCTGCCGTTCGGGCTGCTGGGCGCCCTGGCGCACCGCGTGCTGGTGCGCCGGGACGTCGAGCGAATCTTCGACTACCGGGCGCGGGCCGTGCCCGCGCGGCTCACTTCACCGTGAGCTTGCCCTCCATGCCCGCGGCGCGGTGGTTGCCAACCGGGCAGTAGAAGTCGTACGTGCCGGCCTTGAGGTCGGCGGAGGCGGTGGAGGTCCCGCCCTTCTGGACGATCTTGCCGTCGACGTCGACGCCGTTGCCCTCGATCGCGATGGCGTGCGGGATCCCGGACGGGTTGTCCATCGAGAGCGTCACCTTGCCGGCCTTGGCCGACAGCGCGGTCTTGTCGAACTTCAGGGCGCTGGCGTCGGCGGAGAGCTTCACGGTCTCGCCCCCGCCGCCGCTCGAGGCGGCCTGGGTGGCCGTCGCCGTCGGCGTGGCGGTCTTGTCAGCGCTCCCGGAGGAGCTCGACTTGTCGTTGCTGCTGCCACAGCCCGCCAGGGCCAAGGCGGCGAACAGCATGCAGATCGTCATGCGGCGCATCCGGTCTCCTCTGGTTAGAACAGGCGCCCGGTCAGGACGTCTCTGGTGTGTCCACGCTCGTCCCGATAGACGACGCGGACGCTGTCGTATTCCCCGACGCGCGCGGCGGTCGTCAGCCGCGCCTCGACGCGGCCCTGGGCGTCGGCGCGGAACGTGCCCGCGCTCGCGCTCCAGCCGCGCTTCTCGCACAACATCTCATAGACGCGCCCGGGGCCCGAGGGCAGGCCGCTCGCGGTCAGGTGGACGCCGGTGCCGCTGCGCACGCGGTACAGCGAGATGCTGGCCTTGACGCGGCCCCCGGCCGGGGCGGCCGCGGCGGCTTGCAGCGGGACGACGTAGGAGCGCGCGCCGGGCGGCTGCGACGGAGGATCGTCGTTGAGCGCGGCCATCGTGGCGAAGGTGAGCGCGGCCGCGAACAGCCCGCTGGCGACCGCGACGCGCGGGCGCGTCCACTCCACCCGCGGCAGGCGGCGGCGCCGGGGCGCGGGCGCCGCGGGCTCCTGGTCGCGGGCGAAGCGGTCGAGCAGCGCCTCCTCAAAGGCGTCCGAGAGCGGCTCGTCGGGCGCGGCCAGCGGGGCGGCGAGGTCGAGCAGCGCCGGCAGGCCCGCGAGCGAGGCGTGCTCGGCCGAGCAGGCCGCGCAGTCCGGGAGGTGCTCGCGTACTGCCAGGGTCTCGTCGGGCTCGAGCGCATCGAGCACGTAGCCGCCCAGCAGCGCGCGCAGGTCGTCGCAGGTCCGCAGGGGGCTCATCGGATCCCCATCTCCTCGAGCACGAGCCGCAGCGCGCGCAGCGCGTACCAGGTGCGGCTCTTGACGGTGCCAACCGGCAGGTCGCAGTGCACGGCGATCTCGCGCATCGTGAGGCCCTGGAGGTGGGCGAGCCGGATCATCTGGCGATGGTCGGGGCTGAGGCGCTCGAGCGCGGTTGCGACCTGCCAGCCGAGCATCGCCCGCTCGATCGACTCCCCGACCGGCTCGCGGGCCACCGAGGGCTCGTGCAGCGCGAGCGCCGGGCGCACCGACGCGCGGCGGCGCAGGTCGATGATCGCGTGGCGCGCGATCTGGTAGAGCCAGGTGCGCACGCTGGCGCGGTTCGGGTCGTAGCGCTCGGCGTGGCGCCAGGCCCGGGTGAAGACCTCCTGGACGAGCTCCTCGGCCGCACCCCGTTCGCCGAGCGCGTTGAGCGCGAACCCGAACAGCTCGCCGCCGTAGGCCCGATAGAGCGCCCGCAGGGCATCCCCCGACTCGTCGGTCGTCAGGCGCTCGATCAGTTGCGCGTGCGTGGCCACTGCTCGAGGTATACGCCCTTGAGGGCCAGGCGGTTCGGACGCTACTTCCAGGTCGTGGACCAGTCGAGCGCGGCGTTCTGGGCGCCGGGCCCAGGGCCCGCGTGCTCGAAGCGGTACTCGACGCGCATCCGGTCGCGCGGGCGGCCCCACTCGTCGATCTCCCCGCCGGGGTTGCCGGCAAGCTGGGTCACGGTCGTGGCGAGCGTTGCGTCGGGGCACGGGTTCGGCGCGTTGACCGTCGGATCGACCGCGTAGGACGGGATCGTCATCTCGACGGCGCCGGCGAGCGGGGTCGCCGTCGCGCTGGGGCAGTCGACCCGCAGCATCGAGTTGTCGGGGTTGCGCAGCGCCCTGGTGCCCGGCCCGCCGACGAACAGCGTCTTGCTGGAGAAGGCCGTGCCGCCGAGGTTGTCGCTGACGCTGAGCGTGATCCGGTAGGTGCCCGGAGCGCCGTACCAGCGGCTCAGCCTCACGCCCGAGGCGATCGGGTGCGGCGGGTCCCCGTCCGACCACACGTAGCTGCCGATCGTGCCGTCGGGGTCGCGCGAGCCCGCGCCGTTGAAGGTCAGCGTCTGGCCGGCCTTGTAGCCGGGGCCCGACGGGCTGACGGTGAAGCTCGAGACCGGCGAGCGGTTGGTCAGCGACCCTGTGCCGCTGGGCTCGCTCGCGGGCGGCAGGACCGGGCACGCGAGCAGGATCCGTTTGCCGAGGCCGAACAGGAAGTCCTCGAGGTGGCCCTGCTCGAGCGCCAGGCGCTTGTGGCGGGCCGGCGAGCGCCCTTTGCGCAGCGAGCGCACCACGCCGCCCAGCAGACCCTCGAGCTCGGTCCGGCGGCCGGCGAAGGACTGGCACGGAAGGTCGGTGGAGGGCGCGCGGGGGCCGAACGATGCCACCGCGCTGTCCGACGCCGTCCTGCCCCGGCGGTCCTGGCGCGAGGCCGAGACGCGGGCGCGGACCGAGGTCACCGTGGAGACGTCGCCCGCCACGCGGAACCGGAGCACGTGACCGTCGCGCAGGACGACAGGGCTGGGGCCCGCGCGCTTGGAGCTCAGCCGCGACCGGCGGTCGGTGCCGCGGGTCAGCAGCTCGCCGGAGGGCTCACCCGGCCGCCGGATCAGGATCCTGGCCACCGCGGACTCGAGTGCGCCGCCGCCGGCCAGGCGCTCGAAGTCGCCGCGGAGGCGGACATCGACGGCCAGCCCGGCCGCGTTCGCGCGCGCCGTCACGCGCTCGATGTCCAGCGCCGCCCGCTGCCGCTTGGCGAGGTGGGCCCCGCCGCTGACGTCGCCGGAGCGATCGCGCGCGCTGATCTCGGCCGCGCCGGCGGCCGGTGCCGCCCACGCCATCGCCAGCAGCAGGAGCGCTACGCACAGTCTCATGGAGCGACCGTACCCCAGCGTCCGCGCCCTCATCGGGCCAGCGCCTCCAGCAGCCCCGGCGCGGGCCGGCCCGAGTGGCGCTCGCCGTCGGCGAACAGCGTCGGCGTGGTGGCCACCCCGGCGCGCACCCCGCCGCGGAAGTCGGCGGCGATCCGCTGCTCGACCGCCTCGGAGCGACGATCGGCCTCGAAGCGCGCGAGGTCGAGCCCGAGGCGCTCGGCGCGCTCCCACAGGTGCGGATCCTCGAGCCGGCCCTGGTCGGCGAACAGCGAGTCGTGCATGACCCAGAACGCCCCCTGCGCCGCCGCCGCCTCGGCCGCCGCCGAGGCCGCGCGGGCGCGCGGGTGGCTCGAGCGCACGGGGAAGTGGCGGAAGACGACCCGCAGCGCCAGCTCGCGCAGGCGCGCCTCGAGCGCCGCGCAGAACGGGCACTCGAAGTCCGCGTAGACGACGATCAGCCGCGCTCCCTCGGGCCCCCGGACGTGATCCCCGGGGCCGACGGGCGGCAGCGGTGCCGAGCCGAGCCCGCTCAGCGGCTCAGACCGGGGCGGCGTCGAGCGCGTCGAAGATCAGGTTCGCGCCCGGCAACTCGCCGGGGGACTCCGCCTCGTAGCTCCACTGGATGGCCGCGTCAGGGCCGATCAGGACGAGCGCACGCTGGGGGAAGCCGCCGGGGTGCAGCACGCCGAAGGCGCGGCACGACGCGCCCTTGGGCTCGAAGTCCGAGAGCTGCGCGATGTCGATTCCGAGCTGCCGGCGGAACGCCTCCTGCGAGTAGCCGGCGTCACAGGAGACGCCGTACAGCGAGACCCCGTGCGCGGCGAAGTCGCCGAGCAGCTCGTTGTAGATGCTCAGCTGGTCGGTGCACACCGGCGAGAACGCGAACGGATAGAAGACCAGCAGCGTCCGCGTGCCCTCGAGGTCGGCGCGCGTGAACGGCTCGCCCTCGCTACGCGCGAGTGAGAACTCGGGTGCGGGCTGTCCGGCCGCGAGCACGGCCATCGGGATGGCTAGCGACGGAGGCCGAGCTCGCGGATCAGCGAGCGGTAGCGCTCGAGATCCTTCTTCTGGAGGTAGTTGAGGAACCTCCGGCGCCGACCGACGAGCATGAGGAGGCCGCGGCGCGAGTGATGGTCGTGCTTGTGCGTCCGCAGGTGCTCGGTCAGGTCGTTGATGCGGCGCGTCAGCAGGGCGATCTGGACCTCGGTGGCACCGGTGTCCTGCGCGTCCTTGCCGAAGCGCTCGACGACCTCGAGCTTGTCCTCTTGAGTCAGGGTCATATGCGACGGGGCAGGCTAGCAGAGAGGTTCTCCGCTCCCCGTACGGCGTTGCGCCCCGATCGCTTGGCCACGAAGAGCGCCTTGTCGGCCCGTTTGACGAGCGCGTCGGCGTCCTCCTCCCCGTCCCAGGTCGCCCATCCGATGCTGACGGTGACGGCCAGATCGAGGCCCTCCATGCGGGTGCGCACGCTCTCCACGCTCGCCCGCAGGCTCTCGGCCACGACCCCCGCCGCCTCGCCGCCGACGTCCGGCAGCAGCGCCAGGAACTCCTCGCCGCCGAGGCGGCCGAGCTCGTCCTCCGCGCGCATCCGGTCGCGCAGCGCCATCGTGGTCGCGACGAGCGCGGCGTCGCCGGCCTCGTGGCCGTGGGCGTCGTTGACGCGCTTGAAGTGGTCGATGTCGATCATCGCCACCGACAGCGGCCGGCCGTGGCGGCGCGCGCCGCTGATCAGCCCCGCCAGCCGCGTCAGCACGTAGCGGCGGTTGAAGAGGCCCGTGAGCGGATCCTCGTGCAGCATCGTCTCGAGCCGCCGGTACTGGCCCACCAGCTCCTCCTGCAGCGTCTTGGTGCGTGCGGCCGCGCGCACGCGCGCGACCAGCTCGGCGGGGATGACCGGCTCGATCAGCACGTCGAGGGCGCCGCGGCGCAGCGCGTCCTCGGCGTCGGCGACCGGCAGCTCGTCGTCGGCGACGACCACGAGGGCGGTGGCGTAGGCGTCGGGGTCGGACTTCAGCTCGTCGATCAGGGAACGGCCGTCGAGCCTGGCGAAGCGGTGCTCGATCAGCGCCACCTCGGGCATGCAGAGACGGCACGCGGAAAGCGCCTCCTCCGCGCTCGCCGCCTCCTCGACGTAATAGCCGGAATGCTCGAGCTGGAGTCGGAGCTCACGCCGTGCGCCCGGGTCTGAATGAGCGACAACGATCTGCAAGGTCACCCGATTGATACCCCGCGAATCGGTGCCGGACGCCCGCGGGGGACGAATGTACGGTTTGGACCGGGTTCGGCTCAGGCTGCCACGGCGCGGGCGGCCTGCACGTCGCGGTCCATCTGCTCGACGAGCCCGTCGACCGTGTCGAAGCGCCGCTCGCCGCGCAGCCGCGCGAGAAAGGCGATCCGCAGCTCGCGGTCGTCGACGTCGCCGCCGAAGTCGAGCAGGTAGGCCTCGACGAGCACGCCGCGTCCGGTGACGAAGGTCGGGCGTACACCCACATTGACGGCGGCCGGCCACCACTTCCACTCGCCGCCGTCCTCGAAGGCGGCGCGGCAGGCGTAGACGCCGCTGCCCGGGTAGACGAGCGCGTTGTCGGGGACGAGGTTGGCGGTCGGGAAGCCCAGCTCGCGCCCGCGCTCGTCGCCGTGGACGACCGGGCCCCGGAGCTGGAAGGGCGAGCCCAGGAAGCGGTTGGCCCGCTCGAGGTTCCCCGCCACCACGAGCCCGCGGACGTGGGTCGAGGAGACGATCTCGCCGTCGACCTCGACGAGCGGGACGACGCGCGCCTCGAAGGCGGTTTGGCGGCGCAGCAGGTCGGCGTCGCCCTGTGCCTTGTGGCCGAAGCGGAAGTTCTCCCCCACCGACACGCGCTCGGCCTGCAGCTGCGCGACCAGCACGGAGTCGATGAACTCCTGCGCCCCCTGGGCGGCGAACGAGCGGTCGAACGGGATGACGACGAGCTCGCGGACCCCGAGGCCCGCGATCAGGTCGGTCTTGATGTCGAGCGAGGTCAGGAGCTTCGGCGCCGCGTCGGGCGCCACGACCGCGCGCGGGTGCGGCTCGAAGGTGAGGACGGTGTCCGCGCCGGCGATCACCTCGCGGTGGCCGAGGTGCACGCCGTCGAACTCGCCGACCGCGACGTGGCGCGGGCGGTGCTCGGCATCGGGGAGCCAGGTGACCTTCATGACGAGCGAAACCCTACGACGGGCTTGAGCAGCCCGTCCCCGTGCGGCTCCGCGAGCGCGATCAGGCCGTCCTCGTCGAGCAGCCGGACGATGGCCGGCGGGGACTGCATCCTGCCGGCCACGGCCACGCCGTACCCCGCCCGCCGCGCCTCGTCGCCCTCGAGCGTCACCGCCGGCATGAAGTCGAGTGCGTCCGCGAGCGGCACGATCCGCTCGGGGTCTGCGGCGGCGACATCGAAGTGCCCGATCGCCGTGCGCCGCAGCTCGAGGCAGTAGGCGTCGCCGAGGTCGGCGATCAGCGCGCGCACGTACGTGCCCGAGGAGCACTCGATCGCGAACGTCGCGCGGTCATCCTCGCGCCTCGTGAGCTCGAAGCGCTCCACCTCGACCTCGCGCTCGGCGAGCTCGACCGTCTCCCCCGCGCGCGCGATCTCATAGGCCCGCCGCCCTCCGACCTTGACCGCCGAGTAGGCGGGCGGGCGCTGGCGGATGCGCCCGCTCGGCAGCGCGAACGGCTCGGCGGGCGAGCGGCCCTCCTCGAGCTCCCCGTCGCGGTCGCCGGTGGTCGAGGTCCACCCGAGGCGCGCGACGGTCTCGTAGCGCTTGGGGAGCGCCATCAGGAAGCGCTGCACGCGCGTCGCGCGCCCCACCAGCACGAGCAGCAGCCCGGTCGCGAACGGATCCAGCGTGCCGGCGTGGCCGACCTTGACCCCGCGGCCCAGCCGCCGCCGCACGGTCGCCACGACGTCATGGGACGTGATCCCAGCCGGCTTGTCGAAGAGGATGACCCCGTCGGGTGTCAGGAGAGCTGCTCGGCGAGGGCGGCGCGCAGGAACTCGACGAGCTCCGGGAACTCCATCGACGTCGAGAAGCCCGCGGCGCGGCGGTGCCCGCCGCCACCCTGGGCGCGCGCGATCGCCGAGACGTCGACGCGGTCGTCGGTCGCCCGCAGCGAGACCTTGCGCCGCTGCGGCGCGGACGGGTCGCCGTTGAGGAGGTCGCGCACGAGGCCGGCCATGGCCGTTCCCTGGAGCGCGCGCAGGTGGTCGACGACCCCCTCGGAGAAGCTCTCGTCGGCGCTCGTGGCGGCGTAGTCGTCGCGCGTGAGGTGGGTGACGGTGAGCAGGCCGCCGTCGAAGCGCTCGACGTTGGAGAGCCCGCGCGCCAGCAGCTCGAGCTTGCCCTGCGGCACGCCCTCGAACAGGCGCCGATAGATCGCGTGCACGTCGACGCCCGCCTCGATCAGGTCGGCGGCCATCTGGTGCGCGCGCGGGCCGGTGTTCTCGTACATGAACTTGCCGGTGTCGGTGACGAGCCCGACATAGAGCGCCTCGGCGATCGCGTGCGTCGGGCGCACGCCCAGGCCGTCCATCAGGTCCCAGATCACCTCGGCCGTGCACGACGCCTCGGGCACGACGTGGTTGACCGTGCCGAACAGGGTGTTGTCGTGGTGATGGTCGACGTTGAGGATGTGCGCGCCGTCGCGCTTGAGCGAGTCGGCCGGGTTGCGGTCGATGTTGCCGCAGTCGAGGAACACGATCGTGCGGTCCTCGAGGTCGGCGGGCGGCTCGGTCACGAGGTTCTCGACCGCCAAGAACGTGTACTCGTAGGGCAGCGGGAACTCGCCGGGCGCCATGTAGGCGACGGAGTCCTTGCCGAGCGCGGTCAGCACCAGCTGCATGCCGGCGAGCGAGCCGAGCGCGTCGCCGTCGGGGTTTTCGTGCGTCGCGAGCAGGAAGCGCTGCGAGCGCTCGATCTCGTCCAGCAGTGCGGCGCGCGACCCGACGGCCTCGTTGGTGGTGCTCACTCCGCCTCCCCGCGTTCGCGCTCCAGCAGCGTCTGGATCCTCAGGGAACGGTCGACGGAGTCGTCGTAGATGAAGTCGAGCGACGGCGTGTGCTTGATCCGCAGCTCCTCGTTGAGGCGCCGCTGCAGGTAGCCGTGCGCCGCGCGCAGGCCGTCCATCGAGCGTTCACGCTGCCCCTCGTCGCCGAGGACGGAGACGAACACGCGCGCATGGCGGAGGTCAGGTGAGGTCTCGACTGCGGTCACGGTGACGAAGCCCACGCGCGGGTCCTTGAGTTCCTGTGTGATCGCGCCCGACAGGACCTCCCGAACGGCCTCGTCGACGCGACGCATGCGCCCGCCGGTCATCCTAGTGACTCCAGATCAGTCCAGGATGCGAGCCGCCGCTCGACCCTCGCTCCCTGCGGGAAGCGCGCGTCGAGGTAGCGGACAACGTTGTCGGCGGCGTCGTGACAGAGACGCGGGGAGCCGCCCGTGATCGCCACCGCGAGCGTCGAGCGCTGCCACGTGTCCTGGTGGTCGACCTCGGCCACCGTCGCGCCGTTGCGGCTGCGCAGGTGGGCCTTGACGCTGTTGAGCTCGGACCGCTTGGCCTTCAGCGAGCCCGACTCCGGGAAGAAGAGGTGCACCTGCATGAGGACGACGAACGCTGCGTCGCCCACTAGGAGAGCGTGCGCTCGACCTGCCTGGTCTCGAAGACCTCGATCTGGTCGCCTTCCTTGACGTCCATGTAGTCCTTGAGCACCACGCCGCACTCGAAGCCGGTGAGCACCTCGCGCACGTCCTCGTTGAAGCGCCGCAGCGACGCGACCTCGCCGTCGTAGACGATCGTGCCGTCGCGGACGAGGCGGCACTTCGCCCCGCGCGTCGCCTTGCCGTCGGTGACGTAGCAGCCGGCGATGACGCCGATCTTCGAGGCGCGGAAGGTCGCGCGGACCTCGAGCGTGCCGACGGTCTCCTCGACCTCCTCGGGGGCGAGCATGCCCTGCATGGCGTCCCGGAGCTCGTCGATGGCGCGATAGATGACCGAGTAGGTGCGGATCTCCACGCCCTCGCGGTCGGCGAGCTGGCGCGCCTCGCCGACGGGCCGGACGTTGAAGCCGAGGATGATCGCGCCGGAGGCGGCCGCCAGGTTGACGTCGGACTCGGTGATGCCGCCGACGCCGGAGTAGATCACCGAGACGGTGACCTCGTCCTGCGGGAGCTTGGCGATCTCGTCCTGGAAGGCCTCCAGCGAGCCCGAGACGTCCGCCTTGAGCACGAGGTTGAGCTCGTTGACGAGCGCGCCGCGCTCCCGGTCGAAGATGTCCTCGAGCGAGAACTTCTTGCCGCCGCGGCGGGCCAGCGTCTCGGTCTTGATGCGGTGCGCCTTCTCCCCCGCGAGCGAGCGGGCGGTGCGATCGTTCTCGACCACGCGCACGAACTCGCCGGCCTCGGGGACCGAGTCGAAGCCGAGGATCTCGACGGGCTCGCCCGGCAGCGCGCGCTTGACCTTGTCGCCCTTGTAGTCGTGCATCGCGCGGACGCGGCCCCAGTGGGCGCCGGCGACGACGTTGTCGCCGACCTTGAGCGTGCCGCGCTGGACGAGGATCGTCACGACGGCGCCGCGGCCCGGGTCGAGCTTGGACTCGACGACGACGCCGGAGGCCTCGGTGTCCGGGTTGGCCTTGAGCTCCTCGACCTCGGACAGCAGGACGATCGACTCGAGCAGGTCGTCGAGGTTCTGCTTCGTCTTGGCCGAGACGTCGACGAACATCGTCTCGCCGCCCCACTCCTCCGGCTGCAGGCCGAGGTTGGTCATCTCGGTGCGCACGCGGTCGGGCTGCGCGCCCTCCTTGTCGATCTTGTTGACCGCGACGAGGATCGGGACGCCGGCGGCCTTGGCGTGATCGATCGCCTCGCGCGTCTGCGGCATCACGCCGTCGTCGGCGGCGACGACGATGACCGCGATGTCGGTCACCTGCGCGCCGCGGGCGCGCATGGCGGTGAAGGCCTCATGACCGGGCGTGTCGAGGAAGGTGATGGTCTTCTCGCCCACGTGGACCTGGTAGGCGCCGATGTGCTGCGTGATGCCGCCGGCCTCACCGGCGACGACGTCGGCCTCGCGGACCGCGTCGAGCAGCGAGGTCTTGCCGTGGTCGACGTGGCCCATGATCGTGACGACGGGCGGCCGCTCGACGAGGTCCTCGGCGGCGTCGTCGAACTGGGGCTCGTCGTCGACCTCGTCCGCGGCGTGGACGATCTCGATCTCCTTGTCGAATTCGTCGGCGAGGACCTGGATCGCGTCGTCGGCGAGCGTCTGGGTGAGCGTCGCCATCTCCCCCAGCTGCATCAGCTTCTTGATGACCTCGGGGATCGGGACGGCGAGGTACTCGGCGACGTCTTTGACCGTCGAGCCGGAGTTGACCTGGATCGTGTCGGGCTTCAGCGACGCCTTGTCCTGCGGCACCGGCTCCACGTAGGCGCCACGGCGCCGGCGCCCGCCGCGGCGCGGCGGGCGGCGCTGGGGGCCGGGCGGTCCGCCGCCGGGGCCGCCCTGGCGGCGCGAGGCCTGCGAGTCGATGACGACACGGCGCACGCCGCCGGCCGCGCCGGGGGAGCGCTCACCCTGCAGCGAGGAGCGGGTCGGGCGCTTGGGCGCGGGCTTCGCCGCATCGCCGTCGGCGTCGGGCTGGTCGCCGTTCGTGCTCTGCGCCTTCTGTGCCTCTTCCTCGTGGAGCTGCGGGCGACCGGTCAGCGCGCGGTCGGCGGCGTCCTCATCGACCGCCGAGGCGGCGGCCTTGACCTCGATTCCGGCATCGCCGAGCCGCTTCAGCACTTCGGCTGAAGGCATGTCGTATTGCTTGGCTAGCTCGTGGACGCGTTTCTTGGCCATGTGCGGGTGAAGTCTACGGTGTCTTTCGGGATCGTCACGGGGGCCCTGAGAGCCCGGTTGAAGCCGCGCCCGGACTGGGCTCGGTCGAAGCAGGCGAGGTCGGGATGGAGCCACGCGCCACGACCGGGGAGCCTTCGCTCCGGGTCCGGCACGACCTCCCCACTTACGTTAGCGAAGCGGTGGAGCGCCGACTGCGGCGAATGCCGCCGGCAGCCGACGCAGGTCCGCTCGGGGTCTCGCGTCAGGCCTGCCCGACGACGTCGGTGCCCTTGCCCGCGAGCGCCTGGTGGGCGTCGAGCCCGCAGTAGCGCGAGCCGGGCAGGGCGGCGTTCGGGCAGCGGCGGCCGTTGGTGAGGATCGCGCCGCAGTGGCCGCCGAGCTCCTCCTCCTCGCCGTAGCCGGACTCCTGCTCCTCCTTGGCGAACTCGGTCTCGGAGCGGATGTCGACGCGCCAGCCGGTGAGGCGGGCGGCGAGGCGGGCGTTCTGGCCCTCGCGCCCGATCGCCAGCGAGAGCTGGTCGTCGGGGACGATCACCGTCGCCTGCTTGTTGGTGTCGTCGACGAGCACCTCGCGCACGCGGGCGGGGCTGAGCGCCTTGGCGACGAAGCGGGCGGGCTCGTCGTTGTAGGGGATGATGTCGATCTTCTCGCCGCGCAGCTCGGACACGACCATGCGCACCCGCGATCCACGCGGCCCGACGCAGGCGCCGACGGGGTCGACGCCGTCGGCGTGCGAGACGACGGCGATCTTCGAGCGGTAGCCGGGCTCGCGCGCGACGTTGGTGATCTCCACCAGCTGATCGGCGATCTCCGGCACCTCGAGCTCGAAGAGCTTCTTGATCAGCTCGGGGTCGCGGCGCGAGACGATGATGCTCGGCCCGCGGGTCGAGGAGGAGACCTCCTTGATCACGGCCTTGACGCGCTGGCCGTGGTCGTAGCGCTCGCCGTCGACCTGCTCGGACTTCGGCAGCAGCGCCTCGACGCGCTCGCGCAGCTGCACGAGCGTGTAGCGCGAGTCGGACTGCTGGACGATGCC
>JBDTMF010000089.1:0-17224 GCA_039934455.1 Solirubrobacteraceae bacterium
TCCATGTTGACCAGCACGTAGCCGGGCATGGTGCGCTTCTCGACGGAGATCTTCTGGTTGTCCTTCATCTCCTGGACGGTCTCCGTCGGCACGACGACCTGGCGCACGGCGCGCTGCTGACCGAGCGAGGAGACGCGGTGCTCGAGGTTCTGCTTGACCTTGTTCTCGTGCCCGGAGTAGGTGTTGATGACGTACCAGCGAAACATGGATTCCTTGATCTGAGGGAGCTAGAGGATGGCGTCGATGATCGGCTTCCAGAGCGCGTCCAGGAGGCCGAGGTAACTCCCGGCGAGGACGACGAAGCCGAGCACGACCGCGGTGGCTTGTCCGACTTGGCGGCGGGTGGGCCACTGGACGCGCCGGAGCTCGTCGGCGGAGTGCCGGAGGAAGGTGAGGACGCGGCCGCGCTGCTTGCGCGAGGGACGCTCGTGCGCGTCGGGGTCGGCGGAGACGATGGCGGTGTCTTCCTCGGCCTCGTCGGGCGCGCGGTCGGCGTCGTCGAAGGCGTCATAGCCGCCGTCGTACTCGCTGTCGGCGTCGCCGATCTCGGGCGGGACCGCGCCGGCTTCGGCGAGCTTGGCCTGGTCGACGTCGGCGGAGGCGTGCTCGAGCGGATCGGGCGTGGGGGTGCTGCCTTCGCCGAGGCCGGAGTCGTCGACGGTCGCGTCGTCGAGCCCGACGTCGCGAGCCTTGCGCGTGCGCGCCGCGCTGCGTGCGGCAGGGCCGCCCGCTTCCTGGCGTCGCCGTCGCTGCTTCGCGCGCTGTCGGTCTCGGGCCATCGCGAGGTCTCCCTAGCGGGTCTCGCGGTGCCCGGTGTGCTTGCGGCACCACCGGCAGTACTTGCGAAACGCGATTCGGTCCGGGTTGTTCCGCTTGGACTTATTCGTCTGGTAGTTCCGGCGCTTGCATTCCTCGCACGCGAGGGTGACGGCGATCCGGACATCTCCACGGGCCATGAGGCGAGCTCCGAGGTCGGGCGTTCAGTGGCACCGGGCGGAAAAAAACCCCGCACCGGTGCGAGGTAGACCTAGAGGATAGCGCGCTGTGGCCGTTCGCGGACGGAAGCACACAGCCCGACGACAAGCAACACGATGACGCTCCAGAGAACGAGTGAAGCGGCGATCATCCCGGGCTGATCCGAGGATCTGCCAATGACCCGTCATCCCCGGTGTGAGCGCGAGCCAACCGGAGCCACGAGGCTTGTTCAGGCCGCGACGGCGGATCTCCGCGCAGCGTCGCGGCTGACCCCCTTCTTCCCCCACCGCGCCGTCTCGGCGTACTCCATCAACCGCCCGAAGTAGTCGCGCAGGATCGGCGCCTCGATGCCCGCCGGGCCGAGCACGGCCCGCGCGCGCGTGTCGTCGAAGACCACGCGCATGTCGAAGTAGGGCACGAAGACGTCGCCCTGATCGTCGCCGACGTGCTCGGGCGCGATCGGCTCGACGAGTTTCGGGTGTGGCTTGCCGAAGTAGTCGGACGCCAGGTTCACGAGCTCCGCCACCGTCGGCGCCCCACGACCAGAGACGAGGTTGAAGACCCCTGCCTCGCGGCGGCCGAGCAGGTGGACGAGCGAATCGGCGACGTAGTCGATCGGGACGACGTCGACGTGCCCGTCGGCGAGCGCGGGGACCTCCTTGAACATCCCGCGCGAGAAGGCGCGCAGCGGCCAGTACAGGACGTTGAAGGCCGGGGTCCAGCCGGAGTCGGACTCGCCCACGACGATGCTCGGGCGCGCGATGGCGGGGCCGAGCTCGCGCGCGAGGGTGACGATCGACTCCGCGTCGGCCTTCGTCTCCTCGTAGGTGTTGCGGAAGGTCTGGCCGGCGTCGAGCTGGCGCTCGCGGAACGTGCCCTCGTGGCGGCCGGCGACGTAGGCGGTGGAGACGTGGAGGAAGCGCTCGAGCCCGTCCCGGCCCTGGGCGTCGATCGCGAAGTCGAGCACGCGCGCGGTGCCGTCGACGTTGATCGCGCGTGCCTCCGCCAGAGGAAGGTCGAAGGAGATCGACGCCGCGCAGTGCAGGACCGCGCCCGTTCGCGAGGCCCACTCGTCGCGGCGTGACCCGAGGCCGAGCCCCGGCGCCGTGACGTCGCCGCGCACCGCGTGCACCCGCGAGCGGTACGGCGACGGGTCGTCCCAGAGCTTCAACAAGACGTCGTCGAGCCGCGCCGAAGCGGCCGCGTCGTCGGAGGCGCGGATCAGCGCGAGCACCTCGCGGTCGCCCTCCTCGAGGAGGCGCGCGAGCACCTCCATGCCGAGGAAGCCGGTCGCGCCGGTCAGGAAGACGGTCGGCTTCATGCGGTGGCCGTCACGGGCTCGCGGACCTCTTCGAGCGCGGTCCCCATCGCGTGGAAGCCGCCGTCGACGTGCAGGATCTCGCCCGTCACCGCGCGCGAGAGGTCGGACAGCAGGAACAGCACGGCGCCCGCGACGGGGCCGGTGTCCTCGGTGTCCCACCCCAGCGGCGCCTGGCGCCGCCACGCGCCGGCGAGCTGCTCGAAGCCGGGGATCCCGCGGGCGGCGAGCGTGCCGAGCGGTCCGGCACTCACGAGGTTCACGCGCACGCCCTTCGGGCCCAGGTCACGCGCGAGGTAGCGCGAGACGGCCTCGAGCGCGGCCTTGGAGACGCCCATCCAGTCGTAGACCGGCCAGGCGACCTGCCCGTCGAAGTCCATCCCGACGATCGCGCCGCCGTCCTCCATCAGCGGCAGCATCGCGACGCTCAGCGCCTTCAGCGAGTAGGCGCTGGTCTGGAACGCGGTGGCCGCGCTCTCGGGCGGGGTGTCGAGGAACTTGCCCCCGAGGGCGTCCTCGGGCGCGAAGGCGATCGCGTGCAGGATGCCGTCGACGCGGCCCCAGCGCTCCTTCAGATCGTCGGCGACCGCGGCGAGGTGCGCGGGGTCGTTGACGTCGAGGTCGAGCACGTCGACCGGCGTCGGCAGCTTGGTCGCCGCGCGCTCGGTCATCCGCTTGGCCCGGCCGAAGCCGGTCAGCACGACTTCCGCGCCAGCCTCCTGGGCCTGGCGGGCGACCTCCCACGCGATCGAGTCGCGCGTGATGACGCCGGTGATGAGGAGCTTCTTGCCGGCGAGCATCAGAGGGGGATCAGGACGCTGCCGTCGGGGAGCACCACGCGGCCGGCGTCGTCGAGGACGTCGTTCGTGGGCTTGGGCTTGGGTGTCATAGGGGGATATTTCGAATCCCGGCGGCCGGGGCGGCCACCGAATCGAGGGTGTTCAGGGCTTCGATCAGGCGCCGGCGGGTGCCGATCGGCTCGATGACCTCGTCGACGTAGCCCTCGGCGGCGGCGGTGCCGGCGCTGAGGTGCTCCTCCGTGTAGCGCGCGGCGAACTCCTCGCGGGCCATCTCGGGATCCTCGGCGGCCGCGATGTCGCGGCGGTTGACGATGCCGACGGCCTGCTTGGCGCCCATGACGCCCAGCGTCGCGCCCGGCCACGCGAACGTGTAGTCCGCGCCGAGGTCGCGGGAGTTCATGGCGATGAACGCGCCGCCGAACGCCTTGCGCACGACGAGCGTGATCTTGGGCACGTGGGCCTCGGCGAACGCGTGCACGAGCTTGGCGCCGTGGCGGATCACGCCGCCCTGCTCCTGGCGCGTGCCGGGCATGAAGCCCGGGGTGTCCACGAGCACGACGAGCGGCAGCCCGAACGCGTTGCAGGTGCGGACGAAGCGGGCGGCCTTGGAGCCGGAGTCGGCGTCGAGGACGCCGCCCAGATACCGTGGCTGGTTGGCGACGACGCCGACGGCGCGGCCCTCGAGGCGGGCGAACCCGCACACGATGTTGCGCGCCCAGCGCGGAGCCCACTCGAGCAGGCGGCCGCCGTCGACGATGCCCTTGACGACGTCGCGCGCGTCATACACGCGGCGCTCGTCCTCGGGCACGGCCTCGGAGGGGTCCAGCGTGTTCGGCTCGGCCGAGCGGAAGCGCGGCGGGCGGTCGCCGGAGTTGGCGGGCAGGTGGTCGAGCAGGTCGCGTACGAGCATCGCCGCGTGCTCGTCCGAGGGCACGACGAAGTGCGCGACGCCGTTGCGGTCGTGGACCTTGGGGCCGCCGAGGTCGGCGGCGCTGACGTCCTCGCCCATCACGTCGCGCACGACGGCGGGGCCGGTGAGGAACATCGTCGCGCGCTCGGTCATGACCACGAAGTCGGTGAGCGCGGGCGAGTACGAGCCGCCGCCGGCGCTGGCGCCGCAGATCACCGAGATCTGCGGGATGCGGCCCGACAGCTCGACGTTCTCGCGGAAGATGCGGCCGTAGCCGGCGAGCGCCGCGAGGCCCTCCTGCATGCGCGCGCCGCCGGACTCGATGAAGCCGACGAGCGGCACCCCGGCGCGCCCGGCCAGGCGCATGACGCGGATGATCGACTCCGCGTGCTGCTCGCCGAGCGAGCCGCCGAGGAAGGACGGGTCCTGCGCGTAGCAGAACACCGGCCGGCCGTCGACGCGCCCGGCGCCGGCGATGACGCCGTCACCGGCACGCGCCTTGTCGCCCATGCGCTTGGACACGACGTCCGAGCGCAGGAGCGTGAGCGAGCCCTCGTCGCAGAGCGCCTCCAGCCGCCCGACCGGCGAGAGCCGGCCGTCCTCGGCGATCTGGGCGACCTTCGCGGCCTTGTCGGCCTTCTTGGTGCTCTTGGCGGCCGCGGCGCTACGCGGCTCCACGACGGGGGCGATGCTCATTCCGCTGCCTCCAGGCAAAGCACGGCGTTGTGGCCGCCGAACCCGAACGCGTTGGACAACGCGACCGGGAGGTGGCCATTGGTCTCCAGCGGGCGTGCCGTGTTCGGCACGTAGTCGAGGTCCAGGCCCTCTTCGACCACCTCGTAGCCCAGCGTGGGCGGCGCCATCCGGTCGCGCAGGGCGAGGATGGTCGCGACGGCCTCGACGGCGCCGGCCGCACCCAGCAGGTGCCCGATCGCCGACTTGGTCGACGACACGGGGATCTGCCCCGCGCGGGCGCCGAGCGCCAGCTTGATCGCCTTCGTCTCGGCCCGGTCGTTGAGCGGCGTCGAGGTGCCGTGGGCGTTGACGTAGTCGACGTCGGCGGGCGTGATGCCCGCGCTCTCCAGCGCCTGCCCGATCGCCTGCGCGGCGCCGAGGCCCTCGGACTGCGGGGCCGTGATGTGGTGCGCGTCCGACGACGCGCCGTAGCCCTTGATCGTCGCGAGGATCGTGGCCCCGCGCGCCTTCGCCTTCTCGGCGTCCTCGAGCACGAGCACCCCGGCGCCCTCGCCCATCACGAAGCCGTCGCGGCGGGCGTCGAACGGACGCGAGATGCCGGTGTCCGACAGCGCGTCGAGGGCCGCGAAGGCCGCCTTGGACAGCGGCGTCAGCGCGGCCTCGGAGCCGCCGGTGACGACGGCGTCGGCGGCGCCGGACTGGATCAGGCTCGCGGCCGTGCCGATCGCGTGCGCCCCCGCCGCGCAGGCGGACACGATGCCGTAGCTGTGGCCACGCAGCTTGTAGCGCATGGACAGCGCGCCCGGCGCGGCGTTGCTCATCATGAGCGGGACCGCGAGCGGCGAGACCTTCTTCGGCCCCGAGTCGCGCAGCACGTCGTGGTTGTGCTCGAGCGTCCCGATGCCGCCGATGCCGGTGCCGATGATGCAGGCGATCCGGGTCGAGTCGTACGGCAGCTCGCCCTCGGACCAGCCGGCCTCGGCCAGCGCCTCGTCGCCCGCCACCATGGCGAACTGGGTGAAGCGGTCGGCGCGGCGCGCCTCCTTGACCGACAGGTGCTCCTTGGGCTCGTACTCGCGCGCGACGCCCTCGCCGTCCTCGATGCCTGAACGGCCGGCGAGCCAGCGCTCATACAGGGTGCGGGCGCCGACACCCAGCGGGGTGACGGCGCCGATACCGGTGACGACGACCTGGGTCATCCTGCGCGGTTCACCACCAGGTCGACGGCGTCGCCGACGGTCTTGATCTTGCCGACGTCGTCGCCCTTGAGTTTCACGCCGTACTCGTCCTCGATGATCTGGGACAGCTCGGCGAGGTCGAGCGAGTCGACGTCGAGCTCCTCGAAGGTCGCCTCGAGCTTGATCTCGTCCGGCTCGGGGCCGAACTGCGCGAGGGCCTCGCGAACGGTCGCTTCAACAGCCTCGGGGGTGATGGTCTTCTCGGCCATGGGTGTGTCCTCTCTCTTCTCGTTCAGGGTTTGGTCTTGGGGTCAGGCGCTCATGCCGCCGTCGACGAACAGCGTCGACCCGGTCACGTAGGCGGCGGAGTCGGAGGCGAGGAACCGCACGGCGGCGGCCACCTCCTCCGGGGTTCCGGTCCGCTTCGCGGGGATCGCGTCGATGACGGCGTCGGGGACGTCTTCGGTCATGTCCGTGGCGATGAAGCCGGGGGCCACGGCGTTGACGGTCACGCCGCGGCGGGCCACCTCGGTGGCCACGGTCTTGGTCATGCCGATCAGGCCGGCCTTCGCGGCGGCGTAGTTGGCCTGGCCGGCGTTGGCGCGCGGCCCGACGACGGAGGCGACGTTGACGATGCGGCCGAAGCGGGCCTTGATCATCGGCCGCATCGCGCGGCGGGTCATCCGGAAGGCGGCGGTCAGGTTCGTGTCGATGACGCGATTCCAGTCGTCGTCCTCCATCTGGATCGCGAGCCCGTCGGCGGTGATGCCGGCGTTGTTGACGAGCGCGAGCACGGGCCCGAGCTCCTCCTCGAGCCGGTCGAACAGGCCATTCGCGACGCCGTTGGCGTCGGAGATGTCGCCGCCGACGGCGAGGGCGCGGCCGCCGGCCTCCTCGATCGCCGCGACGATGCGCTCGGCGCCCTCGCGGTCGGAGTTGTAGTTGACGCCGACCGCCCAGCCGTCCTCGGCCAGGGCGATCGCGATCGCGGCGCCGATGCCCTTGGAGGCGCCGGTCACGAGGGCGACGGCGGAATCGGGACGTGGCTTGCTCATGCGGGGCCTCCCCACTGCAGGACGGCGGCGCCCCAGGTGAAGCCGGCGCCGACGGCGGCCATCAGCACGGTGTCGCCGGGATGCAGCCGGTCCTCCTCACGGGCGAACGTGAGCGCGAGCGGGATCGACGCGGCCGAGGTGTTGCCGGTCTCGGCGATGTAGTCGGCCACGCGCTCGAGCGGGAGCTCGAGCTTCTCGGCGACGAGCTTGGTGATGCGGGCGTTGGCCTGGTGGTAGACGAACAGGTCGACGTCGTCGAGCTCGAGGCCCGCGAGCGCGACCGCCTCGCGCGTCGAGCGCTCGAGCGCCGCCGTGGCGGCGTTGAAGGTGGTGTGGCCGTCCATGCGGAGGTACGGGTCCTCGCGGCGGGCGATGATCGCCTCGGCGAGTGTGGCGTCCGAGCCGAACACGAACTGGCCGACCCCGTCGCCGTGCTCCTGGGCACCGAGCACGACCGCGCCGGCGCCGTCGCCGAACAGCGCGGCGGAGCGCTTGTCGTCGAAGTCGACGAAGCGCGAGAGCGCGTCGGCCCCGATCACGAGCACGGTCTCGGCGCGGCCGCTCTCGATCAGCCCTGTGCCGGCGGAGAGCGCGGTCACGAACGCGGTGCAGGCGGCGCCGACGTCGAACGCGTTGGCGTGCGAGGCGCCGAGCGCGGTGGCGACGTAGGGCGCGGCGTTGGGCGTGATCTCGTCGGCCGAGGTGGTGGCGACGAGGATCGCGTCGAGCGCGGTCGGGTCGACGCCCGCGTCCTTGACGGCGTTGTGGCCGGCCGCGATGGCGAGGTCGGACAGGCGCTCGGAGGGCATCGCGTGGCGGCGGTGCCTGATGCCGGTGCGCTTGACGATCCAGCTCTCGTCGATGCCGAGGCGCTCGGCGATCGGCAGGTTCGAGACGACGGTCTCGGGCAGGTGGTGGCCGAGGCCGAGCACGCCCGCGGTGCGGGTCGGGCGACCGGCTCCGGTGCTGCGCTCGGCGAGCGGTGCGCTACGCATGGGCAGCCTCCTTGGTGATCCGGCGGGCGAGTTTGGAGAGCACGTTGCCGGGGCCGGTCTCGACGAAGTCCTCGGCGCCGGCCGCGATCATCGCCTGGAACGTCTCGCGCCAGCGGACGGGGCTCGTCAGCGCGGCGGTGAGCTGGGCGCGCACGTCGGTGAACGGCGCGGCCGTGGAGCACGAATAGACGGCGAACTTCGGGGTGCCGAGCTCGACCTCGTCGAGGGCGGCGCGGAACGGCTTGACGGCCGGCTCCATCGACGGCGAGTGGAACGCGCCGGCGACGTCGAGCGGAATGGCGCGGACGCCGTACTCGCGCGCGGCCTCCTCGGCCTCTGCGAGCTTGTCGCGATCGCCGGAGAGGACGACCTGGCCGGGGGCGTTGTCGTTGGCGACGGCCACCTCGGCCGCCGCGGCGATCGCGCGGGCGTCGTCGGGGGTACCGCCGAGCAGCGCGAGCATCGAGCCGCTGTCGTCGGCCTCGGCCATCAGGCGGCCGCGCAGCACGACGAGGCGCAGGGCGTCGTCGAGCGTCAGCACGCCGGCGGCGTGCAGCGCGCCGAGCTCGCCGAGCGAATGGCCGGCGGCCATGGCGGGCTCGACGTCGAGGGCGGTCCAGCCGGCGACGGAGGCGCAGAAGATGGCGGGCTGCGCGTAGCGCGTGCTGTCATTGACGCGCTCGAAGGGGTCCTCGCCCACGAGCTCAATGCAGCGCTCGAGCAGGTCGGGGAGCTCACGCGCGACCTGGTCGCGCATGTCGGGGGTCTGTGAGCCCTGGCCGGGAAACAGCAGGGCGATGTCGGTTCCAGTGGTCACGAGGAGCACCTTGGTCGCTGCATGGCGCCGTTCCCACCGTTGACGCCGTCGCACCCCCCACGCAGGGGGGGTATGCGCCACGCGGTGGGGGGTGACAGGCTTCGCGGATGCCGGAACTGCGCTCCGTGGCCGCCACGCGCTATGTCACCCCGCTGCGCGAGGGGGGCTCGCTGCCGGGCCTGGTGGAGGCCGCTGACGACGGTCTCTACGTCCTCAAGTTCCGCGGCGCGGGCCAGGGCGTGAAGGCGCTCGTGGCCGAGGTGATCGCGGGTGAGCTGGCCCGCGCGCTCGGGCTCGCGGTGCCGGAGATCGTGCGGATCGAGGTCGACCCGGCGCTCGGCGCGGCGGAGCCCGACCCCGAGATCCAGGACCTCATCAACGCCAGCGCCGGTACGAACGTGGGCCTGGACTTCCTCCCGGGTTCGCTGCCCTACACCCCGGCGGCGGGGCTCCAGCCAACGCCGGAGACGGCCGCGGAGATCGTGTGGCTCGACGCGCTGGTGACGAACGTCGACCGCACGCCGCGCAACCCGAACCTGCTCGTCTGGCACGAGCGCGTGTGGCTGATCGACCACGGTGCGGCGCTGTACTTCCATCACCGTGACTGGGCCCCGGACGCCGACGCCGCGCAGCCGTTCCCCGCGATCGCCGATCACGTGCTGCTGCCCTGCGCTGGCTCGATCCTGGAGGCCGACGCGCGGCTCGCGGAGGCGCTCACGCCGGAGGCGCTGCGAGCGGCGGTGGGAGCCGTGCCGCCGGGCTGGCTCGACGCCGGTCTCTATGTCAGGTACCTGTCGGCCCGGCTGGCGCCGCCGCGAGCGTTCGCCGCCGAGGCCGAGCAGGCGCGGGTGCACCTCCAGCGCGGAGCGGCGGCATGAGGGGGTCGGAGCCGTTCCAGTACGCGATCGTGCGCGTCGTCCCGCGGGTCGAGCGCGGGGAGTGCATGAACGTCGGCGTCGTGTTCTTCTGCCGCCCGCGCCGCTATCTGGCGGCGCGCAGCGCCCTGGATGAGGCGCGCCTGGCCGCCTTCGCCCCGGGCCTCGACCCGGCCGAGGTCCGCTCGCACCTCGAGGCGATGGAGCGGATCGCCGCCGGCGACGCCGACGCCGGGCCGGTCGCGCGGCTCGACCAGTCCGAGCGCTTCCACTGGCTGGTCGCGCCGTCGAGCACGATGATCCAGACCTCGCCCGTCCACACGGGCCTGTGTGAGGATCCGCAGGAGACGCTCGCACGACTGCTGGAGAAGCTCGTCGCATGATCGCTCCCGGCCTTCACCACTGGACCGCGCAGCACCCGAACTGGGACCCTGACCCCGAGCCGGAGAGCCCCGCCGACTGGCCCGCGCACGTCGGCTGCGTGCTCTATCAGGCGCCCGAGGCCGCGGTCTTCATCGACCCGCTCGTGCCGGACGAGCTGTGGCGCGACCTGGACGAGCGGGTGGCGGGACGCCCCGTCGTCGTGCTGACCACGATGCGCTTCCACGGCCGCTCCCGCGACGCCGTAATCGAGCGCTACGGCGGCACGAAGGTGCAGCACGACGAGCCGCTGCCGGCCGGCGTCGAGGCGCGGCCGGTGGCCGGCTTCGACGAGACGATCTACTGGCTGCCGGAAGTGCGTGCGCTCGTGCCGGGCGACCGGCTGATCGGGGACGGCGCCGGCGGCGTGCGGATGTGCCCGCCGTCGTGGCTGGAGTACATCCCGAGCGGCGGCGGGGTGGAGGAGCTGCGGGCGGAGCTGGCGCCGCTGCTCGCGCTGCCGGTCTCGCATCTGTTGTTGTCGCACGGCGAGCCGGTCGTGGGTGGCGGGGGCGAGGCGCTGGCTCGGGCGCTGGCCGTGTAGAACGGCGCATTGAGGAGAGGGTTCGGGAGGGTCAGGAGGGAGACGGCATTTCGTTCGATTCGAGCCGCATTCTCAGCCGAGTCGAACGTAATGCCGGTGGGAGCGGCAGAACGTTCGATGTCACGCCGGAGGGGCGTTCGAATCGAACGAAATGCCGGTTGAGGCGCTCCCCCCTCCCGTGCTTCCCCTCAATGCGCGGTTGACGTTCGCCCGAACTGCCGCGAACGCCTACGAGATCAACCCGAGCCGCTGCGCCTTCTGCACGGCCTCGGCGCGGTTGCGCACCCCGAGCTTGCGATACAGCGACGAGGTGTGCTCCTTGATCGTGTGCGGCGAGAGGAACAGGCGCTCGGCGATCTCGCGGTTGGTGGCGCCGCCGGCGACGAGGTCGAGGACCTCGCGCTCGCGCTCGGTCAGCGGCGGCCCGCTCGGCGACTCGTGCGGCTTGAAGACGGTCATGCCGAGCCCGACCATCCGCACCGCGCCCGCGATGTCGGCGGCGGGCCAGTCCTTGGAGATGAAGCCGGCGGCGCCCGCCGCGCGTGCGGCGTTGGGCGAGATCCGGCCGGCGCCCGAGATCAGGAGCACGTTGACGGTGGGGACGAGGAAGCGCAGGCGCTCGCAGATCTCCGCGCCCGACTCCTGGCCGACGAACAGGTCGACGAGCGCGACGTGCGGGTCGTAGCGTCGGGCGAGCGTGATCGCCTCCTCGCCGTTGCGCGCGCTCAGGCAGCGCTCGACCCACGGCTGCTCGCCGAGCATCAGGCGGAAGCCCCAATGGACGACCTCGTGGTCGTCGACGACGAGGACGCGCAGGCGCTTGTCGGCGCCGCCGCCCGCGGCCAGCCGGCTGGGGCTGACGTCAGGCACGCCCAAGGGGCACCGCCAGCCTCACCCGCCAGGTGCCGGGTTCGCGTTCGCCGAACTCGATGATGCCGCCGGCCTGGATCGCCTCCAGCGCCGCGAGCCGCAGCCCCATGCCGCTCGCCGGCCGCGGGCGGCCGTGGACGCCGTCGTTGCAGATCTCCATCACGAAGGCGCCGTCGAGGCGCTCCAGCGACACGTCGACCGTCGACGGGTCCGCGTGCTTGCGCGCGTTGCGGACGGCCTCGATCAGCACGGACTGCGCGAGCGGCTCGAGCTCGGGCGCGACCTCGTCGTGCTCGGCGAGCGCGATGCCGAGCTCGGGGTGCTCGTCGGTGAGGCGGGCGACCTCGGCCAGCAGCGTCGTCTGCGTTGGCCGCGACGTGCGCCCGAGCGGCCGGCCGAGCGCGCGCCGCAGGTCCTGGAGCGCGCCGTGGAGCTCCTCGCCGATGCGCTCCCGTGCCTCGGCCGACAGCTCCTGGTCGCCGGAGAACGCCATCGAGACGCCGAACAGCCGCTGGATCACGCCGTCGTGGATCTCGCGCGCGAGGTCGATGCGCTCCTGCAGCTGGTGGGCGAGCTCCTGGTTGCGCGTGGCGATGCGCGCGTGGGTCGCCAGCGCCGCGACCTTGCCGATCGTCCACAGCAGGTAGCGCTCGGAGTCCGACAGCGGCTCCGTGCCCCCGCGGTCGGAGAGGATCACGCCGGTCCAGCGGCCGCTCGCGGCGATCGGGGTGCAGACGAGCAGGCCGTCGCGCAGCAGGTCGCGGTAGGCGTCGGGCAGCTCGAGCCCGCTGCTCTCGGGCACGTCGAGGACGCGGTCCTCCATCAGCGCGCGGCGCGCGATCGGCGCGCTCTCGACCGTGAAGCGCACGCCGGCGAACAGCTCGAGCGGCAGGTTGTGGGTGCCCGCGGCGCGCACGCGGCGCTGCGCCTCGTCGTAGCGGAAGATGACCGCGCGGTCCATCGAGGTGAGCTCGCAGGCCGCCTCGCACAGGCGCCCGTAGAACGCGTCGGAGGAGCCGTCCTCCTCGACGCGCGCGAGCAAGTCGACGAACATCTCCAGCGCATCGATCCGGACCGCCGGCGCGTGATCGTCGTCCAGCGTGACCGCAGGCCCCTCCACCATGCAACGGAGACTACCCGGGGCGGCTCACGGACTCCATGCGAGGGCGGCCTCGAGCAGCGTGCGCGGATCGCGCGCGGCGAGCTGCGTGTCGCCGATCGCGATCGCCGGCCAGCCGAGGAAGTTGAACGGGCGCGCGTAGGAGGAGAACGGGATGCGGAAATCGAGCTCGGGCGTCTCGATCGACGGGAGCTCGGCGAGGCCGAGCGCGGGCGAGACGATCACGTCGACGGGCGGGTCCTGCGCCGCGGTGCGCTGCCAGGCGGCCATCGCGTCGTGTGCGCGGCGCGCATCCTCGGGGCTCGTGCGCACCGCCTGCTCGAGCTTCGCGCGGATGGACGGCCCGTACTCGGCAGCACGCGCCGGGTACGTCGCGCGATGCGACTCCGCGGCGCCGGCGTAGAAGACCGGCCACACGTCTCCCTCGGGCACGGGCAGCTCGACCTCCTCGCCCGGGAGACCGTCGCTGCGCGGGTCATGCGGCGCGCGCTCGGGCTCGCCGAGGCTCGGCAGGTGCGTCAGCCTGCCGATCCGCTTGTCCTCGAGCCGGGGCTCGGGGACGGGCTCGCCGCTGAGGACGGACCACGCGAGCGCGCAGTCCGCGACCGAGCGCGCCATCGGCCCGACCGTGTCGAGCGCCGGAACGAGCGGGAACACGCCCTCGGTCGAGATCGCACCGAACGGCGTCTTGAAGCCGACCACGCCGCATGCCGCGGCAGGCACGCGGACCGAGCCGCCGGTGTCGGTCCCGAGCGCGAGCGCGCCCATTCCGGCCGCGAGCGCCGCGCCGTTGCCGCTGCTCGAGCCGCCGGTCACGCGTCCCGGACGGTACGGGTTCTGCGTGTCGCCCCAGTGGACGTTCTGCCCGCTGACCCCCCACGCGAACTCGTCGCACCCGGTCGTGGCGACGACGATCGCGCCCTCCGCCTCCAGCGCGCGCACGCACGCCGCCGTTTTCGTCGCGATGCGGTCGGCGTAGAGCCTGGACCCGAACGCGATGCGCAGGCCGGCGACGTCGATCAGGTCCTTGACCAGCAGCGGGACGCCGGCGAGCCGGCCGCTCACGCCCGTGCGGGCGCGCGCGACCGCGCGGGCGCCGTCCACCACCATGATCGCGTTGAGGTCCGCGCCGCCGGCGATCCGCTCGAGCGCCTCCTCGACGACCGCGACCGGGTCGAGCTCGCCGCGGCCGACCAGCTCCGCGATCTCCGCGGCGCCCCTCACCGCACCGCCGGCGTCTCGCCGCGGATCTCCGAGAGCGACTGCCCGGGCGTCAGCGCCTCGGGGTCGCAGATCAGCTCGATCAGCGCGGGGCCGCCGCTTGCGCGTGCCCGCTCGAGTGCGGCCGGGAAGCCGCCCGCGTCCTCGACGCGCTCCCCGAACGCCCCGTAGGCACGGGCGAGCGCGGTGAAGTCCGGGTTGTCGAGGTCGGTGGCGATCACGCGCGCGGGGAAGCGGCGCTCCTGGTGCATGCGGATCGTGCCGTAGGTGCCGTTGTTGATCACGATGACGAGGATCGGCAGCGCCTCCTGCACGGCGGTCGCGAGCTCCTGCCCGCACATCTGGAAGTCGCCGTCGCCGGCGAACGCGATCACGACGCGATCGGGGTGCAGCAGCTGCGCCGCGAGCGCGGCCGGGATGCCGTAGCCCATCGCGCCGCTCTGGGGCCCGAGCTGCGTCCCGAACTCCCGCCACTGGTAGTAGCGGGCCACCCAGCCCGAGAAGTTGCCGGCGCCGTTGGTGAGGATCGCGCCGGGCGGCAGGGTCTCGCGCAGGTGGGCGATCACGTCGCCGAGGTCGACGCCGTTCCCCGGCGCGGGCGCGTGGCGCAGGTGGGCCTCGTAGTCGGCGCGCGCGGAGGCCGCCCAGTCCGCCCAGCGCGAGCCGTCGACGACCGGCGCGGCGGCCGTGAACTCGGCGACGCCGCTGAGCAGCGCGAGCGCGGGCTGGTAGACGCGCCCGAGCTCGCCCGGGTCGGGGTGCACGTGAACGAGCGGCTGCGGCGCGACCGGCGGCGCGGGCAGCGTGTAGCCCTGCGTCTCGATCTCCGCGAGGCGGGTGCCGACGGCGATCAGCAGGTCGCAGTCGCGGATGCGCTGCGCGAGCCGCGGGTTGATGCCGAGGCCGACGTCGCCGACGTAGGCCGTGCAGGTGTTGTCGACGACGTCCTGACGGCGGAACGTCGCCGCGACCGGGAGCCCGCAGTCGAGCGCCCAGCGCGTGAACGCGCGGGCGCTGCCGTCGTCCCACGGCCCGCCGCCGACGAGCACGAGCGGGCCGCGCGCGAGCCGCAGCATCGCGTCGAGCTCGGCCAGCGCGAGCGGGTCGGGCGAGGGCCGCAGCGCCCGGTAGCGGGGCGCGTCGGCCACGTCGGCGCTCCCCGACAGCACGTCCTCGGGCAGCGCGAGCACGACCGGGCCGGGCCGGCCGCTCGTCGCCACCGTGTATGCACGCGCGAGCACCTCGGGGATGCGCGCGGGGTCGTCGAGCTCGAACGCCCACTTCGCCATCGGGCCGAACACGGCCTCATAGTCGAGCTCCTGGAAGGACTCGCGCCCGCGCTCGGCGCGCGCGACCTGGCCGACGAGCATGATCAGCGGCGTCGAGTCCTGGCGCGCGGTGTGGATGCCGGTCGCGGCGTGCGTCGCGCCCGGCCCGCGCGTGACCATGCAGATGCCGGGGCGGCCGGTCAGCTTGCCGTAGGCGTCGGCCGCGTTGGCGGCGGCGCCCTCGTGGCGGCAGTTGACGACCCGGAAGCGGTCGCGGTGCTCGTAGAGGCCGTCGAGCAGCGCGAGATAGGACTCGCCCGGAACGCAGAACGCGAGCTCGGATCCGTGGGCCACGAGCCCGTCCGCCAGCAGCTGCCCTCCCGTCCGCATGTCCGCGACCCTACCGACCGGCCCAGCCCGTTCCGGCCGACCGGTACCGTTCCTTCCGACGTGTCCATGATGCACTCCCGCGATGTGCGCGCCTCCGACCTCGACCGCGAGCGAGCGGTCGAGTTCCTCAAGGCGCACTACGCCGACGGGCGGCTGCAGCACGAGGAGCTGGCGGCCCGCACCGATGCCGCCTACCGCGCCGTCTCGCTCTCGGAGCTCGACTGGCTCACCTCCGACCTCCCGGCGATCGTCCGCCCTGTCCCGCGCCGGCGCCGCCATGTCTCGCCCGTGACCGCCGTCCTCGTCTGCGCCCTCTTCGCCGCGCTCGTCGTCGTGGTGCCGCCGGAGGCGTGGCTGGCCCTGCTCGCGATCGGCGCCCTGTTCGCGATCGTCGGGTTCTTCCTGCTCGCGCCGGTCGCGGTCCCGGTCGCGCTCCTCGCGGGCGTCGTGTACCTGATCGTGCGCGCGACGCGGCCCCGCCCGCAGCAGCGCCGCGTCGGCTGGCGCTAGCTCAACGTCGTCGGGGGTGTGGCTGCCCGCACCCCGATTCACCGGGTGCCCGGTCTAGATCGACCCCCTGCGTGGCGGGAGTATTCACCCATCCTCATAGGGCGACCCCATGACACCGCCCGATCAACTCCAGGCTTCGGCCCCCGGTCTGCTCTTCCCCCTCCCCCCGGCGCCCGCCGGCCGAACAGCCGCTTCAGAGCCGCCGCGTCCCCCTCGCGGCGGCTCTTTTTTTCCCGTGATCCGCCGCTCCCGCCTATAACGGTTCCTACATGCGACCCCTCGACGCCCTGACCCGCCACGCCTCGAGCTGGGGGCGGCTGGTGACGATCTCGGTCTTCGCGGTGCTCACGGCCGCGCTCGTGATGGCGGTCTGGTGGGCGGCGACGACCGAGGAGCGCACGGGCACCTACGTCGTGCGCGGCACGGTCAACGGCATCACGCTCGACATCGGCGACGCCGACCTCGACATCATCGGCGGCGGCACCCAGGCCGCGCTGCAGGTCTCGCGCACCGATCGCTTCGCCTTCAGCCACCCAGCCGAGGCCCAGCGCGTCGTGCGCGGCGGCACCCTGCGCCTGCGCTCGCGCTGCCCGGCGGCGCTGATCGGCAGCTGCTCGTCCGCCTATCGCCTGCGCGTCCCCGACAATGTGCCCGTCACGGTGAGGACCACGAGCGGGGACGTGTCGTCCAGCGGCTACCGCGGGTCGGCGCTCGTCGACACGACGACCGGCGATGTGAACTTCAACGGCTGGTGCGGCTTCAACCTGCAGATCCGCGCGGACTCGGGCGACGTCCGGGCGGTCGCGGCGTGCTCGCCCGAGCGCCTGCAGCTGCGCTCGCGCCAGGGGCGCGTCGACGCGCTCGTGCCGCCGGGGCGCTACCGGGTCGACGCCGAGAGCGACGAGGGCCGGCGCAACGTCCGCGGGGTCAGCGTCGCCGATGACGCGCCGTTCCAGATCCAGGCGCTCTCGACGAGCGGCGACGTGAGCGTCGGGAGCGGGCCGTGACGACCGGCCCCGCCGCACCCGACTCGATCGACTTCGCCCGCCGCCTGCGCCACGCCGGCGAGACGCTGGAGTACCTCACGCTCTCGCTGCCGGTGGCCCTCGTCTGCGCGCTGACCACGGCCATGCTCGTGCTCGGTGCGGCGCTCAGCGCGATCGGGATCGGGCTCGCGCTGGTGCTCGCCGCGGTCGCCGCGTGCGCGCGCCTCGTCGAGGTCGAGCGCCGCCAGGCCAACCGGCTGCTCGACGCGCACATCC
>JBDTMF010000090.1:0-17101 GCA_039934455.1 Solirubrobacteraceae bacterium
GTCTGGTCGCGGCCGGGCTGAGCCAGCCCGGCCGCTACTAGACTGCCTGCGCGCAACACGCTCGGGGGGATGTCCGAGTGGTTAAAGGAGACGGGCTGTAAACCCGTTGGCTCAGCCTACGCAGGTTCGAATCCTGCTCCCCCCACTAAAAAACTGACTAATGGAGCGGAGAGTCCTGGAACTAGACGCCCCGAACGTGTGCCGCACGTGCGTGTGACGGGGGCTTCGAGGGAGCGGAGGTCACCGGCGGCGGGCTTCTCGTGCACCGGCCCTGACCCGGATTGTCCGCCTAGTGATGCTTCGGTTGCCGGCCGCGTCGGTCGCCGTGATGCGGAGCTGGGCGGCGAACCGTCGAGCGCGGCCGACCAGTCTGCGGGTTGGGCGCAGGAACACGGTGTGCGCGCCCGCGGCAAGGGCAAGCGAGGCGGTGGCGATGCTGAGCTCATAGCGGGACAGGCGCGCCGTACGGGCCGTGGCGCGGAGGTCGAGCTCCAAGGCGGCGGCCTCGCTCGGCCTTACCGTCACGCGCAGGCCGCGAAGTAACGCCCTCCGTGACAGCCTTGACGGCAGGCCGACGAGCGTCACGGCCGGCGCCGTCCTGTCGGGGGTCGAGAGGGGCGTCGTCGTGTCGGCGGATGCTGGGGCGTCGGGGCGATGGAGCGCGCAGGGTCGAGCGGGTAGGCGTCGTCGGCGTCGAGGACGGCGTCGCCATCGTCGTCCTCGTCGCAGGCGTCGCCCAGACCGTCGCGATCGGTATCGGTCTGCGCGCCGTTCGCCACGGCCGGGCAGTCGTCGTAGCCGTCCGCGATGCCGTCGCCGTCATCGTCGGGTTCGAAATCGCTGCGCGTGAGCGCCTGGCCCGAGCCGATCTCGATGTCGTCGACATACTCGACGGCGCCGGCGGCAAAGGCCGGCTCGTCGCCGGCTACGAACCGCACCGCCGGCCCGGCCGTCGCCCCGACTGGGATCGGGCGCAGGCGCGCGCCTGGCGCAGCGGCCGCGAGGCTCGCGAGCGACTTGACGATGCCCCCACTCGTCCCGGCAAGGCCGCTCGACGAGTACCAGCCTCCGGCCAAGGCATCCCAGCGCTGCCAGACGCCGAACTCCACCGCGCCCTGGTCGGGGAGTTCATCTGCGGCGTTCTGGAAGTACGGGTCGAAGATCCAGACGTCATCGACCGCGGCGTTGCCATCAGTGTCGATGAAGAGGTAGACGACGGCGATGCGCTGCACCGTGCCCGTCGCCGTGTAGGTGGCGTAGGAGAGCCGACTGAGGGTGCGCGGAGTGGCGCCGTCGAAGCCCGAGCGCTCGAGCTGGGCGAGCGACTGCCCCTCGGCGCCGACTGAGAGCCGTACGCTGCCGGCCCCGCGGGCGGCGGGGCCGCTCACCAGCGCGGCAGACGCCGTGCCGGTGCTCGCGAGGGCCCAGGCGCCAACGGCACCAGGGCGGACGACCTCGTCGTTGGCGCGTGCGGGCGCCGCGGCGGCCAGAAGCGCACCGACTGCCGCGGTGTTCATCGCCGAACGGACCATCGCCCGAGTCCACGTTCCGCGCGGGAATCGCTTGCACTGTTGAGGCGAACGCAGCAAATGTGTCTCCTAGAGTTGGCCCGCGGAAAGCAGTGCGACGCCGAGGAGCACCGCGGCTACGCCGGTGCAGCGCACGCGTCCGAGATGCTCGTGGAGGAGCGCTCGCGCGAGCAGCACGGTGGTGAGCGGGTAGAGCGAGGCGAGCACGGCGATGACCGCGTCGCTGCCACCCGTGGCAGCTTGCGCGTAGGCGAGGTTGGCGAGCACGTCGAGGGCGCCGAGAGCGCCGAGGGTGCCCATGTCCTGACGGGTCGCGGCGACCGCGGGGCGCCGCGCGCAGAGAAACGCCATGAGGGCGCTGACCGACGCCAGGCGGCCGACGAGCACGGCGCCGGGGCCGGCGTGTTCGCTCGCTTCGCCGAGGCCGACGAGGAAGACGCCGAAGGCGACGGCGGCCGCGATGCCGAAGCCGGCGCCGCGGGCGAGTCGCCGCGCGCCCGGCTCACTTGCGGCGAGCATCGTTCCAATGAGCGCGAGCGCGATGCCGCAGGCCTGGGGCGCTGCGATGCGTTCGCCGCCGGTGACGGCGACGACGATCGGCACGAGCGCCGTGAGGGCGGCGAGCGGGGCGACGAGGGACATCTCTCCTATCGCGAGTCCGCGGTAGAGGAGCGCGAAGCCGACGAGCTCCGCCAGCCCGGCCCCGGTGGCCAGGACGAACCCCTCGGCCTTCGGGACGCCGCCGCCCGCGAGCAGCCAGACGGTGGCTGCGAGGACCAGCCCGACCAGTTGGGCACCGAAGAGCACGGCGACGAGCGGGAGGCGGCGGGTGGCGAGGCCACCCAGGAAGTCCGAGGCGCCCCAGGCCACACTGGCCCCGAGGGCGAGCGTCAGCGGGACCATGACGCCATCCCCGCGACGCGCCTGCGTCGAACGGCGCGCCGGCCCGGAGGTGCTTGGGGCGCTGCGGCGGGACGGCCTGCGTCAACGATCGCGATCGTCCTGAGCCCGTCGACCGCGCCGCGCACGACCCCTCCGGCCTCCACGGTCGCCCGCAGCTCGGCGACGATCTGCGGCGTGAGCCGCTCGCCTGGGAGGACTGCGGGGATCCCGGGCGGGTACGGACTCAGCGTCTCCGCGGCGATCTGCCCGACGGAGTCGGCGGCAGGCACGCGAACGCGGTGTCCCAGCCAGGCCGCGCGTGGATCGAGCACCGCGACTCCGGGGCGCGGGGGAGCCACCGCGTGCGACCCTTGCGGGGTCCGGCAGGGAGTGCGCAGGAGCGCGGGGGGGAGCGCTTCGCACAGCGCTGCACCTGCTGCGAGTGCTCCGTCGCCGAGGCCGAAGACGGCGACGAGCAGGCGGTCGGTTGCGAACTCGAGCGCGATGCCGGAATGCCGCTGCAGCGCCCCGGCGACCTAGCGAGCATCACGCCCGGTCTTCTGCAGGTCGACCGTGAGCCGGAGCGGGTCGAACGCGTGCACGCCGGGCCGCCCGACGACCTCCGGTCCGAGCACCCGCACGCCGGGGATCCGCGCCAATCGGGCACGCGTGTCGGCGATCTCCCGCAGGGTGGCCGAGAGCAACTCGCGGCCACTTGACACGGCACGCGCGCGGGCGGCATCCAGCGAAGCCAGCGCGAGCGCGTTCGGGCTCGTGGTCTCCGTGAGCGCGAGCGCCTCGTTCACGGCAGCTTCGGGCAGGCGGCGCTCGGCGTCGGGCCCGTGGTGCAGCATCGCCGAGCCGGAGAGGCTGCCGAGCGATTTGTGCGTGCTCGAGATGACGAGGTCGGCGCCGGCGGCGATCGCGTGCTCCGGCAGCGCCGGATGAAACGCCAGATGCGCGCCCCACGCCTCGTCCACGACGAGCGCGGCACCGCGCGCGTGCGCGACCTCCGCCAGCGCGCGGACATCGGGCATCGCGCCGTGGTAGGTCGGCGCGACGACAATCGCGGCGACCGTGCCCGGGCTCTGGGCCAGCGACGCTTCGAGCGCCGCGGGCGTCACGCCGTCGGCGATGCCGAACTCGGGGTTGATCTCGGGCAGCAGCCAGCGCGGCCGCAGGCCGGCGAGGATGACGCCGTTGACGACACTGCCGTGGACGTTGCGTTGGACGACCACGTCGCATCCGCGCGCGGCGCGGAGCGCCAGGCACGCGGCAAGGTTGCCCTGCGACGCGCCGTTGAGAAGGAACCACGTCCGGCCGGCGCCCCAGGCCGCGGCTGCGAGATCGCGGGCACGATCCAAGGGCGTCGGCGCGGGGCCGATGTCGATCCCGGGGATAAGCGTCGGGACGTCGAGCGCGAGTGCGTTCGGTCCCAGTGCGCCGCTGAGGCGCTCCGGCGCCGCACGGCCGCCCTTGTGGCCGGGCACCATGAGGCGCACCGGCTCCGTCGCCGCATAACGCTGCAGCGCGTCGAGGTACGGTGCGGCGGTCGCCGCTGGGTCGGGGTGCGGCGTCGGCAGCCCCGCTCGTCCACGGCGAGCGGCGCGTCGATCGCGGAGCCGGGTACGGGCGGGATCGCTGCTTGCGACGTGGGCGACAAGGGACTTCGGCATGCTGCGAGTGTCCGAGCTGCCCGGGCGGGTCGCATCGGGGGGCCACCCCGAGATTTCGGCCGAGTGCCCGCAGGCTCAGCTGCGAGCCTCAGACCACGGTCAGCGCACGCGCGGCGGTTTGCGGGCGACCAACGTCATGCCCGTCACGGCTGCGAAGAACGGTTGCCGCATCGCCCCGCTCTTCACGGCGTCCCACCAGCTCGAGGCGGATGCGTCTTGGAGACTGTCGATCGCCGTGCGGAGCCGGAACCTGTTCTCAGCGCGCTCGGGATCGCGGATCACGATGGTGGTGTGGTCGACGTTCAGGATCTCCAAGCCGGCGTCCGCGGCCAACCTGGGGAGTTGCCTTCCGATGTCGGGGTGCCGGATGGCGTCTGCGTGCGCGCGCGCGACACGACGCGCCATCCGCAAGTCATGGCTGTCGATGATCAGTGTGTCCCAGTCCGGCTCAATCGCGATCACGCGTCCTCCTGCTCGGGTCACGCGCGCCATCTGCGCGAGCGCCCTGCCCGGATGCTCGATGTGCATCAGCACGCGCTCCGCCCGGCTTGCCGAGAACTCGTCCTCGGCAAAGGGCAACGCGTGGACATCGCCGAGGAGTACATCGATGCTCGGGGTCTGCTTCGTCCGCGCCCGGGCCTCTGCGACGAGCCGTTCGCTGACGTCGATGCCCACCACTCGTCCCTGGGGGCCGACGGTTTGTGCCAGTGCCCGCAACTCCTCGCCCGTGCCGCATCCGACGTCAAGCACCGCGTCGCCAGCCCGCAACGCGAGCGCATCGCGACCGCGCTGCCCGACCTCGACCAGGTCGCCGCGCGCCTGGTCGAGGTACTTCACGAACGCGCTCGGCTCATCAGAACCGTCCACATCGCGAAAGCCGCGCGCAATATCGGGCTCTGGCACCGCAGAATCCTCTTCCGAACCGACCTGCCGCGTCAAGCGTGGCCGCATGGTGGCACGTTCAGCATGCCGTGAGACGAACGACCGGGATCTCCCGGTCGGTCTTCTCCTGATAGCCCGCGAACCGGGGTTGCTCGCGGGCGATTCGACGCCATGCTGCGGAGCGCTCCTCGCCCGTGAGCACTTGTGGCACCGCCGTCGTCTTCCGTCCTTGGACCTCGATCTCGACGCGATCGGGATGTTTGGCGAGGTTGTAGTACCAGGCCGGATGGTCGGCCGTCCCGCCGCGCGAGGCCACGATCAGCCAGGCGTCGGCGGCGTCGGGGACGTCGGGGAAGGACATCACGGTGCACGTGCGAGGCTGACCGCTCCTTGCGCCGACGGTGGTCAGGTACAGCAGCGGCGCGCCGGCCAGCTTGTTGCCGGTGCGGCGGTGAACGAACCGTGCTATCCGCATGATGGAGCGCCCGAGCGCTCCGCTCGGCGGCGCCTTCGTGCCTCGTGTGCCGCGGGGGGTCACCTCGATGTTCATGCGCATGTCGCTCAGCGCAGCCTGAGCTTGCCGGTGATGGTGACCTGGCCGAAGCTGCCGGCTTCGAGGCTGACGGTGTCGCGGCCGCGGCCGCGGGCGCCGGCGAACACGCCGGTGCTGGCGGCGCCGTCGACTTGGTAGCGGGCCTTCACGCGGAAGCCGAGCGCGGTCGGGCATTTCACCCCCGAGGCGCGCAGCGCGAGCACGCCGTGATCGGTGGTGATGCGGCGGGTGTACGCCTCGGAGTCGCTGCCGCTCCCGCAGGGGGTCACGGCGCGGTCCTGGGTCAGGCCGGCGATCTCGGTGGCGGCGCCGAAGCCCTTCACCGAGCCGGTGCCCTTGAGTACCGCCTGACAGATCCTCGGTTCGGCCGCGCAGTCGGGCGTCCGGCTCAGCGGCGGGCCCTCCGTGAAGGTCGCCTGCAGGTGGTGGGCCTGGCCCTTTGCGGGCGCGGCGCTAGTCGGGGCGGGCCCGCCGATGATGGTCCCGGCGGCGAGCGCGAGGATCGCGGCGGGGACGGCGGACTTCATCAGGGCAGGCTGGGGGATGGGCATGGCGTCACGGCTCCTTGGCGGTCGCGGCCGGCGGGATGTCGCCTCCGGCCAGTTGACAGGTCGCGGGGTGGGTGGTGGCTCGTCTCGGACCGATGCTCGGCGCAGCGGGTTGTGAGCCAGTCGATGACGGTGTCCTCGAGGTGGGCCCCTTCGAGGCGGTTGATCTGGCGCAGGCCGGTGGGGGAGGTGACGTTGATCTCGGTGAGGCGGTCGCCGATCACGTCGATGCCGACGAAGGCGAGCCCGCGGCGCCGGCAGTGGGCGCCGACGCGAGAGCAGATCTCGCGGTCACGCGGCGTCAACCGGGTGTGATGTGGGGTGGCGCCGGCGTGGAAGTTGCCGCGCGCGTCGCCGCGCGCGGGTACGCGCAGCACGGCCCCGAGCGGCTCGCCGTCGAGCAGCAGGATGCGCTTGTCGCCGGCGCGCGCTTCGGGGAGGTATCGCTGGGCCATGACGAGCTCGCGGCCGCTGTTGGTGGCGGTTTCGAGGATCGAGCGCAGGTTCGGGTCGCCGGCGCGGGCGAGGAAGATCCCGCTGCCGCCGCACCGGTCAAGGGGCTTGATGACCATTTGCTGTTCGCAACGCGTGAGGAACGCTTCGAGCTCGGCGAGCGAGCGCGTCACGCGCGTCTCAGGCGCGAGGTCAGGGAACTCGAGCACGCTGAGCTTCTCGTTGGTCTCGCGCAGCGCGCGGGGGTCGTTGATGAGCAGCGTGCTGCTGCGAGCCCGTTCGAGCAGCAGCGTGGTTGTGTAGTAGGCGAGGTCGAAGGGCGGGTCCTTGCGCATCAGCACCGCGTCGTAGCCGGCAACGGCGCGCGGCTGCGGGCGGCCGGTGACGATCGCGGGTGAACCGTCGGTGCGGGTGCCGATCACCGGGCCCGCGAGCGCGATGAGGCTCGCGCCGTCGAGCCCGAGCGCGTCCGGGGTGCAGACCTCAACGGCGTGGCGCCGCCGGCGCGCGCCCTCGACGAGCGCCAGGGTCGTGTCGGTGGTCGGGTCGATCCCTGCCGGGTCGTCCATCACCACGAGGAGCTGGAGTGCTTCGGTCATGCGGCGAGTCTCCGAGCGGGCCGCACGCGCCGCGTCGGGGTGCCCCCCCGAGATTTGGCGTACGGGCGCTAGAGCTCTACGGTTGGCGCGTGCCGGTCCTGCTCGAGCGCGAGGCCGAGCTCGCGCAGCTCGCGAGCCTGCTCGACTCGGCGCTCGCCGGCCGCGGTGGCGTTGCACTCGTCCAGGGCAGTCCGGGAATCGGTAAGACGCGGTTGGTTCAGGAGCTGAAAGCAAGCGCCCGGCGCCGCGGGCTGACCGTGATCGCGGCCAGTGGTGGCGAGCTTGAGCAGGCGTTCCCCTACGGGGTGGTGCGCCAGCTCCTCGACCCCATCCTGCGCGCGGAGCCCGAGCCGCATGGGCTGTTCGAGGGCGCCGCGCGGCTGGCGCTTCCGGCGCTGTCATTCGCTCCGGCGGATGGCGCGGCGCCGAACGAGGCTGCGATTCTCCATGGGATCTATTGGCTCATCGCGGGCCTCGCTGCCCGCGGGCCGTTGCTGATCGCGATCGACGACGCGCAGTGGGCCGACTCTCCCTCGATGCGATGCGCCGTCTATCTCGCGCGGCGCATCACGGACCTGCCCGTGGCGCTTCTGCTTGCCGCGCGGCGCTCAGATCCCGCGGCGCCGGATCCGCTGATGACCGAGCTGGCCGACGGGCGCCCGGTACTCGATCTCGCGCCGCTGAGCGAGGTGGCGGTCGCCGAGATGATCGCCGCCGCCATGGGTGCGGAGGTGGCGCCACCCTTCGCCGCGGCGGTCTGTACCGCGGCGAGCGGGAACCCGTTCCTGACTGCTGAGCTGGTCCGCGCCGCGGCGGCCGAGGGGCTCGAGCCCACTGCGGAGGCCGTCGCTCGCCTGGGGCGGCTGGCGACGGCGGGGGTGGATCGCTCCGTGCGTCGGCGCCTCGGGCGGCTATCGCCGACGGCGGTCGCGCTTGCGCGTGCGGTCGCGGTGCTCGGCGACGAGGCGGAGTTGAGCCACGCGGCTGCGCTCGCCGAGCTCGGCGAGGGCGCGGCCGCAAGTGCGGCCGCGAGCCTCGCCGTCGCCGACATCCTCGAGCGCGGCACGCCGTTGCGGTTCGCCCACGCGCTCGTGCGCGCGAGTGTGACCGGTGACATCGGCGAGGCCGAGCGTGGCCTATTGCATGCTCGCGCGGCGCGGCTGCTCGACGCCGGCGGCGCCCCCGCCGCACGCGTGGCCGCGCACATCCATGCGAGCGCGCCGGCCGGAGACCCTTGGGCCGTCGAAGTGTTGCGCCGAGCGGCGCGCGACGCGCTCGGCCAAGGCGCACCCCAACCCGCCGTGACAACCCTGCGACGCGCGCTTGAGGAGCCGCCAGGGCAGGACTTGCGGGGCGAGGTGCTGCTCGAGCTCGGATTGGCCGAGACGCACGCCGACAGCGTCGCCAGCGTCGGGCATCTCGCCGAGGCGTACGCCGCGCTCGCCAACCCCGAGGCCCGCACCACCGCGGCGCTCGCCCGTGCGCAGGGGCTCATCGTCCTGATGCGAGCCGGCGAGGCCGTTGACGTGCTGATGGCCGAGCTCGACCTGGCCGAGCTACATGACCGCGAGCTCGTGTTTCGCATCGCCGCGCAGCTCGCGACCGCGACGCGCGTGAGCATGGGCAGCCGGGACGGTGCGCGGGCGCGGGTCCAGCGACTCGCGCAGGAGGCGACCGGCGCGAGCGACGGCGAGCGCCAGCTGCTGGCCGCGCTGGCCGACGAGGAGCTCGGCACCGGGGGCTCCGCCGCGGCGACGGCCGAGCTCGCGACTCGCCTGCTCGGGCTCTACGGCGGCGTGAAGGCCTGGCGGCCCGTCGGGCCTCAGGGGTCGGCCATCGTCTCGCTGCTCGTCGCAGACCGCCTCGATCTCGTCGCGGACGTGATCGAGCCGGCTGTCGCCGAGGCACAGGAGATGGGCTCCGCTGTCGGGTTCCAGCACGGCGTCGCCCTGCGCGGCTACTGCCGTTGGCAGGAGGGCGCCCTCCACCGCGCGGAGGGCGACCTGCGCGCAGCAGTGGAGACCGGCCGCGAGTTCGGGAACCAGTTCCCGCCCGCGATCGGCGCGCTCGTGTCCGTCCTGGCCGAGCGCGGGGAGCTGACCGAGAGCGACGAGCTTCTGCGGGAATGCGAGCTGACGGGGCCGATGCCGCGGGTGATGCTCTTCAGCCCTGTGCTCTTCTCTCGCGCCGAGCTGCGGCGCGCGCAGGGGCGCTGGCCCGAGGCGATCGCCGACGCTCGCGAGGCCGGCGCACGCTACCTCGCCAGCGGGATCACGCGGCCAGTGCCACCCTGGCGGTCGCTGCTCGCGCTCCTGCTCGCGCCCGACGCCCGCGAGGAGGCGCTCGTGCTCGTCCGCGAGGAGGTCGACGCGGCGGCCGACTGGGGCACCCCGCGCTCGATAGGCCTCGCCGGCCATCGCCTCGGGCTGATCGAAGGCGGCCCAGCCGGCGAGGAGGGGATCCGCGCGGCCATCGCCACACTCGAGTCGTCGCCCGGCCGCCTCGAGCTCGCACACGCGCTCGTCGACCTCGGCGCCATCGTGCGACTACGCCGCGCAGCGACCGAGGCGCGGCCGTCGCTAGAGCGCGGGATGGACCTCGCGCACGCCTGCGGAGCCACCGCACTCGCTGAACGGGCTCGCGCCGAGCTCGCCGCGACCGGTGTGCGTCCGCGCCGCGCGGCGCGCACCGGACGCGAGGCGCTCACGGCCAGCGAGCTGCGCGTCGCCGAACTCGCCGCGAGCGGCCTGACCAACCGGGCGATCGCGCAATCGCTGTTCGTGACACAGCGGACTGTCGAGACCCACCTCGGACACGTCTACCAGAAGCTCGGGCACTCCTCGCGAGAGCGTTTGCAGCATCAGCTCAGCCGGGATGGTTGAGTGTCGTTCCCGCCGATCTGGGTTTGTGCGTGGTGCACCCCAGCGACGCTCGCGTAGCGCACGAGAAGTTGCGCGGCGTGCACCACCACAAGGGAGCTTCTTTGGAGTTCCCCGTTTCGGTGGACAGGGTGATCTGCCAAAGCGGGGGAACTCCACGGAGGAGGACTATTGGCACGGCACGGACAGACGATCGCCCTCTATGTCGACGACAGGCCACGATTGTGAGCGGTCCGCCGGTTCACTGAGGAAGATGCCGCGACGATCTTGCGCTCACATAGCCGAACCTACGCCCGCGACTGGGCCAACGATCATCGCTCGAGCTCGGCGGCGGCGATGCTGAGCCACGCGGTCGGACACGGACTCCGCGGTAGCCGCGCCCCGATGACGCAGCTTAAGGGGACAGATGCGACCGCTCCGCGTCACGTTCGGGGGATTTTAAGGGGACAGCCTTGAGAAACCATGCCGATTTGCAGGGGTGTCCAACGAGTCGAACCTATTCCCCCCACTAAAAAATGGACTAATGGAGGGAGAGTTCAGCACCTGAGATCGCGGCGGATACGTGCCGCGAAGCGAACGAGCGGACGTCAGGTGACCATGCATAACCCGCAGCCACGAAGGAAGCCCTGCAGTGCAATGGGCACACAGTCGGCCCAGGGCTGGATCGTTCGTCAGCCGCCCTTGCATGACTCGCGCTAGGGAACGAGGAGCTGCGGGTGCAGTCTCTAGGCGCCGGAAGGACCGGCGGGCACGCGTCCCTCGGGGGGCGGTGAGTCGTTTCTGCTGATCAGCCGGATGCCCGCGCCGAGTAACGCGAGGAAGCCACACGCGAGGATGATGGGTTCCGGCCGTGCCGTCGACGACGAACATGGCAACTGCGAGAAGCACCACGGCGACGATGAGCCAGGGCCACGGTCACGGTCCGGTCTTGAGGACGGTCGTGATGGCCACCGCAGGGCCGTGGCGGTTCACCCTCCCGTGAGGTACGGTCGCGAGTTATGAGCCTATTCCGCGGTTGTGTAGCGATGTCAGTCGCCGCCTTCGTCCTCGCCGTGCCGGCGTCTGCCGGCGCCGAGGCATCGCCTGTGCCGCAGACCAATCCGCGCGCCCCGAAGCCGGTGGTGGTCGCGTGCGGACAGACCATCACGCGGGACACGCGTCTTGCCAACGATCTCGCCAACTGCGTCGGCAACGGCCTCTACATCGGTGCGGACAGCATCACGCTCGATCTCAACGGGCACACGATCGATGGCGATGAAGTCGGTTTCGATTCGTGCGATACCGTGACCGACTGCGACGCGGGGGTGGATAACAGGGCCGGGCATCCCGGCGTGACGGTCATGGGTGGTTCGATCACTGAGTTCGTCGACGGAGTCAGCATGCACCGCGCACCGCGCAGCATCGTCCACGACGTTTCGACGACGCACCTCGCGCACGCCAACACGTTTCTGGACCAATCGAACGGCGTGCTGGTGCGGCACAACCGTTCCGTCGACGACGGCGGCCTCGTCGACATCGTCGAGTCGAGCAACGTCCGGGTCGATGCGAACTACGTCTCCGGCAGCGAGTTCGCTGGCATCGGCCTCTTTGGATCGGATCACGTCCAGGTGACGGGTAACTCCGTGTTCGACAGCGGGATTTCAGCGATCGCGGTCCTGGAAAACTCAGATCACAACCGGATCGCGGGCAACTCGATCACGCGTGGCGCCGACGGCGTCTACATCGCTGAGGCGGGCGACCACAATGTGGTGTCGGGGAACACGCTGACCCGGACTCAGTTCCAGTCCATCTTCCTCGACATCGGATCCGCACACAACACCGTGGCCGCGAACTCGCTGACCGGCAACGGCGACGGCATCATCGTGGCCAGCGATGACAACAAGATCGCCGACAACGACCTCGCGCGCATCAGGGGCGTCGATGGCGACCCAGTCTCCGGGGTGGGTGTCTTCGTCGACATCGGCGCCGACCGCAACCTGATCGCGGGTAATGCGATCGCGAACACGGCGGCCTACGGAATCCGCGTTACCTCGACCGACGAAGCGCTCGGCACGCCGCAGGACAACGTCGTGCGTGGCAATCGCGTACAACGCGCGACGCTAGACGGCTATCGAATCGATGAGACGGCGGCTGGAACGTTGCTGGACGCCAACGCTGCGAATGCCAACGGGGCGGACGGAATCAACGTCTTGAGCGCCACGACGCGGCTGACCGCGAACATCGCCAACCGCAACGGTGCCCTCGGGATCGAAGCCGTCCCCGGAGTCACCGACGGCGGTGGCAACCGCGCGATGGGCAACGGCAACCCGTTGCAATGCACGAACGTGCTCTGCCGGCCGTGAACTGTCGGGGCGCCGTGATCGGGCTGATCGTCCGCCCGGGCCTCCGTACCCGACTTCCGCACCGAGATGGACAGACTTCGGAGGCCGGGCGCTTCTGCTTCCGCGTAAGTGCCCGGCGGACGTTCGTTTTGATCGCCACGATCAGCCACGTTCGCAGGCGGTGCCGGCGAACTTCGTTGCGCGCAGCGCTCAGTCAGCGGGCTTACTGCGTAGACCCGTGCCGGCGATGAGTTCGAGGTGCGGCGCGAGCGGCCCGGAGGAGGACGGACGCATTATTCCCGAGGACTCCCGACCGGGTACGGACGGACGTCCGCCCTCCGAGTCGACGGTGGGCCATGGTTGCGCGCGGATCCGCCGGTTCACCGAGAAACATGCCGCGAGGATCTTGCGCTCGCATAGCCGAACTTACGCCCGCGACTGGGCCAACGATCATCGCTCGAGTTCGGCGGCGGCGCCGACGCTGAGCGACGCGTTCGACACGGGCTTCCGTGGCACCGGCGCCTCAGCGACACCGCTTAAGGGGACAGACGAGACCGCTTCGTGTCACGTTCGGGGGATTCGTCCACAGCTTCGCGAGCGGCTGGGGTAAATCGCCGGCGCGGAGGCGTAGCGCATGACCGACCGCAGTGCTCCGTTCGCGCGAAGCAGCGGCGGCTGGATGACCAGGTCGAGCGCGTCGTGCCCTCTCGGGTGGTTCGTGGCGTGATCTATCCGTCGTCTCGCTGGTCCGCGGAGGCGAGCCCCGCCAGGAAGCGCTCGAGGACGTGGATCGCCGTGCGCGCCGGCGTGACCACGGGCTTCCGACGATGTCGACGCGTGGTCGGTGTCTCGACCGGCGTGTATGCGCCGGGGCTCCGGGTGGCGTTCGCCGACCGGCCACGCCGCTCGTGGCCCCAGGGTATGCTCGCCTCTCTCGCAGGACCCGGTGCACGATTGCCTGGAGGACCCCAATGTTGAACAGCGCATCCCGCGGCGGAGCGACGATCGTCGCGCTCGCCGCTGCCGCCGTGCTCGTCGCGTGCGGCAGCGACTCGTCGTCGACCAGCTCGGGGTCGGCGTCGAGCTCCTCGACCTCCCAGGCCAGCGCGGTCGACAAGCAGGTCGCGGCTCAGGTCCCCGCGGCCGTCAAGTCGAAGGGCACGCTCACGGTCGCCGCCGACGCGAGCTACCCCCCGAACGAGTTCATCGGCTCCGACGGCAAGACCGTCGAGGGCATGGACGCAGACCTGGCCAAGGCGCTCATTGGCGTCATGGGTCTGAAGGCCAATGTGGTGAACGCGACGTTCGATGGGATCATCCCGGGCCTCGCGTCGAAGAAGTACGACCTCGGAATGTCGTCGTTCACCGACACCAAGGAGCGCGAGAAGACGGTCGACTTCGTGACCTACCTCTCGGCGGGCACGTCCTTCTACGTCAAGGCGCAGGGCGGCCCGACGATCAACACGCTCGCCGACCTCTGCGGCCACAAGGTCGCCGCCGAGAAGGGCACGACGCAGGCCACGGACGCCGCCGCGCAGGGCAAGAAGTGCACGGCGGCCGGCAAGCCCGGCGTGACGGTGTCGGTCTTCCCGGACCAGAACGGGGCGAACCTGGCGCTCTCGAGCGGGCGGTCCGACGTCGGGATGGCCGACTCGCCCGTCGCGGACTACCAGGTCAAGAAGTCCAACGGGCAGTTCAAGCTCACGGGCAAATCCTACGGGACGGCGCCGTACGGGATCGCGATCCCCAAAGGAAGCGGCCTGGACAAGCCGCTGCTCGCGGCCCTGAAGGCGCTGATGGCCAACGGGCAGTACAAGGCGATCCTCGCGAAGTGGGGCATCTCCTCCGGCGCGATCACGAACCCGCGGATCAACGGGGCGACGAGCTAGGCGCGCGGTCGCTTGTCGTCGCCGAGCAGCACGGCTCCAGTCCCCACGGGACGTCCCGAGGAGATCGAGGCCGTCCCGGTGCGCCATCCGGGGCGGTGGGTGGCCGGCGCGGTCGTCCTGCTGCTGGTGACGATCGCCGTGCACTCGGTCGCGACGAACCCGCGCTTCGGGTGGGGGACGTTCGGCGACTTCTTCTTCGACCACCGCATCCTCCACGGCGTCGTCGTCACGATCGAGCTCACGGTCATCTCGATGGCGATCGGCATCGTGCTCGGCGTCCTGCTGGCGGTCATGCGGCTGTCGCCCAACCCGCTCGTGGCCGCGTCGAGCTGGACCTACGTCTGGCTCTTCCGCGGCACGCCCGTGCTCGTCCAGATCCTCTTCTGGAGCTTCATCTCGGCGCTATATCCGCGGATCTCGTTCGGGGTCCCGTTCGGCGGGCCGGAGCTCCTGCATGGCAGCGCGAACGCCGTCATCACGCCGTTCGTGGCCGCGATCCTCGCGCTCGGGCTCAACGAGGGCGCCTATATGGCCGAGATCGTCCGGGCCGGCATCATCTCGGTGGACGAGGGGCAGACGGAGGCGGCGCACGCCCTGGGCATGACGCGGCTGAAGACGATGCGCCGCATCGTGCTGCCTCAGGCGATGCGGGTCATCATCCCGCCGACCGGCAACGAGACGATCTCGATGCTCAAGACGACGTCGCTCGTGAGCGTCATCGCCTACAGCGAGCTGCTGTACTCGGCGCAGCTCATCTACTCGGTGAACTACCGTCAGATCTCGCTCCTGCTCGTGGCGAGCGCCTGGTACCTCATCATGACCACGGTGCTCTCGATCGCGCAGTACTACATCGAGCGCAGGTTCTCGCGCGGCGCCTCGCGCAACTTGCCCGACACCCCGCTCCAGCGCCTGCGCCGCACCGTCTTCTCGTTCCGGCACGCGAGCGTCGACGTCTCGGGCGCGTCGGGGGCGGGCCGATGAACGACGCGATGGTCCGCGCCGAGGAGGTCCGCAAGTCCTTCGGGCGCCTCGAGGTCCTCAAGGGCATCTCGCTGGAGGTCCGCCCGAGCGAGGTCCTGTGCCTGCTGGGCCCTTCGGGATCGGGCAAGTCGACGTTCCTGCGCTGCATCAACCACCTCGAGGCCATCGACGGCGGGCGCCTGTCCGTCGACGGCGATCTCGTCGGCTACCGGCAGTCGGGCGACAAGCTCTACGAGCTGCGCGATTCCGAGGTCGCGCGCAAGCGCGCCGAGATCGGCATGGTCTTCCAGCGCTTCAACCTGTTCCCGCACATGACGGCGCTCGAGAACGTCGCCGAGGCGCCGGTCTGCGTCGGCGGGCAGCACCGCAACGCAGCCCGGACGGCGGCCCGCGAGCTGCTGGGCATGGTGGGCCTCGCCGACAAGGAGAACGCCTACCCAGCGCAGCTCTCGGGCGGCCAGCAGCAGCGCGTCGCCATTGCCCGTGCGCTGGCCATGAAGCCCAAGCTCATGCTCTTCGACGAGCCGACCTCGGCGCTCGACCCCGAGCTCGTCGGCGAGGTGCTCGACGTGATGCGCCGGCTCGCGCAGGAGGGCATGACGATGATCGTCGTCAGCCACGAGATCGGCTTCGCGCGCGAGGTCGCGGACACCGCGGTCTTCATGGACGGTGGCGTCGTCGTGGAGTCCGGGCCCCCGGCGGAGCTGTTCGGCGCGCCGCGCCACGAGCGCACGCGGGCGTTCCTCTCCAAGGTGCTCTGAGCCGGTCAGGTCTCGACCGGGCGTCCCGCCGGCTGCCATCCGGACCACGTGCCGTAGAAGACGGCCACGTCGGGAACCCCGGGTCCTGCGTGAGCGCGAAGGCGACCTGGCTGGCGCGCTTGCCGATCGTGCAGTACGTGACCACGCTGCGGTCCGCCGTGACCTCCCAGCCGCTCGCAGGCCCGCCGCAGGTCCGCCAGTCGGCCAGCGACCCGTCGTCCGCCAGGGCCATGGGCGACCGGAAGATGAACGGCGACGGGATGTGACCCCGCGCCCCCGCCCTCGGTCGCACCGGAGGCCAGAACGCGACCGGCACCATCGACCGAACATCTTCTACGCCACGGCCAGCAGTCACACGCAGCCGTGGGATCACGACGCGACCTCGAACCCGAGGCACCGCACCGCTCCAACCTCGCGTGGGGCGGCAACTCCTCTCTGACGAGTCGACCGGCCTGAACGCCGATCCGCGGTTCTATGACCCTAACGGCACGCAAGACACGAACCGGGCACGCGAGATACGAACCGCGACAACGACTTCCGGATCCTGGACGCAACCAGCCCAGTCGTTGACCACGGGTACCCGCGAGCACAAACAGGATCGACATCCTCGGCCATCGCGTCCACAACCTCCGCGTGGACGACGGCGTCTTCGAATACGGTGACAACTGACTCGCGCGAACAATCAACCTCTTCTTGACCCTCGCTCGGGGAGTCGCGCCGCCGTCGCGCGGCTGCGGGATCGGCGGCAATTTCGATCCTCCCACGAGGCCTGGCGAAACACGGGTCGGTGATACCGCCGGCGCTGAGGTACATGAGCGCGACGACGGACCGCTCACGCTGGCTTGCTCGCGAGGAAGACCTGATCGCCTTCGGAAAAGTCGACCGGGACGTATGCACTCGACGTGGATGCGGTCGTCTCCGCCGCGGCGCTGCGCAGGCTCGCAAAGGAGGAGCAGCGGGCGGAACCCCTGACGACGTCCGCACTTCCGCATTCGCGGACAGAAGCGAGCGTGGGCCGATCGTGAGTCGACACGCTCGGAGCTCGTCCCGAACGAGCGCCTGGCCGGAATCGCTGGGGACACCCGCATCCGTGGGAGGTTGTCGCACAAACAGCTCCGTCCGGCCTGGCGAAGACGATTCCGCGATGG
>JBDTMF010000091.1:0-16682 GCA_039934455.1 Solirubrobacteraceae bacterium
CAGCCGCGGGTGATCTCGTTCTCCGCGCAGCCGCGCATCCAGCGCAGCATCCTCGGCACCGACATCGCGCTGGCGGTCGTGGCCGGCGTCCTGATCTGGCTGCTCGGCTGGCAGGCGTACCTGCTCGTCCAGGCTCCGCCGGTCCTGATCGGCGGCGCCGCCGGCGTCTTCCTCTTCTACGTGCAGCACCAGTTCGAGGACACCTACTGGGAGCGCCGCCCCGACTGGACCTTCGCCGAGTCCGCGCTCCACGGCAGCTCGCACCTCAAGCTCCCGCAGCCCCTGCAGTTCTTCACCGGCAACATCGGGCTGCACCACGTCCACCACCTCAACGCGCGGATTCCGAACTACAACCTCCAGCGCGCACACGACGAGAACCCGGTCTTCCACGACGTCCCGACCCTGTCGCTGTGGGACGGGGTGCGGTCGGTGCGCCTGAAGCTGTGGGACGAGGACCGCGGACGGCTGGTGACGTTCGCCGAGGCGCGCCCGGTGAGGGCGCCGCAGGCCGTCGAGCCGGTCGCGCGCTAGTCCGTCGCCCCCGCCGCGTCGACCTCGAACCAGACGTGGGTCCCGTCGGCGCGGCTGACGCCCCAGCGGGTCGCGAGCATGTCAACGAGATGCAGGCCGAAGCCGCCACCGTTCTCGCGGTCGGGCTCGCGCGCGGCGACCACGCCGTCGATCCCCGGGTCGCGCACCTCGACCCGCAGCGCGCCCTTGGAGAGCTGCACCGCGAGCCGCAGCGAGGCCTCCTCGGTGATGTCCGGGTGGCGGATGCTGTTGGTGACGAGCTCCGACGCGAGCAGCCGCGCATCCTCGAGCACCTCGATGGGCACGTGGCCCGACAGCCACCGCGTCAGCGCGGCCCGGGCCGTGGCGGGCGCCGCCGGGCCGGCCGGCAGCGAGGCCTCGAGCCGGTTGACGCCGGTGACGGCGACCGGATCACGAGCCATCTCCAGCTGGGCGTGCAGGTCGGCGTTCTCGCCGCGCAGCGCCTGGCACTCCTCCATCAGCCGCGCGATCGCGATCTCCTGCTCCTGGCACCGCTGCTGGAACGAGACATCGGTTGACATGCGGATCCTCCCTGGAGCCCCCTTCCAGCCGCTGCGGACCAAAGGCGTCTCCGTTGGTCGGAGGAACAGCCGTCCCGCCGCGCGGTCGAACGTGAGTCTGCCCGCGCGGGCGTCGTCGTCTGTGGCTCCTGAACCGCGAAGGGTATCGCGCCTCCGGCGTTTTCGGAACGGGCTTCAGAGCGCAAGTATGCTCGGAGGTCAGTCCCATGACGGAGCCTGACCTCGACCCCGCCGACGTGGCCGCCATGCGCGCCTCCGCCGGCCACGGTGGCCCGCTGCGCCAGGAGCTCTCCAACGCGATCGTCGCGCTGTTCAAGGAGTACTACGGCCGCGGACCCGCGGACTGCCGCACCTACCTCGAGCCGGATCTCGTCGTCGTCGTGATGACGGGCGGCTACCACGCCGCCGAGCAGACGCTCTTCGAGGCCGGGAAGTGGCACGAGGTGCGCTCGGCGCGGATGTCGTGGCAGGACACCATGGAGGTGCGCTTCATCGAGACGATCGAGGGGCTCACGCGCCGGCAGGTCAAGGCGTTCATGAGCGCGAACCACCAGTCACCCGACGTGACCGTCGAGATGTTCCTGCTCGAGCGCGCCGACAGCGCGAGCCTGGCCAAGCGCTAGGCTGGAGGCTCTGGTCAACCCGGTCGGCCCAGACCAAGGGTTCCGGTGCAGCGATCTGCCTCTTGCAAGGGGGGAAGAACGGGGCAGTGGAACCGGCAACGGTCGGTTGGGGTTGGCTCGCTCATCAATACAGCCGCCGTTCGTGTGTCTGCGCGGGGATCCGCCCGCAGGACAAGCCTCCGAGGGGCCCGATCAAAGCGAGCCCCAAATTGGACCAGAGCGACGAGCCGTACACGGCACCCACCGACCCGAGCACCAGCATCCTCGCGGACATCTCGCGCGAGATGGTGCGGCTCTACAAGGAGCAGTTCGGCCGCGGCCCGACCAAGGCTCGCACCGACTGGGCGGGCCCTGACACGCTCATCACGCTGCTGGAGGACACGCTGACGCCGGCCGAGCGCAACCTCACAAGGCTCGGGGAGCATCAGCGCGTCCGTGACATGCGGACCTTCTTCCAGTACGCCACGGTCGAGGACTTCTGCGCTCCGGTCGAACGGCTCACCGGCCGCCGCGTGCGGGGGTTCCTGAGCGCGATCGACACCCAGGTGGCCGGCATGTCGCTGGAGACCTTCGTGCTGCACCCGGAGGGCTACGACGGCCCCTCCCGGATCGACATCGGCAACGACTGAGCCACGCGGCCGCCGCCGGCCGCCTTCGCGGTGTACATGCCCTGATCGGCGCGGTGGACGAGCTCCTGCGCGGCCTCCTCGCCGTCCCAGGTTGCGACGCCGATCGAGCAGGTCTGGTTGAACGGCACCGCGCCGAGGAACCGCGTCGCGACCTGCTCGGCCGCCAGGTGGGCCGAGCCGGGGAGCAGGACCAGGAACTCGTCGCCGCCGAGGCGGGCCAGGAAGTCACCGTCGCGCAACGCCCCGCTCCAGGCGTGCGCGCAGCGCTGCAGCAGGCGGTCGCCCTGCGCGTGGCCGTGCGTGTCGTTGATGCGCTTGAGCTGGTCGAGGTCGAGCGCGAGCACGCTCAGCGGCGCGCGCGCGTCGGCGGCGCGGCGCAGCGCCTGCTCGACCCGGTCGTCCCACGCCCGGCGGTTGGGCAGGCCGGTGAGCTGGTCGTGGGTCGTGGTCGCCTGGAGCTCCGCGAGCAGGTCCTCGCGCTCGCGCTGGAGCCGGAGCCGCTGCTCCGCCTGCAGGCCGACGAGCACCCCCACGCCGAGGAAGGTGACCGCGCGGGCGCCGTAGCCGATCAGGCCGAGCGGCACGTCCTGGAGCACGACCCAGGCCACCGTGAGGAGCATCGCGCCGGCCGACGCGATCAGCCCGCCGCGCAGCCCGCGCTCGGACGCGAGCAGGCTGACCGGAATCACATAGAGGAAGCCGACGGCCTCGACCGGGTTCGAGACGGCCAGGCGCAGCAGCGTGATGACGGCGAGCAGCAGCGCGCACACCGCGAGGTCGGTGCGCTCCCTCCGCGGTTGACGCAGGACGTTGGCCATCAGAGTCGTGTCGACCGCCTGCACCGGCGCCTTGACGGGTGCGGACGGACGGTCGTGCTGCCCGCACCCCCGGTGTGTGGATCACCCGGCTGCGTGCCCCCCGCAGGCAGCCCAGGATGTGCGCGTGACCTCGCCGAGGCGCACTGGCTGCGGACCGGCGACGAGATCGTCATCGCCGCGGGCGCCTCACACCGCCTGGCGAGCGCCGGCGGCGTCGCGCGCGTCGTCAGCGGGCTGCGCGCGGTCCGTCGCTGAGCGAGTCGACCAGGTCGCACCAGCCGGAGCGCACGCGCTCCAGCGACCAGCCGAGCCCGCGCCGCGCGTAGAGGTGCTGCGCCGGGCGCAGCATCGCGAGCAGCGCCTGCGCGACGAACTCCGAGTCGACGTGCGGGGCGGCCTCGCGCAGCAACAGAGCGAGATGCGTGGCGTAGAGCGGGTACGGGCCGCCGTCGACGACGCGGCCGGGTGGCTCGGCGACGACGAGCAGCTCGACGAGGCGCTCGACGAGGTCCAGGTAGCCCTCACCGAACGCCCGCAGGCGCTCCGCGGCCGGGACGCCGGGCCCGAGCGGCGGCGGGCCGGCGATCAGCGCGTCCTGGAACTCGCGCGTGTGCTGGTCGAGCAGCGCCAGGGCGAGGCCGGCACGGTCGCCGAAGCGGCGGTAGAGCGTGCCGGTCCCGACGCACGCGGCGCGCGCGACGTCGTCCATCGAGACGTGCTCGATGCCGTGGGCCTCGACCAGCTCGGTCGCGGCCTCGAGGATGCGGAGGCGGTTGCGGGCCGCGTCCGCCCGCTCGTGCGGCGTCTGGCCGTCGTCGAACTGCGGAAGCTCGAGCACGGCCTCCATCATGCCGCTTGCTCGACCGGCGATCGCACCTCGCGCAGCAGGTCGCCGAGGACGTCGCCCAGGCGGGCGACGATCTCGGGATCGGCGAGGGAGTCGTCTTGGTCGAAGGCGGAATCCGCCAACCCGACCGGCAGCTCGGACTCGAGCACGTGCGCGCCCGAGGCCTTGAGGGCCTTGCGGACCTCCGCCTGCGCCCAGACGGCGCCGAACAGGCCGGTGCTCGCCCCGATCACGACGCCGGGCTTCTCGCGCAGGACGTTGTCGGGGAACGGCCGTGAGGCCCAGTCGAGCGCGTTCTTGAGCCCGCCCGGGACGGAGGCGTTGTACTCGGGAGTGGCGATCAGGAGCCCGTCCGCCTCCGCGATCGCGTCGAGGAAGGCCTGGACGGCGGGCGGCGGGGAGTTCTCGAGGTCCTCATCGAAGATGGGCAGGCCGGCGAGGCCCTCCCACTCCACGAAGTCGACTCCGGGCGGGAGCATGTCGCCCGCCGCCCGGAGCAGCCTGCGGTTGTGGGAGCCCCGGCGCACACTGCCTGCGATGCCGAGGATCCGCATCGCTTACGCCTGTGCGACGAGCGAGAGCTCGACGATGAGGGTGACGTCGTTGGCGAGCACGTTGCCGCCCGACGGGAGGGCCATATTCCAGTTCATGTCGAACTCGGTGCGGTCGATCACGGCCTCGAGGTTGAGGTGGCCGCGGGCGTTGCCGAAGGCGTCGTCGGTGGGAGCAGTCCACGTGCCGGTCGCCTCGACCGGGCGGGTGATGCCCTTGATGGTGAGCTCGCCGGCGACCTTCGCGGTGCCGCCGTCAGCCAGGTCGAGGTCGTCAGACGTGAAGGTCACCTCGGGGTGGTTCTCGGCGTCGAAGAACTCGGCGCTGAGGACGTGCTGGCGGAACTGGTCGGGCGTACGGATCGAGATCGACTCGACCTTGGCGGTGCCCTCGAGGCTGCCGTCGGTCAGCGTCGCGGCGACCTCGTTGAGCGTGCCCTTGAAGAGCGAGACGCCCTGATAGCGGACGGCGAACCCGAAGCTCGAGTGAACCGGATCGGCGTTGTAGGTGCGGTCGAGCAGCGGAGTGGTGGCGGTTGCCATTGAGTCTTCCCCCTGGAGGTCGTCGGTTCGGATGGCCCCTAAGCGGAGCGCGTTCCGTTTACTTGCCACAGAGTAGCACCACGTTGTTGCGTGCGCAAGCAACTTGGATCCGCCACCATCCACCCGTGCACGACCACCAGAGCCCCGCCGACCTGGCCATCAGCGCCACCCTGCATGCCTGACGGGCTGCGCGATCGGCGAGGTGCTCGGCATGATCGTCGGCACCGCGCTCGGGTTCTCGAACCTCGGCACCGTGGTGCTCTCGATCGCCCTCGCCTTCCTGTCCGGCTACGGGCTGCTGGGGGCCGCGGCGCTGGGTTGGCGGGCCATCCCGCGCGCCTCCCAGGCAAAGCCGCGCTCAGCGAAGCGCGCCACCATGCCCTGCTCGCGCAGCACCGCGAGCATCGCGTCGGGCGGGTGAGCGAAGACCCGGAACTCGCGCCGCAGCACGCGGAAGCCGAGATTCTCGGCGCCCACGATCAGCCGTGAGATCAGGTTGCGCCGCGGGTGGCTGAACACGAGCGCGCGGCGCGCGTGCGCCGCGGCGGCGGCGAGCAGCCGCTCGTAGTCGGGGTAACAGCAGACGACGCGGTGCAGGACGACGACGTCGGCGGGCGCGATCGTCTCGGGGTCGACCGCGATGTCGTGCAGCCGGCGCTCCACCCGGTCCTGCACGCCCGCCTCGCCCGCGAGCCGCGCCGCGTCCGCGTCGTAGGCGGCCGAGAGCTCGAGATTGACGGCGCGCTCCGCTCCGCGCCGCAACAACTCGAGGTGGATCTCCCCCACCCCGCCGCCGATCTCGAGCACCGTCGCACCCTCGATGCCCTCCCGCTCGAGGAAGCCGACCATCCGCTGCGCCGTGGAGTCGAGCCCGCGCTTCCGATACGCCCGCGCCATCCGGCGCGCGAAGCGCCGGCCGAAGAACCGGTCGCAGCCCCGAGGATCACAGCAGCCCGCCACGGCGGGTGATTCTGGCACGGTCATCACAGCACGCGGCAGAACAAGCCCCACCCCAGTCTGGCGCCCTCTTACACATCCGGGGCGACCCACGCGACACGACCGAGCCTTCGGTCCGCGTTTGAGAAGCGCCATCGTCTGGTGAAAAGTCGTCGCCGTGGGGCGGGGCTCGGAGCCGAGCGTATCGCCGCTTCCGGCGGCGCACAAACGCCGACGGCCCGCCGGGGACGGGCCGTGACGTCAGGCGCGCGATCCGCTAACCGCGGTGGCTGTGGCGCCCGTGGCGGTCGCGGTCCCAGCGGTCGTGGTGGCGGCCGCGGTGATCGCCGCGATCGTCGTCGTCGCAGTACCGGCGCGTCCGCTTGAGCGTGACGGTGCCGGAGACCCACTCGTCCAAGTAGGAGCACTCCATGGAGTTGCGCCGCGTGACGGTGAAGCCCTCCTTGACGTCGACGAAGTGGAAGTCCCCGAAGGACACGTCCCAGGCGACGGGCTCGAACTTGCGGCCGGTCTCGAGTTCGACGAGCGGGGCGTAGATGTCGTCGGTCGACCCGACCTCGACCGGGCCGGAGCCGCAGTCGATCGTGGCGAGGAACGAGAAGTCGGCGGGGTCCACGGGCGGCTGGTCGGCCGACGCGGTGCCGGCGAACGCCAGCGCGAGCACGGCGGTGCAAACTGCGATCAGGGGGAGGCGCATCTCGAATCCTTTCGTTGTGCGGACCACCCTCCCACCATCGGCATGATCGTGAGCGCGCGCCAGGGACCCTGGACGCACGTTCGACCCACGCGCTACCGCTTCTTGTAGAGCTTCTTGACCAGCTCGCAGTGGCGCGTCTTCACGAGCCGGTTGAAGCCGATGTTCACGCGGTCGAAGCCGGGGCCGCAGTCGATCGCGGCATGGCCCTTGGCGTAGGCCTCGACGATGTCGTCGCCGGCGCCGGTCAGGACCGTGTTCGGGCCCGAGCCGCGCAGGCGCACCGTGTCATTGCCGTTGCCGGCGAGGATGCGGTTGCGCAGCGGGCCGCCCTGGAGGTAGTCGTCGCCGTCGCCGCCGATGATCTTGTTGTTGGCGCGCGAGCCGTAGACGGTGTCGTTGCCGGGCCCGGCGTCGATCTTGTCGGTGCCGAAGGAGCGGCCGTCGTGGAGGCGGTTGCCCCACAGGACGTCGTCGCCGGCACCGCCAAGAAGGGTGTCAGGGCCGGGGCCGCCGAGCAGGGTGTCGTTGCGCTCGGTACCGCGCAGCGTGCCGCCCTGACGGGAGTTGGCGTCGCGCGTCACGCCCTTGGTCGCGTCGTGCGTGCGCTCCTGCTCGACGACGTGCTCGCAGTTGCGGATGTGACCGGCGCGGATGTCGTGGGCGTTGGAGATGCCGCCCTTGAGGTTGTAGGGGTTGATGTAGATCGTGTCGTCGCCCGGGCCGCAGTCGACGCTCTCGACCGCGGTGCCGTTGTTGACGTAGACCGTGTCGTTGCCGTCGCCGGCGTCGATGCGGTCGGGGCCGGAGTCGCTGTAGACCTGGTCGTCGCCGGGGCCGGAGTTGATCCCGTCGGCGCCGCTGCCGCCGTGGACGATGTCGTTGCCCGCGCCCGAGCTGATCTGGTCGGGGGCGGCGCCGCCGTCGAGCGTGTCGTTGCCGTCGCCGCCGTCGAGCGTGTCGTGGCCGAAGCCGCCGACCGCGGTGTCGTTGCCGGACTCGCCCACGAGCGTGTCGTCGCCGGAGCCGCCGTCGAGGAGGTCGTCGCCGGCGCCGCCGGAGAGGGTGTCGCCGCCGGTCTCGCCGTAGATCAGGTCGTTGCCCGCGCCGCCGATGACGCGGTCGTTGCCGCCGCTGGCGCGCACGGTGTTGCCGCTCGCGGTCCTGACGGTCAAGCGGTCGGCGCCGGGCGAGCCGGTGAGCGGCCGCGCCTCGGCTGAAGCGGAGAGGATGAGCGCGAAGAGAAGCAGCGCGGCGAAGATCGTGGGGAGGCGACGGGAGACGAGCATGTCCTCTCTGGATCGGCATCAGCGCCCAGCTCCTTAGCTGCACCCCCGGCAGACTCGAACACTTGCCTAGGTATCGGGCCTCGGGTACGGTCGCGCCTTGCGCTCGCATGGACGCGAACTGGTGGCGCTGACCGTGGTTCTCATCACGCTGATGATCGTGCCCGCGACCGCCTCCGCGGCCGGCCTGATCGCCGCCTACGAGGAGTACGTCACCGGCAGCGGCTTCGAGATCCGGATCGTCAATGCCGCGACCGGAGCGCAGGTGACCGTGCCCGCGGGCGTCAACACGCCCGACGACGAGCTCCACCCCGCGCTCTCCAACGACGGGCGCCACCTCGTCTTCACGCGCATGAAGCTCCTGCCCAAGCTCAACGGCGACATCGTGCCGCCGGCCCAGCGGAGGCTGCTGTCGGTCGACCGGCAGACCGGCACCCTCACGGAGCTCCCACCCGGCGTCGGCCCGGTGTTCACGAGCACGTCGCTGACCTGGGGGATCCGGCCGCAACCCCAGGGCCCGAACGAGCAGGTCAATCGCGAGGGCCAGAGCCGAGTGGGTCTCAGCAGCTCGGTCGGGACGCTCCCGCCGCCCGCTTCGACAGAGATCCGCTCCACCGTCCCCGGCGTCGCCGACATCCCGCACGCGGCTGCCATCCCCGTGCTGTTCAGCGAGCCCCTGTTCGCCGCGAACGGCTGTCAGCCGTGCATCGTGCCGCGTGCCGCGCGCTACCTCTCGCTCTTCACCCATGACCCCGTCACCGGGGCGCTCGTGAAGAGCGTCGCCAGGCTCTCCCTCTTCGGCGAGACCGGGACCTTCGCCGATCGGGCCACCTTCGGCACGCTCGACTTCGGTGACAACGGCGCGCCCGCCGGGCATCCGGTGCCGCGCAACGGAGACGGCTACGTCGCCATGGACCGGACCACGGGCGAGGACGCCGACATCCACTCGATCACGTTCCCCGGCGAGTTGCAGACGACGGTCGCGCCCGCACCGGTCACCACGACGAGCCCGGAGCGGATGCCGGCCTGGTCGCCGGACGGCCTCAAGCTCGGCTTCGTGCGCAGCAGCGGCGGCCAGCGCAAGCTCGGAGTGTTCGACGCCACGCCCGGCATCCAGACCGTCGTCAACCCCCCCGTCGGGATCGGCACCGAGGCTCCGTCGCCGCAGACGCGCGCGTTCCAGAACGTCTACGGCGGGCTCTCGATCGCCAACGGGCCGGCGAGCACAGCGCCGGCCATCACCTGCGACGCGGCCTGCCGGGCCAGGATCGCCGGCGCCGCGGGCCTGCAGACGATCCCGCTCACCCCGAAGGTCACCACGACGACGAAGATCGGCATCTTCGTCGCGAGGGTCGTTGGCAAGCGCAAGCTGCTCGGCCGCACCGCGCCGCGCCTGCGCGTGCTCGGCAAGGTGAGGCTCGGCACCGCGAAGCAGGGCCGCCGGAACCGCTTCCGCTGGAACGGCAAGGTCAACGGCAAGCGCCTCGGGCGCGGAACCTTCCTGCTGACGTACCGCTCGCTCAAGGGCAGGCGGATCACCAACACCTCGGGCTCGATCCGCTTCAAGGTCGCCAAGGGGGGCACGCTGCGTCGGGTCCGCCGCGAGCCCGTCCGGACGCCGAAGCGCTAACGGGCGTACCCTCCCGCGCCATGGCGCGGGACGTCTATGTCGTCGGCTCGGTCAACCTCGACCTCGTCGTCACGGCGGCGACGCTCCCGCGCCCCGGGGAGACGGTGGCGGGCGGGACGTTCGAGCGCCATGGCGGCGGCAAGAGCGCCAACCAGGCCGTGGCGGCGGCGCGCCTCGGGGCCAACGTGCGGATGGTGGGCGCCGTCGGGGAGGACGACCTCGGCGAGGAGGCGGTGGCGGCGCTCGTGGCCGAGGGCGTCGACGTCGCCGCGGTCGCGCGCCTCGAGGACAGCGCGACCGGCGTGGCGCTGATCGTCGTCGACGCGGCGGGCGAGAACCAGATCGCGGTCGCCTCGGGCGCCAACGCCGAGCTCGGCGCCGATGTCGTCGAGGCGGTGCTGCGCGGCGCGGACGGCGGCGTCGCGCTGCTCGGCTTCGAGATCCCCGACGCGCCCGTGGTCGCCGGGGCGCGGGCCGCGCGGGCCGCCGGCCTCGAGGTGGTGGTGAACCCCGCCCCGGCCCGCGAGCTGCCTGCCGCGCTGCTCGAGCACTCGCCCCTCCTCACGCCCAACCTCGACGAGGCGCGCGCGCTCGCGGGCGAGCAGGACCCGGAGGCGGCGGCCCGCGCCCTCGCGGCGCGGACCGGGGCGCCGGTCGTCGTCACGCTCGGCGCCGACGGCGCGCTCGTGGTCGACGGGGAAACGGTCGAGCGGATCCCCGCGCCGCGCGTCGAGGTGGTCGACACGACCGGCGCCGGCGACGCCTTCAACGGCGCGCTGGCCGCCGAGCTCGCGAGCGGGGCCGCCCTGCTCGACGCCGTGCGCGAGGCGATCGCCGTCGCCGCGGCCTCCACATGCGCGCCCGGCGCGCGGACGGTTGTGCCGAGCGGTCCGGCGGGGTAGGGCGATGACGTGACCTCCACCGAACCGGAGAGGGACGGAAGTTCCTCGAGATCTATCTCCAGGACCACTACGCCGGCTCGACCGGCGGCCTCGAGCTCGCCAAGCGCACCGCAAAGGCGAACGCGGGCACCGAGTTCGGCGGCCCGGTCGAGGTCGAGGCGCTCAACGCGGCGGTCACCGGCCAGCTCAGCCTGTGGCGCGCTCTGCGAGCGATCGAGCCCGACGAGCCCCGGCTCGGCGCCGTGCAGCTCGCGGACCTCGACCGGCGCGCGGAGGACCAGCTCGCCCGCCTGCACGACCTGCGCGACCGCGCCGCGGCGGTTGCGTTCGACCTCACCCCGACCTGATCCATATGCCGAGGCATGTATATGCCTAGATGGTTATGCTCTCAGGCGTGCCGTCCACATGGTCCGTCCTCGCCGACCCCCACCGCCGGGCGATGCTCGAGCTGCTGCTCGAGCGCCTGCGCCAGGTCGGCGAGCTGGTCGACCGGCTCGGGCTGACCCAGCCGGGCACGTCCAAACACCTGCGCGTGCTGCGCGAGGCCGGCCTTGTGCAGGTCCGCCAGGAGGCGCAGCGCCGCGTCTACGCGATCGACCCCGGCCCGCTGGCCGAGCTCGACGTCTGGCTCGCGCCGTACCGGCGCCTCTGGAACGAGCGCCTCGACGACCTCGGGCGGCACCTCGACCGCATGTCAACCGAGGAGGAATGACCGTGTACGGGACCTACGAGACGATCGATGGCAAGCCCGCGGTGCGGTTCGAGCGCCGCTACCCCCACCCCGTCGACCGCGTCTGGCGCGCGGTGACCGAGCCCGAGCAGCTCGCGCACTGGTTCCCGAACAGCGTCGAGGTCGACCTGCGCGACGGCGGCCGCATGCACTTCGCGTTCCCGGGCGGCGAGTTGGACCCGATGGAGGGCACGGTGACCGCGCTCGACCCGCCGCGCCGCTTCAGCTTCACCTGGGGCGACGAGCATCTGCACATCGAGCTCGAGCCGGAGGCCGAGGGCTGCCGGATGCGCTTCACCCACGTGCTCTCCACCCGCGAGCAGGCCGCGCGCGACGCCGCCGGCTGGCACGTCTGCCTCGACCGCCTCGCGGACATGCTGTCCGGTGACGCCGGCGAGGCGCCCGGCACCGAGGCCACCAGCGAGTGGAGCGAGCACTACGAGGCGTACCAGCGCCGCGGCGTCCCGGCCGGTGCCGAGATCCCCGGCGGCGGCGATAGGTGAGTACCGTTCCGCCCATGGCTTCGCACGCACTGGTCCGCCCCCGCCGCGGCAGGATCGCCGGGGGCGTGTGCGTCGCGGTCGCGCGGCGCTTCGACCTGTCGCCGACGCTCGTGCGCGTGCTGTTCCTGCTCTCGATGCTGCTCCCCGGCCCGCAGGTCCTCGCCTACCTGGTGCTGTGGATCGTGGTGCCGTCCGAGAGCTGAGCCGCGACGCTGTCGAGGCGCGCCCGGATCGCCGTCGCGGCGCGGTCGAAGACGACCGGGTCCTGCATCAGCTGGAACTGCTGGTTGGCGGCGGCGCCCAGCGCGTCGAGCGCGAGCGCCAGCTGCTCGGGCTCGACGGCGGGGTCGAGATCGCCGGCCTCCTGCGCCTTGCGGACCTCGCGCGCGAGCAGGCCGAGGAACTGGCGCACGTCCTCCATCACGACCTCGCGGACTGCGTTGTCTGGGCGGCTGTCGAACTCCGCCTTGACGGTGTGGAAGAAGCAGCCGCCGGCGAACTGCTCGCTGCGGAAGTAGGCCAGCCAGTCGTTCGTCAGCGCCTCGAGCCGTGCGCGCCCCCGGGGCAGCGAGCGCGACGGCTTGACGACGTGCTCGACGAAGCGGCGGCGCGCGGCGTCGATCGTCGCGAGCTGGAGCTCCTCCTTCGAGCCGAAGTGCGCGAACAGCCCGCTCTTGCTCATCTCGAGCTCCGCGGCCAGGCGCCCAATGCTCAGGCCCACGAGGCCCTCGACCGAGGCGAGGTCGGCCGCGGCCTGCAGGATCGACTCGCGCGTGCGGTTGCCGCGGCGCCGGCGGCCGTCGGCCTCGTCGGCGGCGACGGCGGGCTCGGCGCGGGCAAGCGTCTCGAGGTCTTCGGCGGGGGGCACGAAGAAAATGTAGCACGACCGTTCGTGTTGTGGTACAAAAGCACGATCGATCGTCCTTTTACTCCCTCCCCACCACTCCCCACCTCCAGCCCAAGGAGCACCGATGACCGCGCTGCGCGACCCCGAAGTCCTGCCCGACCAAGATCTGACGGCGCTGCTGCGCGGCGCGCGCTGGCGGCGCCTCGCGGTGCTCGGCGACAGCGTCGCCGAGGGCGTGCGCGAGCTGCTCGACGGCTACCGCGACCTCTCGTGGGTCGACCGCATCGCCGCTGCCGCTCCGGGGCTCGCCGTGCTGAACCTCGGCCGCCGCAACCTGCTCACCGCCGAGGTGCGCGCGAGCCAGCTCGAGCCCGCGCTCGCGTACCGGCCCGACCTGGCGATCGTGGCGGCCGGCGGCAACGATGCGCTGCGGCGGTCCTTCGACCCCGGCGCGGTGGAGCGCGAGCTCGTTGCGATCGTGGGGCCGCTGCGGCGCGCGGGCGCCGACGTGCTGCTGCTCGAACTGATGGACATCGTCACCTCCGGCCTCGTGCCGCGCGAGCACGCGGCGGCGCTCGACGGCCGGATGCGCCCGCTCGCGGAGCTGACCCGCCGGGTCGCCCGCCGCCACGGCGCGATCCTCGTCGAGATGCGGGGACACCCCACGTCGGCCGACCCGGGCGTCTACGCGAGCGACCGGCTCCACCTCAACGCGCGCGGCCACGCGATCGTGGGCAGCGAGGCGATCCGCGCCCTCGGCGCCGCAATCCCGGCGAGCGATGCGACATGACCGATCCGCAGGCCGGCGCTGAGCGCGAGGCCGGTCACGGCGATCGTGAACTCAGACATGCAGCCAGCCTGCCGCGCAGGCGGCCCCCGTACCATCCGGCAGGCCCGCCGCGTAGGGTGTGGGTGCCCTCAGCTCGGACCCCAGGAAAGGACCCCGATGACCCGCGCGCTCGGAGCGCTGGCGCTCTTCGCCCTGCTCGCGATCCTCCCGGCCGCGCAGGCCAGCCAGATCCAGAGCTCCTGCAGCGGTTGCGCGTCGCACGAGGAGTGGCCCGCCGTACGCGGGGTCGTCAAGAAGGCCGACGGCGCGGCGCACTTCACCGGCACGAAGCGCTCCGACGAGCTGCTCGGCCGTCACGGCTCCGACGTGCTCAGCGGCCGCGGTGGCTCGGACATCCTCTGGGGCGACCACGACCCCGTCGGCCAGCCGCCCGGCCAGCACGACCTGATCTACGGCGGCGCCGGCGACGACTTCATCTACGGCTCGCACGGCCGCAACACGATCTACGCCGGCGCGGGCAACGACGCGATCTCGGTCCACTACGGGCGCGGGCGCGTCGACTGCGGCCCCGGACGCGACATCTACCACGTCGCCAAGTCCATCAGGAAGGGCTACCGCTTCGTCAACTGCGAGAAGGTCGACTACCGCTCCGAGCGCCAGCGCGGCGGTGGGCTGAAGCCGCTGCCCTGACCTGCAGGGCAGCGGCGTTCGCCGTGGCTGACTAGGCCTTGATGAGCGGCTTGACGGCCTTCAGGACGGCGCCCTTGGCGAGCGTCTTGTCGAACGCGCCCCTGGTCGGGTCCATGCCGTCGAGGAAGCGCAGGGCGGCGGCGTGGCGCGCCTCGACCTGCACGATGCTGCCGGCGGCAGCGAGAACGTCCTTGCTCTCGATCATCGGCGCCGCGCCGTTGTAGGCCGACACGCCGGTGTCCTCGAGGGTGATCGCCAGCTTCACGAAGTCCTTCTGGCTCTTCATCGGGAACGAGAAGGTCGGCGACTTGACGGCCTTGCCGCCGAGCTGGCCGATCGTGGCCTTGAGCGCGTCGACGTGCTCCTGCTCGTTGGCGCCGAAGTCCTTGGCCAGCGACTTGTACTGGCCCTTCAGCGACAGCTTGCCCGCCTGCTTGTAGAAGTCGGCCTCGAGGTACTCGAGGGTGAGGGCGAAGTTGAGGATGTCGATGTCCCCGCCCTTGCCCTGCGCGAGCGCCGAGCCCACCCAGGGGCTGACCGATGCGGCACCGACGACGGCGCCGGTGGCCAGCGCGCCGCGGACCAAAAAGGCCCCGCGACTCATGCCTTGGATCTCGATGTTTTCCATTGGGTTCTCAGATTCCTTTCGCACAGCTAGGAGACCAGGAAGGGCTTGACGCTCTTGAGGACGTCAGCCGCGGTCGCCGGCTTGGCGAACGCGCCGGACGCCGGAGCGGCCTTCGTGGCGAGGTTCAGGACGGACGCGTGACGGGCCTCCACGCTGTGGATCGACAGTGCCGCAGCCAGGATCTCCTTGTCCTGGATGTTCCCGGCCTGGCCGAGGTAGGCGTTGGCCCCGAGGTTCTCGACGGTGGCGGCGAGGGCGAGGATCGACTTCGCGCTGTCGAGCGGGAACTTCGCCTTCGGCTTGCTGGCCGGCTTGCCGCCCGCCTTCTTGATGAGGGCCGTGAGCGCGTCGATGTGCTCCTGCTCCTCGGACCCGAACCGCTTGGCGAGGTCGAGGACCTTGCCCTTGAGCATGCCGCTCGCGGCCGCGTCGTTGTAGAACTGCGTCTCGAGATACTCGAGGGTCAGCGCGTAGTTGGCGATACCGAGATCGCCCTTGCCGAACGCGTCGGTGCCGGTCGTGCTCGCCGCCGGCGTGCTCGACGCAGGGGTACTGGTGCTCTTGGCGCTGCTCGAGCTCTTGTCGCTGCCGCAGGCGGCGACGAACGCCGCGAACGAAGCCGCGACGCCCGTGCCGCCCGCCATGCGCAGGAACTTCTTCCGCGATGTCGGGTCCGACGCGAGCTCGCGCACCGCGTTGGGTGCTTCAGGCATCTGCATTGCTCCTTTGAAGTTGTGTGACGGGGACCTATGCGGCGCTCGCACCACGATCGGATGCTTCTGAGCAGGGAGTTGGCGCGCAAGTCCCTGTGATCCGCCGGACCCCTTCGGGGCGCAGTGCGGTCATGTCCCCACGCCTCCTCGCCCTCGGCCTCCCGCTCCTGATCGCCGGCTGCGGCAGCTCCGAGAAACCCGCAGCGTCAGCGAAGCCCGCAGCCGCCAAGACTGCGACCGTCGCCATCAAGTCGTTCAAGTACAAGCCCGCGAACGTGCACGTCCGGGCGGGCGGGACCGTCACCTTCGTCAATCAGGACTCCGCCGGCCACACCGCCACCTTCACGACCGGCCCGTCGAAGCTCGATACGGACCGCCTCGGACGCGGCGACAAGGCCGCGCTGACGTTCCCGAAGGCGGGCCGCTACGCCTACGTGTGCGCCTTCCATGCCTTCATGAAGGGCGAAGTCGTCGTCGGTGACTGATCCAACCGGGGTGCCGGCTGCGAATGCCCAGACACAACTTCGAACGAGAAGGAGACCGCAATGCCCTTCAGCGTCGGTCCGATGGAACTAGTGATCGTGCTCGTGATCGCCCTGGTGATCCTGGGCCCGAAGCGCCTCCCCGAGGCCGGCAAGTCGCTCGGCAAGGGAATGCGCGAGTTCAAGAACTCGATCGCCGGCATGGCCGGCAACGACGACGAGGTTGAGGAGCGCAGCTCCATCACCGCCTCGACCACCGCCGCCGCGCCCGCGCACGTCGACGCCAAGTAGTCAGCTGCCGGGCAGCATCCCGCGCTCCCGGAGCGCGTCGACCACGGCCTTGGCCCCCTCCTCGGGGCTGAGGGTGGTCGTGTCCAGCCGCACCTCCGGGTTCTCGGGCGGCTCGTAGGGCGAGTCGATGCCGGTGAAGTTCGCCAGCTCGCCCCGTCGCGCCTTCGCGTAGAGCCCCTTCGGGTCGCGCTGCTCGGCGAGCTCGAGCGGGGTGTCGACGAAGACCTCGAGGAACTCGCCCTCCTCCATCAGCGCCCGCGCCATCCGGCGCTCGGAGCGGAACGGCGAGATGAACGAGACGAGCACGATCAGCCCGGCGTCGGTCATGAGCCGGGCCACCTCGCCGATGCGGCGGATGTTCTCGACGCGGTCGGCCTGCGTGAAACCGAGATCCTTGTTCAGGCCGTGGCGGACGTTGTCGCCGTCGAGCATGTAGGTGTGGCAGCCGAGGCGGT
>JBDTMF010000092.1:0-16421 GCA_039934455.1 Solirubrobacteraceae bacterium
GCGGCGCCCCAGGCGTTGCGGTGGCGCCGGTTGTCCCAGCGGATCACCCGTGCGCTGCCGAGCTCCTCGGTGGTCACGGTCATGGTCGGGGTTCCTCCCTGTGTCGTCGGATTGCGTCAGGCAGCACGTCACCGCGCGCGGTGCGGAAGACGCGGACCGTCTTGTGCTCGGCGACGGGCAGCTCGCCGGAGGCGAGCGCGGTCAGCGCCACGTCGGTGCGGAGGGCGGCGCGGAGCTCTGTCTGCAGGCTCGCGAGGTCCTCCGGGCTCTCGACGTAGATGTGCAGCGGGGCGTCGATGGGGTCGCCGTCGGCCACGACCGCGTAGCCGCCGCTGGTGCCGAGGCGATCGAGAACCTCGCCGATCGCCTGCGGGTAGACGTTGACGGCCTGGATGCGCAGCATGTCGTCGCGGCGGCCGCCGATGTGGATGCGCGGGCTCGTGCGGCCGCAGGCGCAGGGCGCGGTACGGACGACGGCGAGGTCGCTCGAGCGGTAGCGCAGCAGGGGCGAGGCGCGGCGATCGAGGTGCGTCCAGACGAGCTCTCCCGTGACCCCGTCCTCGAGCGGGAGCAGCTCCTCGGTCTCGGGGTCGATGACCTCGAGCACGGCGTGGCGCTCGGTGGTGAGGTGCAGGCCGTCGCCCTGGCCGCACTCGCCCGCCATCGTCGACCAGACGTCGCTCATGCCGAACGTGTCGGTGACGCTTGCGCCCCACTGGTGCTCGATCTCGGCGCGGACCGCGGCGAGGCCGGCACCGGGCTCGCCCGCGGTGACGATGTGGCGCAGCCCGAGGCCGGCGGGCTCGAGCCCCGCCTCTCTGGCCCTCATGGCGAGGTAGGCGGGGAACGAGAGCGTCCCGAAGATCGCACTGATATTGAGCCGCGGGATCAGGTCGAGCAGCCGCCGCGACTGGCCGATGCCGACCGGCACGACCGTCGCCCCGGATGCCTCGATCGCCATGTGGTCGGCGATGCCGCCCGCGTAGAGCGCGTAGTTGAGGCAGTGCGCCACCGTGTCGCCGGGCCGCAGCCCGGCGATCCGGAACGCCTCGCCGCCGATCGCCGAGTTGGCCTCGTGGTCGTGGTGCGTCAGCCCGATCGCCACCGGCTCGCCGGTCGTGCCCGAGGTCACGTGCAGGCGCACGAGGTCCTCGCGCGGCGCGCACAGGTGCTCGCCGAACGGCGGGCGGCGCTGCTGGCTCTCGCGCAGCTCCTGCTTGGTGGTGAACGGGATGGCGGCGAGCTCGCGGCGACCGCGGATGCGCTCGCGGTAGAACGGCGAAGCCGCCTCGAGGTAGTCGAGCTGCTCGTCGAGCGCGCTCATGCCGCGATCCGCTGCTCGCGCCGGGCGGCGGCGTGCCGCCGCACGGACGGCGGCGGCCGCCAGCGCGCGGCGAGCAGCCCGGCCACCACCAGCGCCGCGCCCGCGACCGCGCGGCCGGTGATCGGCTCGCTGTAGAGGACGGCGCCGAAGATGAGCGCGCCGAACGGGATCATCAGCGCGATGAACGAGCTCGCCTGCGCGGACATCGCGCGCAGCAGGATCGTGAGGGTCACGAATGCGACGGCGGAGCCGACCACCGCCAGGTAGAGGATCGAGCCGAGCGCCTTCGCGCTCCACACCGCCTCGCCCCAATCCTCGCTCGCGCCCGACACGGACAGCAGCAGCGCGCCGCCGATCAGCATGCCCCAGCCGTTCAGCACGATCGCGTCGAGCGCAGCGCCCCGTCGCTTGAGCGCGACGTTCCCGAACGCCGCGCCGAGCGGCGACAGCACCACGGCGATCGCGCCGAGCGCGGCCCTGTCCTCGCTCCCCAGTTTCAGGCTCTCCACGAACGCCAGCGCGAGGCCGGCGAGCGCGAGCGCGACGCCGGCCAGCAGCCGCTTGGTGAGTGGCTCGTCCTGGAGCAGGAGCGCGGCCAGGACGGCCGTGTAGAGCGGCATCACGCCGAACAGGACCGCGGTCAGCCCGGACGGGATGTACTGCTCGCCCCAGTAGACGAGGCCGTAACAGAACGCGAACGGCAGCAGGCCGAGGACGAGGGCGAGGAGCCTGTCGGTCTTCAGCGACCTCCGGCGCGCCGCCGCGAAGCCGAGCAGGAGCAGCCCGGCGGCGGCGAAGCGGATGCCGGCGCCGAGCAGCGCGGGCGCGTCCTCGAGCCCGATCTTGATGGCGACCCAGGTGCTGGACCAGATGAGGACCAGCAGCGCGTAGAGGGCGAGGGCGGTGCTCCGGGACATCGGCCGTCGAGGGTATGGGCTCCCCCGGGTCTGCCGCTGACTCAGCTTCCAAGCCGGGGGAAGTTGGGACCTTCGCCGATCAGGAAGGTGACGAACCGGCGGTTGTGCTGCTCGAGGTCGCGTGACGTCTCGACCAGCAGGTGGAGCGCCGTGACCAGGTCTGGCAGGCCGCCGTGGAGCATGTTGTCGGCGTGGTCCCAGACGAGGCAGGAATCCTCGGACCGCGTCCGGCCCACGATCTCCGGCATGACGTCGCGCAGCGCGTCCCAGCGGCCGGCCGCGAAGCTGCGGCCCAGCAGACTCTCGAAGGCGGCGAACAGCGACGGCGCGTCGTCGACGAGCGCGCCGTTCAACTCCACGACGTGCAGATCCGTTCCCCGCAGCGCCGTCCGGAGGCGCTCGGCATCCGCGGCGTCGACCCAGGTGAGCACGGCGGGGCGGGGGAGGTCGCCTTCGCGCGTCATGTCACGAGCTTGAAGTTCACGTAGTGATCATCGGTGACCCACCATGAATCCAGGTGGCCGCCGACGCCGTCCACCTTGTGGAGGACCCGGTTCCTGCCCCATGTGTACCCGGGTGAGACATAGCCTGCATTCGGCTCGGCGTAGTACTCGCGGTATCCGCCCGCACCCGCGGTGCCCGGGAGATCGCCGTTCGTGTTGTTGAACGGCTCGTTCCACTTGAACTCCGCTTTGACGCGGGAGTCGAAGCCCAGCCTGACGCTCGGGAGCTTCTTGTTCCAGCCGGCCTGCGCGTAGGCGCCGATGTCGCCGATGCGGTTCTGCGCGACGGCCGGCAGCTTGTCCCACCCCGGCTGCGACTTCTTCAGGAAGTCCGCATGCTCGTCGTCCCGCCATGTGGTCCACTTCATCCCCACTTCGGCGTTGGGCATCACGTATGCCGGCAGGGCCGGCAGCGTGTCAGGGTTGGCGCGCGCGAGCGCCAGGGCGGCCTGGAGCTGCGGGCTGAGCGCCGCCGCGGCAATCGTGTCGGCCGGCGTCCATGGGACGCGGGCCACACTCCGCCTGGCAGGCGTCCGCGGCGAGACGATGCGCGCGACAGCGCGGTTCCCGATCGCGCGCTGCAGCGCGTGCAGCTGCTGCGCGAGCGGCGGCGCGGTCGCTCGCGGCGGGGCCGTGCGCGCGCTCGGGCGCGCTGTGCGGGCGGACTCTCGCCCTGGCTGGGGCATCGAGAGCAACGCTAACCGCGACCGTCCCGTCCGGTCAACTCCCCTCACCCACTCAGGCGCTTGGGGGTGCGCTAGTTCGGCGCGGCGCCGTGCGTGCGCAGGAGCTCGAGCATCTGCTTGGCGTCCTCGACGCGGGTGCCCTCGCCGAGGTCGATGTACTGCTGGTAGAGCGCCATCGCCTCGTCCTCGCGGCCGCCGAGCTTGCGCAGCGCCTGGGCCCGTGAGAAGAGGATGCCGGGGCGGTCGGCGAGCTCGCTCGCTCGCGTGAACTCGTCGTAGGCGTGGCCGTAGTCGCCGGCCTCGAAGAGCGCGCCGCCCTGGTTGAAGATGCCCTTGGCGACGGAGGTGTCGACGGCTTCGTCGCCGGTCGCGGCCAGCGAGCGCAGCTCGGCGAGCGCGGCCCGGGCGTCGGCGTCGCGGGTGCCCCCGCCCCTGGCGAGGTACTGCTCGTAGAGCGCGATCGCCTCCTCGCGGCGGCCGCCGAGCCTGCGCAGCGACTGGGCGCGCGAGAAGACGATGCCGGGGCGGTCGGCGAGCTCGCCCGCCTTGGTGAACTCGTCGTACGCGTGCGCGTAGTCGTGGGCCTCGAAGAGCGCCCCGCCCTTATTGAAGATGCCCTTGGCGGTGGCGTTGTCGAGCGTCTCGTCGCCGGTCGCCTCCGGGGTGCGCAGCTCGGCGAGCGCCGCCTGCGCGTCCGCGTCGCGGGTGCCGGCGCCGGTGGCGAGGTACTGCTCGTAGAGCGCGATCGCCTCCTCGCGGCGGCCGCCGAGCCTGCGCAGCGACTGGGCGCGCGAGAAGAGGATCCCGGGGCGGTCGGTGAGCTCGCCGGCGCGGGTGAAGAAGGCGTAGGCGTGACCGTACTTGTGGCGGTCGAACGCCTTGGCGCCGAGCGCGAACAGCTTGCGGCCGATCTCGACGGGGTCCTGGTCCTCGGTCAACGCCTCCGCCACGGCGGCCTGGGTGTCGACCTCGGCGACGCCGTTGGCCTTCAGCGGCGGGTGCGCGGACTGGAACTGGCGGACCGCGCTCGTGGTGATCGGGCCGTAGATCCCGTCGACGGCGAGCTCGGTCTTGACCTCGTCGAGCTGGTTCAGCTGCATCTGGAGGTCGGTGACGCGCGCGCCGGTCATCCCGTTCGCGAGCCGGCCGCTCGCGTCGGTCGCCGTGGGCGCGCGCGCGAGCATCGCGACCGCGGCGCGGTTGCCGGCCGCGCGCTGGAGCCCGAGCATCGCCTGCGGCGTCAAGCCGCCCCCGGCGGGGAGCCGGAGCGTCGCCGGGGCGTCCGTGGCCTCGGTCGCGACCTCCCTGACGGATCCGTCCGTCCCGCGCTCGCGCATCCACCCACCCTCCCCGACCCGCGGCGACGGGTCAAGGACCCATACGCTGCGCGCCCATGACCACGGTTCGCGAAGCCACGTTCGAGATGCTGCGCGCCCGCGGCATGACCACGGTGTTCGGCAACCCCGGCTCGACGGAGCTGCCGTTCCTCGAGCAGTTCCCCGAGGACTTCCGCTACGTGCTCGGCCTCCACGAGGGCGTGGCGGTGGGGATGGCCGACGGCTTCGCGCAGGCGAGCGGCCGGCCCGCCCACGTCAACCTCCACACCGCGCCGGGGCTCGGCAACGCGATGGGCGCGATCTTCAATGCCCAGTCCAACAAGTCCCCGCTCCTGGTCACCGCGGGTCAGCAGGCGCGCTCGCTGATGACGCTGCAGGCGCTGCTGACCAACCGCGACGCCGCGCGGATGCCGCACCCGCTCGTGAAGTGGAGCTACGAACCCCCGCGGGCCGAGGACGTCCCGCACGCGCTCGCGCGCGCGATCCATCTCGCCGCGCTGCCGCCGAAGGGCCCCGTGTTCGTCTCGATCCCGATGGACGACTGGCGCGCGGAGGTCGACGAGGACGCCGTCCGCCACCAGACCACGCGCACGGTCGACGGCCGCGCCGGCGCCGACCCCGCGCTCGTGCGCGCGCTCGCCCAGCGGCTCTCCGCCGCGGCGAGCCCGGTGCTCGTGGCGGGCGGCGACGTCGACGCGAGCGGCGGCTGGGACGCCGCGGTCGCGCTGGCCGAGAAGGCGCGGCTGCCGGTCTGGGCGGCGCCCGCGACCGGCGGCGGGCGGGTCGGCTTCCCCGAGGCTCACCCGCACTTCCAGGGCGTGCTGCCCCCGGCCGTCGGCCCGGTGTCCGAGGCGCTCGCGGGCCATGACCTGATCCTCGTCGCCGGCTCGTCGGTCTTCGCCTACTACCCCAACCTCCCCGGGCCGCTGCTGCCCGAGGGCGCGGCGCTGGTGGCGATCACGAGCGACCCGGACGAGGCCGCGCGGGCGCCGATGGGCGACGCGATCGTCGCCGACGTCAAGCTCACGCTCGAGGCGCTGGTGGCCACGATCGACGCCTCCGAGCGCGACGCGCCGCCGGCGCAGCCGCCTCCCGGCGCGCCGGAGGAGTCCGACCCGATGAGCCCGTCGGCCGCGATCGCGGCGCTCGCCGCCGTCTTCGCCGACGACGGCATCGTGGTCCCGGAGTCGCCGGCCACGACGTTCGCCGTCCGCGCCCGGCTGCGGCTCTCGCGCCCCGGCTCCTATTACTTCACCGCGGGAGGCGGCCTCGGGTTCGCGCTGCCCGCGTCGCTCGGCGTGCAGCTGGCCCAGCCGGATCGCCCCGTCGTGTGCGTGCTCGGCGAGGGGTCGGCGCAGTACGCGATCCAGGGGTTCTGGACCGCGGTCGCCTACGACATCCCGGTCACCTTCCTCGTGCTGCGCAACCAGGAGTACGCGATCCTCAAGTGGTTCGGCGAGATCGAGCAGGTCACCGGCGCGCCCGGGCTCGACCTGCCGGCGCTCGACGTCGCCGCGGTCGCCGAGGGCTACGGCGTCCCGTCGGTGTGCGCCGACGATCGCGCGGCGCTGACCGAGGTGCTGCGCGACGGCATCGCCGCGCCGGGACCGCGGCTCGTCGAGGCGCGGGTGGCGCCCGGGATGGCGTTCTGAGGCCGGCGCACGTCCGCGCCGGCCCCAGCCACGCCGGCTAGCGCTTGCGCTCCGCCTTCGTGCGGCTCGCCGAGTTCTTGAGGCGCTTGGCCTCGTTCTTGGCGACGAGCGCCTCCACGCGCTCCTCGAGCGCGTCGGCCTTCTGGTCGAGCTGCTCGAGGCGGTCCTCGCGCTCGCGCTCCTGACGCGCCTCCTCCTGCTGCGCCGCGACCTTCCGGCTCGTCTCCTGGCGCTTGCGCTCTGCGTCCTTCGCCTTGCGCTCCTTCGCCTGGCGATCCTGCTCGGCCTGCTGCTCGGCGGCGCGGGCGGCCGAGTCCCGGCGCTGGTCGGCCGCCGACTTGCGCTCTGCGAGCTGCTCGTCGGCCTGGCGCGTCTGCAGCTCGGCCGCCTCGCGCAGCCGCTGCGCGCGCGGCGGCGGCCGTCCGGCGGCGGGCCGCGTCCTGCTTGAGCTCCTCGTCGCCGAGCACCGACCCGGCGGCGTCGCGCACCTCGGCCTCGGCGCGGTCGACCGTGGGGTTGCGGCCGATCACCCGGTCCACGGGCCAGCGCAGCGCCTTGACGTAGCCGCCGACGGCGGCTCTCGGGATTCCGCGCAGGTTCATGGCTTCGTCTCCGGATCGAGGGCGTCCGCGCGCACCTCGGCGCGGCGGGCCTCCTGCATCAGCGTGACGGCGTCGCCCGCGTCGTCGGCGCGGTCGAGCTGCGCCCGCTCGCCTCGGTCTGCGCCGCGCGCTCTCCCGCCTGGCGCTGGGCCTCCGCGGCCTGCTCCTGGCCGGCCTGCTCGACGGCGGCCCGCTGGTCGGCGCGCACGCGGTCGCGCTCGATGGCGTCCTCGCGCTCCTTCTCGGCCTGCTCGGCCAGCAGCGGCTCGCGCTCGTGCTCGGTCTCGCCACGCTCGGCCTCGAGCTCCGCCTCGGCCTCGCGCTGCCGGGCCTCGGCCGCGGCCTCGCCGGCCTCGCGCTCCTGGTCGACGCTCGCCTGCTGCAGGCGGCCCTCACGCGCGAGATCGTCGTTGCCGACCGCCGACCCGGCGAGCTCCTTGGCCTTGCCGGCGATCCGCCCGACGACGCCTCCGGCCGTTTCCTCTTCGCTCAGTGGCTGTCTCCTGGGGGAGTTGGTACCGAAGCTCACTCCGACCCCGGCGGAGTCACGCGGTAAGCGCGCAGGAGCGCGGGCGATCAGCCCGACGCGATGACGGCGTGCTCGCGCGTCGTCGACCGGGTCGATCCCCGCAGCGTGCCGGCGGCCTGCCGGGCGTACGCCGCGCGGGCGCCGGCCGCCGCCACGAGCGCCGCGGCGCCGCCGAGCGCCAAGCCCGCGCGGGGGCTGCTCGCCTGGGCCAGCCAGCCGACGATGGGGGCGCCGATGGGCGTCGAGCCGAGGAAGACGACAGAGTAGAGCGACATCACGCGCCCGCGCATCTGCGGCGAGGCGGCCAGCTGCAGCGAGGAGTTCACCCCCGCGGCGAAGGTCACCGAGACCGCGCCGAGCGGCACCAGGGCGAGGATCTGGAGCGGCAGCGAGGGCGCCGCCGCGGCCAGCAGCTCGAAGACCCCGAAGGCGCCGGCCGCGCCGACGATCATGCGCGAGGAGACCTGCTGGAGGCCGCTGGTCAGCAGCGCGCCGGCGACCGAGCCGATCCCCATCGCCATCGTCATGACCGCGTAGGTGGTGGCCGTGCCGTGCCAGGTGGAGTGGGCGAGCAGCGGCATCAGGACCTGGAAGTTGAAGGAGAACGTGCCGACCAGCACCATCGCCGCCAGCGGGATCCACAGCGCCGGGGTCATGCGCACATGGCGGAGTGCGAGCCGCACCTCGCCGCGCATCCGCCGCGCGGGGATCGAGGTGATGAGCGCGGAGCCGTCCATGCGCCGCAGCGCGATCAGCATCGCCACGAAGGAGAGCGCGTTGACGGCGAAGCACAGGCCGACGCCGAAGACGGCGATCACCGTGCCGGCGAGGGCCGGGCCGGCGATCCTCGAGCAGTGGACGACGACGGAGTTCAGCGACACCGCGTTGACGATCCGCTCGTGGCCGACCAGCTCCATCACGAAGGCCTGGCGCGCGGGGTTGTCGATTGCGAGCACGGAGCCGCGGGCGAGCACGAGCCCGAAGACCATCCAGGGCGCGATGTCGCCGGTCGCGGTGAGGATCCACAGCGTCAGCGCGGGCAGCGCCATCAGCGCCTGCGTGTACTGGAGCAGCCGCAGCTTCGGCACGCGGTCGGCGAGCAGCCCGCCCCAGGCGCCGAAGAGCAGCATCGGCAGGAACTGGAGCGCGGCGGTGATGCCCACGGAGACGCCCGAGCCGGTGAGCTGCACGATCAGCCACATCTCGGCGACGATCTGCATCCAGTTTCCGGTGATCGAGATGACCTGACCGGTGAAGTACCGGCGGTAGTTCGGGACCGAGAGGGAGGAGAAGGTGCGCTGGAAGCCCGCGCTCACGCGCGATCGTCCTCCAGCAGGCGCTCGAGGATGGCGGCGGCGCGGTCCAGCGCCACGCGTTCGTCGGAATCGAGCTTCTCGATGCGGTGGGCCAGGTAGGCGGTCTTGCGCCCGCGCAGCTCCTCCATCAGCGCGTGCCCCTCCGGCGTGACTGAGAGCAGCGAGGAGCGCCGGTCGGTGGGGTCGCCCGCGCGCTGGAGCACCCCGAGCTCCTCGAGCCGCGCGACCAGCCGCGTCGCGGTCGGGCGCTGCACGCGCTCGCGCTTGGCGAGCTCGGACGGGGTCAGCGGGCCGTGGGTGTCGATGGTCGCCAGCGCCGAGGTCAGCGTCGGGCTCAGCCCGGTCCCGGCCTCCTGGCGCAGGCGCCGTGAGGTCCGCGTGATCGCGAGGCGGAGGCGGACCGCGAGGTCGGGAGTGCTAGTGATACGCATAGGTAATTAGGGTAGCGAACTAGTCTCCGGCCCTACCCTGCAGTCGTGCTCTCCGCCACCGAGGCCTCGCGGCAGATCGCCGCGCGCGAGCTGAGCTCCGAGGAGCTCGTCTCCTCGTGCCTTGAACGGATCGCGGAACGGGAGCCGGAGCTGCGGGCGTGGGCGCACCTCGACGCCGACGCGGCGCTGGCGCAGGCGCGGCAGCGCGACGGGGAGGAGCCGCGAGGCCCGCTGCACGGGATCCCGGTCGGGGTCAAGGACGTGATCGACACGGCGGACGTGCCGACCGCGTACGGCTCGCCGATCTACGCGGGGCACCGGCCCGGACGTGACGCGGAGTGCGTCGCCTGGCTGCGCGAAGCGGGGGCGGTGGTGCTGGGCAAGACCGTGACGACGGAGTTCGCGACCTACGAGCCGCCACCGACGGTCAACCCGCTCGACCCGGCGCGAACGCCGGGCGGCTCGTCGAGCGGCAGCGCGGCCGCGGTCGCGGCCGGGATGGTGCCGCTCGCCTACGGCACCCAGACGGCCGGGTCGGTGATCCGGCCCGCCTCGTTCTGCGGCATCGCCGGCTTCAAGCCGGCTCACGGGTGGCGCTCGACCGCAGGGATCAAACGGCTGAGCGAGCGGCTCGACACGCTCGGGCTGCTCGCGCGGAGCGTGGCGGACACCGCGCTGCTCGGCGGGTTCCCGGCGCCGGAGCCGCGCCGGGGGCGGGTGGCGTTCTGCCGCACGCCGTGGTGGGATCGGCTGGAGGACGGCGGCCGCGCGGCCTCGGACGAGGCGGCCGCGCGGCTCGGCGCAGAGGTGGTCGAGCTGCCGGCGGAGTTCGCCGGCCTGGCCGAGGCGCAGGAGACGGTGATGGCGTTCGACGTCGCGCGGAACCTCGAGCCGGAGTGGCGCGAGCACCGTGACGGGTTGTCGGGGGCGATGCGGGACTACATCGAGGCGGGGCGCTCGGTGTCGGAGGAGGCGGCTCGCGAGGGGGCCGCGCTCGGGGATCGCTGCCGCTTGGCGTGGCCGGCGGTGCTCGGCGCGTTCGACGCCCTGCTCGTCCCGGCCGCGCTGGGCGAGGCGCCGCGGCGGGCGGCGGGCCACACCGGGGACCCGCTGCCGTGCCGGGCGTGGACGTTCCTGGGAGTCCCGGCTCTCAGCGTTCCGGGGCTCGTGGGGCCGGCGGGGATACCGGTCGGGGTGCAGCTGGTCGGGCTTGACGCGGCGGCGGTGCTGGGGGCGGCGGCTTGGGTGGAGCGTGCGCTGGCGTCGCCGGCGGGCGCGGGGCGAACGTCAACGGCGGCTGGGTAGGCCGCTGCAGGACGCCGCCACGCCCGCTCGAGCTTCCCCTCGATGCGCAGTCCGCCGGACCTGTCCCGGCCGCGCCGACTCCGAGCCGCTCAGCGCGCCAGGCGGCACATCTTGAACCGCTTCGACACGGTCTTGTGCCGCAGCTTCCTGGAGCCCGACCGCCGGTAGTAGACCCGCGCGTAGACGCGCCCCTTCTTGCCGGCGGGCTGGTTCATCCGCAGCCGCACGACGAACGGGCGCCGGTGGTCGACGCGCTTGGCGCCGTGGCGGACGGAGAAGACGACGAAGAGCACGCGCGGTGGGGTCCGGCCGGCGCGACGGCGGATGCGCATCCGGATCTTCAGGCGCCCGCCGGGGCGGGTGCAGCCCTTCGTGAAGCGGATCTTCGCGCTGCCGTCGGGGATCGCGGTGGTGGGCGGCGCGACGGGGCCGGGCGCCGGTGCGGCGGGGGGCGACGGATCCCACAGCAGCATCAGCCCGCTCAGCGAGCTCCAGCCGCTGCCGATCCGCTCGCGCTGGCCGGTGATGAAGCCGCCGTGGCCGTTGCCTCGGTACATGAACAGCAGGCCGTTGGCGTCGCGGGCGATGATGTCGGGCCGGCCGTCGCCGCTGAAGTCGCCGCCGGCGACGAGCGCGTCGAAGACCTGCCAGCCGGCGCCGATCTGCTCGCGCCGGCCGGTCATGAAGCCGCCGTGGCCGTCGCCCCGGTACATGAACAGCTTCCCGTCGCCGTCGAGGTCGAGCAGGTCGGCCTTGCCGTCGCCGCTCCAGTCGGTCGGGCCGAGCAGCGCGGTGAAGGCCTGCCAGCCGCTGGCGCCGATCTGCTGGGCCGTGGGCTGGAGGAAGCCACCGTGGCCGTTGCCGCGGTACAGCAGCAGCGCGCCGGCGGAGGTGCGCGCGAGGAGGTCGGGCTGGCCGTCGCCGTTCCAATCCCGCGGCGTGAACAGGGCGGTGAACGACTGCCAGCCGGTCCCGATCTGCTCGCCGCTCCCGCTGAGGAACCCGCCGCTCCCGTTGCCGCGGTACAGCAGCAGCAGGCCGTCGGTGGTGCGCGCGAGGAGGTCGGGCTTGCCGTCACCGCTCCAGTCGCCGGGCGCGAGCAGCGCGCCGAACGCGCCCCAGCCGGTGCCGATCGGCTGGCCGCCGCCGGGCACGAACGCGCCGGCGCCCGTGCCGCGGTACAGCAGCAGCCGCCCGCTCGAGTCGACGGCGAGCACGTCGGACTTCGCGTCGCCGTTCCAGTCGGCGCGCGCGGGCGCGGCGCCGGCGTACAGGCAGGCGGCGGCGAGGATCAGGCCGAGGAGCGAGCGCATCGCGCCCCAGGCTAGAGGCCGCACCAGCGCCGGCCGATCTCGAACAGGCCCTCGGCGCTCGCCTCGAGCGCCTCGACGCTGCACGACTCGTCCGTGCGGTGGGCCTGCTCCGCGTCGCCCGGGCCGCAGATGATCGTCGGCGGCCTCCCGTACGCGGGGGAGAGGGCTGCGGCGTCGGTGAAATACGCGAGCCCGCGCGGCTCGGGCGTCTCGCCGATCAGCGGCGCCATGACCTCGAAGACCGAGCGCACCCACTCGTCGTCCGGGTTGGTGTCGATCGGGTCGAGCACGACCCGCGGCTCCAGCTCGACCTCGTCGCCGAGCCGCTCGCGCAACGCCGCCAGCACCGCGTCGCCGCTCATGCCCGGGACGGTGCGCACGTCGATCCCGGCGGTCGCGTGGTCGGGGACCGAGTTGATGTTGATCCCGCCCGAGAAGGTCCCCAAGGACACGGTCGGCAACCCGAGCAGCGCGTGCTCGTCCGCCTCCAGCGCGAAGTCCTCGAGCCGCAGGACCGCCCGCGCGAGCGCGTAGACCGCGTTCTCGCCCAGGTGCGGCATCGAACCGTGGGCGGTCCTCCCGCGCGCGACCGCGTCGGCCCACACGACGCCCTTGTGCGCCACGCACGGGTAGTTGGTCGTCGGCTCGGCCACCAGCACGGCGCCGCAGCGGCCGAGCGAACCCGTCAGCGCCAGCGCGCCCTCGCAGCCCGTCTCCTCGCCCGCGCACAGCACGAGCTCGACGCCCGCCGCGCCCTCGCCGAGCGCCGCGAGGCGCTCTGCCGCCACGACGATCGCGGCCGTCCCGCCCTTCATGTCGCTCGTCCCGCGGCCGTAGAGGCGGTCGCCGTCGATCTCGGCCGCGAACGCGTCGCGCGACCAGTCGGCCTTGCCCAGCGGCACCGTGTCGAGGTGCCCGGTCAGGCACAGCGCGGGCCGCTCGCCGCCGGTGCGGGTCCGCGCGATCAGGCTCGTCCGCCCCCGCGCGAACTCGTGCGACGTGACCTCGAGCCCGGCCGCCTCCAGCCGCGCCGCCAGCAGCGACGCGGCCTTCGCCTCGTCCCCCGGGGGGTTGACGGTGCGGGTCCGGATGAGCTCCTGCGTGAGCTCGACGACGCCGGAGGCCACCTAGGCCACGGGCTCCGGCGCGCGCTGCTGGGCCGCGGGCTGCTTCGGCTGCCCGCGCACCGGGTCGGCGGCTTCGGCGCCGAGCCCGGTCTCCGAGCGCACGTACAGCTCGTGGTACTCACGGTCGTTGCCCTTCTCCGAGGAGAGCACCGTGCCGAGGAAGCAGCCGAGGAACCCGATCGGGATGCAGAAGATCGCCGGGTTGGCGAGCCCGAGGGAGCCGAGCGGCGACCCCGTGTCGGAGTCGGCGCCGGGCCAGACCGGCGCGCTCATCACGATCAGCACGGTCGAGGCGATCAGCCCGCTGAGCATGCCCACCACGGCGCCCATGGTGTTGAAGCGCCGCCACCACAGCGCCAGCAGCAGCGCCGGGAAGTTCACGCTCGAGGCGAAGGTGAACGCCATGCCGACGAGGACGGAGATGTTGAAGCCCGCGCCGCCGGCGATGGCGAGGACGATCGCGAGCACGCCGATCCCGACCGCCGCGAGCTTCGCCACCCACACCTCCTCCTTTTCGGAGTCGCGGCCCTTGCGGATGACGTTGGACCAGAGGTCGTGGGCGACCGCGCCCGAGGCCGAGATGACGAGCCCGGCCACGACCGCGAGGATCGTGGCGAGCGCGACGGCGGAGATGATCGCGAGGAAGATGTCGCCGCCCGCGGAGCCCTGGCCGCCGCCGAGGTTCAGCGCGAGCTCGGGGATCGCGAGGTTGCCGGTCGGGCCGGCCGCCTTCACGCCCGAGGAGCTGAGGAGCGCCCGCGCGCCGACGCCGACGATCATGACCATCAGGTAGAAGGTGCCGATCAGGAACACGGCCCAGCCGACCGAGCCGCGCGCCGCCTTGGCGTTCGGCACCGTGAAGAAGCGCATGAGGATGTGCGGCAGGCCGGCGGTGCCGAAGATGAAGGCGATGCCGAACGACAGCAGCGGCAGGCCGGTGTCGAACTGCAGGCCGGGCTTGAGGTAGGCGTCGCCCTTCGGGTGGTGCTCGGCGGCGCGCGAGAACAGCTCGACCGGGTTGAAGCCGACCTTGGCCAGCACGAACAGCGTCAGCACGGTGCCGGCGGCCATCAGCAGCGTCGCCTTGATGATCTGCACCCACGTGGTGGCGAGCATGCCGCCGAAGATCACGTAGGCGAGCATGAAGATGCCGACGCCGATCACGGCCGGGGTGAAGGTGATGCCCGTGAGGGCCTGGATCAGCGCGCCGGCGCCGACCATCTGCGCGACGAGGTAGATCAGGACGACCGAGAGGGTGCCGGCCGCGGTGACGAGCCGTGCGGGGCGCTCGCGCAGCCGGAACGACAGCACGTCGGCGAGCGTGTACTTGCCCGAGTTGCGCATCCGCTCGGCCAGGAAGAACAGGACCGGGATGAACGCGACGATCGCGGCCATCAGGCCGACGAAGGCGTCGACGCCGAACAGGAAGATCAGGCCCGCGAAGCCGAGGAACGACGAGGCCGACATGTAGTCGCCCGCGATCGCCCAGCCGTTCTGGAAGCCGGTGATGCCGCGCCCGGCGGCGTAGAAGTCCGTCGCGCTGCTGGTCCGCTTGGCGGCCCAGAAGGTGACCGCGAGCGTGATGGCGAGGACGACCGCGAAGACGGCGAGCGGGAGGACCTTGAGGTCGGCGGCGAAGACGATCATCGGTCGTGCCCCCCGGCCGCCTCGGCGGCCCGCTGCTCGAGCCGCTCGAAGGTCGAGTCCGCCTTGCGCAGGTACGCCCCGCACAGGATCCAGGTCAGCAGGATCTGGGAGACCGCGGCCAGGAACGCGAACGGGATCCCGCCGAAGACCTGCTTGCCCATCAGCCCGTGGTCGAAGGCCGCCAGCAGCAGGTAGCCGATGCCGACGACCAGGAAGACGATCGTGGCCGGCACGAGGAACGAGCGCCGCGCCCTGACCAGCTGCTGGAACTCCGGCGAGCCCTCGATCGCCTGCCAGTCCCTGCCCGGCGCTGCGTCCTCGCGCCTGAAACGCCCGCCTTCACCCTCGGCTGTACCTGACACGACTCTCCCCTGGTTGCCCACTGCCTTCTTTGGACGTGTGCCCACTTAGCCGGTGCGGGACACCTCCTGGGGGCTGCCCGGCGATCATCGGCCCGTCGCCCGACGGGTCGGCGACTCCCTCCTCGAGCCACGTAACTAGGATCGCTCGAGTGAGCCTGAGCCATCTCCAGCGTCTCGAGGCCGAGAGCATCCACATCATGCGCGAGGTCGCCGCCGAGGCGGAGCGTCCCGTGATGCTCTACTCGATCGGCAAGGACTCCGCGGTGATGCTCCACCTCGCCATGAAGGCGTTCCACCCGGGCAAGCCGCCGTTCCCGCTGCTGCACGTCGACACGACGTGGAAGTTCCGCGAGATGTACGCGTTCCGCGACCGGATCGCGGCCGAGCTCGGGCTCGAGCTGCTCGTGCACATCAACCGGGAGGGCGTCGAGCGCGGCATCAACCCGTTCGACCACGGCTCCCAGGTCCACACCGACGTGATGAAGACTCAAGCCCTCAAGCAGGCGCTCGGCGAGCACGGCTTCGACGCGGCCTTCGGCGGCGCGCGGCGCGACGAGGAGAAGTCGCGCGCGAAGGAGCGGGTGTTCTCCTTCCGCTCGGCGCAGCACCGCTGGGACCCCAAGAACCAGCGCCCCGAGCTGTGGCACCTCTACAACGCGCGCAAGCGCCGCGGCGAGTCGATCCGCGTCTTCCCGCTCTCCAACTGGACCGAGCTCGACGTCTGGGAGTACATCGAGCGCGAGGAGATCCCGGTCGTGCCGCTCTACTTCGCCGCCGAGCGGCCGGTCGTGCGCCGCGGCGGGACGCTGCTGATGGTCGACGACGACCGCATGCCGCTGGGTCAGGGAGAGGAGCCTGAGATGGTGCGCGTCCGCTTCCGCACGCTCGGCTGCTACCCGCTCACCGGCGCGGTCGAGAGCGCGGCCATGACCGTGACGGAGATCGTGGAGGAGATGCGGGCGTCGCGGACCTCCGAGCGCGAGGGCCGCGTGATCGACCACGACGCGGCCGGCTCGATGGAGAAGAAGAAGCAGGAGGGGTACTTCTGAGCGCGATGCGGCAGCAGAGCCTGCTGCGCTTCATCACCTGCGGCTCGGTCGACGACGGCAAGAGCACGCTGATCGGGCGGCTGCTGTTCGAGTCCGGGCTGATCCTCGACGACCAGCTCGCGGCTCTGGAGGCCGACTCGCGGCGCAACGGCACGGTCGACGGCGAGCTCGATCTCGCCCTGCTGCTCGACGGCCTCTCCGCCGAACGCGAGCAGGGCATCACGATCGACGTCTCGCACCGGTACTTCTCGACCCCGCGCCGCCATTTCATCGTCGCCGACACCCCCGGCCACGAGCAGTACACGCGCAACATGGTCACCG
>JBDTMF010000093.1:0-16413 GCA_039934455.1 Solirubrobacteraceae bacterium
GACCCGGCGTGCGCGGACCGCTCCCGTTCGCGCGAGCAGTTAGCCGGTCTGGTGACGGACTGCCAGTCCGGCCCGTCGGCGACCTCCAACGCCTGCATCCGGCGGCTCCGTAGTGCTCGTATCACTTCGGGTTGCCATCAGCCCAGGGAGGAGAAGAAGCGCGGCCACCAACCGGCGGTGAGCTGAGTGACCGCGCTTCCGAGCCCGAACCAGGTCAATTGTCGCGGTTGCCTTCCGACACGTTCTTGGAGTGTCCGCGCCGTGTGACGGTGATGAAGTGCGGGAAGGTGAGGCGATCGCCGGCCCGGAGCACCTTGACCAGGATGGTGTGGAGGCCGGGCTGCAGGTTTCGGACGAGCGCGAACCAGCCATGGGCGGTGAGTGTCACGATCTGCGGCGGGACCCCGAGGATGTTCTCGGCGGGGAGCAGCACCGTTCGTTGCGGTGAGAAGAGCTCGAACGGCGGCGTGCGGATTTCAACGGGAGGGCTGTCGTCGACGGTGACCTGTATTTCTGTGATGACCTGGTCAGCCGCGAGGGCGGTGGCGCGTTGCGCCGCCTCGTCGGCGGGAAATGGGTCTTCGGCATTGCTCCATGCGCTGCCCAAGCCGACCAAGGCGGCCGTTCCCCGCTTGATCGTGCAGTGATTTCCGCTGATCACTCGGCGTCGACACGGCGCTTCAAGGTGGACGGCACCGTCTCACAGAGACGCAACTGCATCGCGCTGAACAGCACCTCAGCAGCGGCGCGGCTTAGTTGGGCGTCCTGCTTCGGCCATATTGTCGGGTAGCTATTTGGCGGCCACGACGGGTGGCGGGCTGCTGGGTGCCGCTGCGCTCGCGAGTCAACGAGAACCACACCGTCCGCCATCCGCACAACAGCCACGACGGTTGCTGGTCACTCCCGGCGGGACGATGTGGTCGCTCCACGGCGCCGCGGCTGTCGGCAGTTCCGACCAACCGCGGGCGCCTGTGAGCTCCCAGGCCATTCAGCTGTGGACCGACGGTGCCTGTGCGGGCAATCCTGGTCCAGGCGGCTGGGCCGCGCTGCTCATCGAGGGCACCAACGAGCGGATGCTCAGCGGCGGTGAGGTCGGCACAACCAACAACCGCATGGAGCTGCTCGCTCCCATCAAGGGCCTGCAAGCGCTGACCCGCCCCAGCCTCGTTGACATCTACATCGACTCCACCTACGTGATGTACGGCTTCACCAAGGACTGGGTTGTGAACTGGCGCCGTCTCGCCGTCGACGGGGTCTGGCGGACCTCGTCTCAGAAGCCGGTCCGCAACCAGGAACTGTGGGTCACGCTCGCCGAAGAGGTCGAACGCCACACCTTCGTGGACTGGCATCGGGTCCCGGGCCACTCCGGCATTGAGCTCAACGAGCGCGTCGACGTCGAAGCTGTCGTCCAACGCGACCTCTTCTCGCGCCGGGCCCGCTGACCACGACTTGCTGGTGCCGAAGCGCTCCAGTGACCCGTGAGCTTCTCGTCGAGCGGGCGCGCTGCCGGGGCGAAAGCCGGAGCTCAGTCGAGCACGAGACATGGACCCGCGACTACGGGCCGTCCGGCAGACCGTCGGGCCTCTACGCGGCAGCCAGTTCGGGTACGACGTCCACGGTCCCGTCGGCATTGACGGTGACAAGCATCGCCTCGGGCTCGGCGACGGGCGTGATGAGCTCGCGCAGCTGGCGGGCGAGGTCGTAGCCGAACGCCTGCTGTGCGGGCTTCGTCAGGACCGGCTGCTCGCGAATGGCGCGGACGCGGTTCGTGACGGGGTTGCGGCTGCCGTAGAGCCGCCACTGCATCCAGTCGGAGCGGCACTGCAGATGCGCAGCGTGCATGTCAGCGGCGAGCTCGCGGACGTCGTCAACGGCGCCGACGACCCGGTCGTGCTCCTCGCGGCTGGCGGCGAGCAGGTCCTCGATGCTCGCGCACGGCAGGGAGGTGAGCAGGCCGCTGACCTCAACGAGGACCTCGGTCGCGACCCACAGCAGCTCCCAGGCCTCCTGGACCTTCTCGCGCTCGGTGTCGCCGTTCTTGTACTCGTTCAGCAGCCGTCGCGTGCGCTGATGGAGGACCTGCCATTCGCGGCGGGCATCGCCGGCGAGCCGGTGCAGCTCCTGGACACGCGCTGAGGAAAGCTCGTCGTCGGCGTCGAACCGCTCGCGCGAGTCGCGGACGACGTCGCGCACCTCACGGAAGATGGCGAGTGTCCGGTCGTCCTCCCGGGCGAAGACCTCGTCGACGCCCTTGGCGATGCCGTCGAGCTTCTTGTCGATTTCCACGAGGTAGTGCTGCTGGGTCGCCATCGCCATCGCCTCCCAGACGACCGGCCCCAGCATCTTGGCGGGCGACGGCTTGGCCGCGACCGCTCGGGGGTCGACCTTCTCCAGGCTGGCCTCTTTCACTGGCTTGCCTGTTGCCACGTCTCGTAGGCGCACGGTCGCGCTGCCCTTGCCCGGTTTCGCGAAGCGCAGGGCTCCCGCGTCGAGCGCCTTCTGCTGCTCGGCCGAGACGACGATGCGGCAGTAGGTCTCCTCCGTCACCTGCTTGGCCTTGCGAGCGAGCACGTGTTTCTTCGCGGGCTCGGGAAGGTTGCGGCGCACCTCCTCAGCGGCCCGACCGGTGAGACGGACGACCTGCTGGGCGCGTGACTGGGCGGAGGTGCGGGGCTTGGTGGTGGGGCGGTCGGACATCGAGTGGAGGGTCGGTTACGGCGACGCGTTCCTGACGGGTATCGGCATCCATTGAACGATGCTCGACCCCGGCTGTTGCGTGCCGGCCGGGAGGCGTACGGTTCAGGCATGGCCGCCTACACCAACCCGACCCTGTAGATGCCGGTCGGCTCTGGGCTGTTCATCCTCAACGGCGGCACGCTTACGCCCATGGCCGAGGCGCCCTACGACAACGAGAACGCACTGCAGCAACTGCTCGCCGAGCATCCGGAGCTCCTCCCCGGGGATGCCATCGACCCGGACAACCCGCGCCGCTTCATCCTCGTCGGCCGCGAGGTGCAGGTCGCCGGCTACCGGGTCGACCACCTGTTCATCGACCATGAGGCGGTCCCGACGCTGGTGGAGACCAAGCTCGAAGCCAACCGCGAGATACGCCGGCTCGTCGTCGCGCAGATGCTCGACTACGCTGCGAACGCCGCTTCCGAGTGGGACGCGGCCAAACTCAGCGGCTGGCTCGCCGACATCGCCGGCGACACCGATGCGCTCGCCAGCCTCGACCACCAGTTCGAGACCGACGACGAGTTCTGGGCGCAGGCGGAGCAGAACGTCCGCGACGGCAAGGTTCGGCTGCTGTTCCTGTCCAGCGAGATACCGGACTCGCTGCGCCGCGTCGTGGAGTTCCTCAACGAGCGCATGACCCCGACCGAGGTGCTCGCCGCGGAACTGCGACAGTTCGGTGGCGAGGGCGGCAACCGGATACTCCAGTCCTCCCTCGTGGGACAGACTGAACGGGCCCGGGCCGTCAAGGGCCAGTCCTCGCGGCCGTCCGTCATCCCGCTGCTGGCCGAGCACGGCAAGCTGCAGGACGGCCAGGAACTCTGGATGCTCCCATCAGCGCTGGCGACCCGGCTCCGCGGCGGCCTCGCCAACGACGACCCGCGCCTGCGGTTCGTGCTCAAGAACGCCATCGACAAGCCCGTGCTCGACTTGCAGCCGGCGCCGGATGGCCCGTCGGCGGAGCTCGCGCCCAGCGCCGCGCCGTTCCACGTCGCGACCTTGCTGGACCCGGACGGCGAGCACCGCCCGCGGCACCCGGTCCACAGCACCTTCTCGACCGAGCCCGGCGGAACGCCGCTCGGGAAGGTCGCAACGGCGGCCGGGCTCTGGCAGTAGTGACAAGACGGATGTGGTTGCCGCTGTAGCGGGGAATGGTCGCGGTAAGAGGCCGTCCTCTGACGCGCCACCCGCAGCGCCGGCACGCTCAGCGCGTATCGCGAACGTATCCGTGGTGGCGTCACGCCTGCGGCTGCGCCGACATGAACCTGTCTCCCCGATGAAACACCCTGGAAACAGCGACAAACCTTTGGAAGGTGTAGCGAACGGGTGCGTCAATGGGTGCACTCTGCCGCGTGCCTGAGAACTGGTCGATCGCGCAATAGCGTCGTTTGGGCGCCGCCCGCGGGGCTCCGTGCAGGCTCGTCCGAGGACTGAGCATGAAGCTCACGATGCCCGTTGGGCTACTTCGCCCGCTTCCGACGCTGAGTCGGGTCCTGCCACTCGGGGTCCTGCCGGCCGGCCCCAGGTCGCCGGTGGTAGCGCCCGGCGCGATCTGAACAGTAGACCGCACGGGTGTCGCGCACTTCGCGTCCTCAGGCTCTCCCCTTCCTTGAGCTGGAGCGTCCGTCAGCGGGTTGTGACGACACAGACCATCGACGGTTCAGCCCAGCGGTTCGAAGGTGGCCGTGAAGTGGCGCAAGGCTGCGGGCTCGTCCACGATCCGGTAGCCGGTCAGCTCCCCGGCCTCGCGGGCGACGTGCTGGCAGACCTCGATCACGTAGTCGATGTGGCTCTGCGTGTAGGTCCGCCGCGGGACGGCCAGCCGGACCAGGTCGAGAGGGGCCGGCACCTCCGAACCGTCCGGCTGGCGGCCGAACATGACCGTCCCGATCTCACACGTGCGCACGCCCCCGGTCTCGTAGAGGGCGACCGCGAGCGCCTGGCCGGGGTACTCGAGCGGCGGGATCTGCGGGAGCAGGGCGCGGGCGTCCACGTAGACGGCGTGTCCGCCGATGGGCGTCAGGACCGGCACTCCGGCTCGTTGCAAGGCCCAGCCGAGGTACCCGGTCGACTGGATCCGGTATCGCAGGTAGTCGTGGTCGACGACTTCGCGCAGCCCCTGCGCCACCGCCTCGAGGTCGCGGCCGGCCAACCCGCCGTACGTCGGGAACCCTTCGGTGAGGATCAGCAGGTCCCGGCAGTCCTGGGCGAGTGCGTCGTCGTCCATCGCCAGCCATCCACCGATGTTGCCCATCGGGTCCTTCTTGGCGCTCATCGTCATGCCATCGGCGAGCGATGCCATCTCACGCACGATGTCGGCCACGTCGCGGTCCGCCTGTCCAGGCTCTCGCTCGTGGATGAACCACGCGTTCTCGGCGAAGCGGCACGCGTCCAGAAACAGCTTCTTACCGTGCGCGTCGCATACCCCGCGGACCGCGTGCAGGTTGGCCAGCGACACCGGCTGCCCACCCCCGCTGTTGTTGGTGATCGTGATGAACACGACGGGGACGTCGTCCCCACGCTCGCGCAGCAACGCATCCAGTGACTCGATGTCCATGTTGCCCTTGAACGGGTGGTCGGCCTGCGGGTCGAGGCCCTCTGCGATGACCAAGTCGACGGCCTGCGCGCCGTGGTACTCGACGTTGGCCCGGGTGGTGTCGAAGTGCGTGTTGTTCGGCACCACCTTCCCAGGCTCCGCGAGCACGCTGAAGAGGATCCGCTCGGCCGCCCGGCCCTGGTGAGTGGGGATCACGTGCTCGAACGGGAACAGCTCGCGCACTGCGTCGCGAAACACGTAGTACGACGGCGAGCCGGCGTACGACTCATCGCCGTGCTGGATCGCGGCCCACTGGTCGCGGCTCATCGCGCCGGTGCCCGAGTCAGTGAGAAAGTCGATCAGCACGTCGTTGGCGTGCACCTCGAACAGGTTGTAGCCGGCCTCGGTCACGGCCACGTGGCGCTGCTCTCGTGTGGTCATCCGCAGCGGCTCCACAGAGTGGATCCGGAACGGCTCGATGATCGTGCGGAAGGTCGGTTCGCTCATGCCACGACGGTACTCAAGGGCGTGGCGTTGGTCACGGAGTACTGGCGGGGTGTGACGCCGCGGTCAGCGGCGGTCGGCCTCCTTGCGCATGAGTGCGAAGAGCTCGTCGCCGCGAACGACCTGCGTCGTCGCGGGGAGCGACGCAGCGACCTGCGCGAGCTGCGTCGGCGTCATCGACCACGAGAGCACGCCGAGCGACACGAAGCGCGGGCTCCGCCCGTCCCAGCCGGTCGTCGCGTCGGCGATCTGCTGCTTGGCCTGGGCGACGCTCTGGGCGATCGGGCCCGAGGTGAGCGGGGTGCCAGACGGCATGAACGCGTTCGAGAACGGCGCGCCGAAGTACAGGTTGAGGACCACTCCCTGCGGGCGCATGAATCGCTCGACCGCGCGCGCGTCCTGCGGCTCGTACGACACGTCGCTCGCGCCCACGCGGTTGAGCGCGTAGAGCCCGCGCATCCCCGCGCGGCGCATGTAGTCGCCGGAGAGCTTCGCGTACTCGCGGAACGCGTCGTCGGGGTACGGGGTGGGGTAGACGTACCCGGCACCGGACGGGCCGGCCATCAGGTAATCGTTCGGCGTCGCCGTCGTGAGGTAGTGGTTGAGCATGTGCTGCCCCGCGTCGAGCAGCAGCGGGCTCATGCTCCAGGAGATCGGCACGCTGCCCCGCGCGGGGTCGTCCCACAGCCGGCGCAGCGTGTGCTGGTTGTACTGGAGGTTGTCGCCCTCGGTCATGAAGAACGACACGTAGACTCGATTCTGGAGCGTCGGCCTAGCCGCTCGGCGGGGGGCGCGAGCGATCGACTCGCGAGCTGACATCACGGTCATGCTCGACGAGAGATCCGAGGGGACGGTGATGATCCCGTGGCGGGACGCCAGCTCCACGCCCGCGTTCTCTCCCGTCACGTCCGCAGGGAACCAGCCGGCGTAGGCGCCGTTGGCCGGCATCTGCGACAGCATCTTCTCGAAGAGCGCGCGGTCCGCCGGCTGGCCCGTGTCGAGGTAGACGACCATCGCGCGGTTGGCGACGGCGTAGTCCCGCAGCAGGCCGTAGGACTCTACGCCCGACACTTGCGAGCCCTGCTCACTCACGAGGTACGAGGACTCGGCGGGTGTGGAGGCGGTGAAGGACGCGACCGTGGCCCCGTCGGCCGTCACGCTGACCGACCGGATCCCCGGGCCCCAGCCGTCCTGGGGGAAGGAGTCCCGGAAGCGGAGGTAGACGCGCGAGGCGCCGGCGAAGCGCGACAGGTCAACCGTGTACGTCCGGCGATTCGTTGCGTCGCGCACCTCGCGGTCCTCGCGGGCAACGACCTGCCAGTCAGCGTCGGTGGCCTGGTCCGGGGCGACCGTGGTGGCGGAGACCTCATACTCGTTCCACATCTCGATCTTCGCCTGCAGCTCGCGCGCCCCCGCCGGGACATCGAAGCCGTAGGTAACCTGAGCATTGCCGTCTACGAAGCGGAAGGCCTCGCCGAGCCGGGGGCTGATGCCCACGAGCATGCGGTGCGTCGTCCGCTTCCAGAGGTGCTTGTACGCCCACTCGTAGGCGTCGATGTGGCTCGAGAAGCGCCCGCGGAGGTCGGCGACGACCGGGAGGTCGTACGGCGCGGACCGCAGCCGCTCCGCGACGCTGGGGCTCGCGACCAGGGCGTCGCGCAGGCCGGCGATCGTGGTGGCGACGTTGATCGAGTCAGGCTGCGCGGGGTCGTAGATCACGATTCCGCGCACCGCGCTGCGGTACTTCGACACGAGCGCCCACGGGTCGGTGAAGCGGCGCTGCGGGACGCTGAATGTGCTCGGCCACGCCTCGGTGCCCTCGTCTGCGTTCTCGACGAGATAAATGCGCGGCTCGGTGCGGTTGACGATGCCCTGGAGCGTGGCGAGCATCATGCGCTCGTCGCCGGAGACCTGGCCCGCGTCGAGGACGTCGAGGGACCGGACGGCGGCAAAGTGGGGCAGCAGCTGGTCGGCTGGCCAGTCGATGCCCCGCGGTTGGGCAGCCGTAGCGGGCGACGCGACCGCAGCGAGCACGGCGGTAGCCGCCAGGACGGCCGCAAGGCGGACTCGGGCCTTCCCTGCCAGGACCCGCGCTCCCCTTGTGCGAGGTGTGCGAAGCATGCCTTCCTCCCGCGTTTTCCCGACCAAGGATGACAACGTTGTCATCCAGAAGCGCTGAAACATACCAGCCGCCGAAGGGCCTGGCAAGTCCGGCGGCTCTACCGGCTGATCTGGAGGTCAACGCGGACGGCAGGACCGTCTCGGCCGAGTTCGGCGGCTGAGGGCGCCTCGGTCACCTGCGCGATCGGCGGCTCCACGACAGAACGGAGGTGTCGAAGCGGGTGCGGTGGCGTGCGGCGCGGCGCACCGTGTCGCCGATCAGCCAGAACATCGGTGGCCACAGTCCGACGAACAGCGCGCGGCGTTCGGCGTTGTCGCGCTCGTCCTCGCCGACGGTCTTGGCGCGGATCCACAGGGCGATGCACAGGCCGATCGTCGCGAGCGAGGTCGCGTGGAGGGACCGGCTGGCCGGGATGGCGTAGTCCTTGGGTGCACGTCTCATCGTTGTGATGGTGATGCCCGCCGGTCGCGGTTGCGACACCGCGCCCCGTGGTAGTACCCAGACATGCCGACCCGCCCGAGCGTCCGGAGGCGTTGGGCGACGGCGGCCCGCTGGCCGGCCGGCGTCGGTCTGGCCGCGTGGCGATACATGTGGCGCGTGACCGCCGTGCATCGGTGGGAGATGGAGGGATCATGGCCGGAGGACGGCCCACCGGCGTTTCCCGAAGGGATCATCCTGGAGGGGATCCAAACGGCCGCCGACGGCGTCGGCCCGCTCGTCCACCGCATCTACCGCACGAGCATCGTGGGCACGGTGCTGACACCCGAGCGCCTGATGAAGCGGCTCAAGCAGGATCTCGACCGCGTCGCCCCGTCGGAGTTCGCCAGCTTTCAGAAGCCCGGCGGCGAGGGCCCGCTGGCGCTTGGAGACGAGTACGTCGTGCGCATGCCGGGCCCATGGGACGGGCCTGTCCGCGTGATCGGCGAGACGCCGACGTCGTTTCGACTCGCAACCCTTGCCGGGCATCTCGAGGCGGGGCAGATCGAGTTCCGTGCCCGCGCCGGCCATCGCTCGCTGAGCTTCGAGATCGAATCATGGGCGCGCAGCGGTGACCGGTTTTCCGACGCTCTGTACTCCCACCTGCGGCTCGCCAAGGAGGTCCAGCTGCACATGTGGGTCAGCGTGGTGGGCAAGGTCGCCGACCTCGCGGAGGGTCGCACCGAGGGCGGGGTGACCGTCACGACCAGGCGGGTCGCGCGTTCGGAGGAGCGGCGCCGCGGGTCTTCAAGCCGGCGTGCCGAGCGGCGGCTGGCGGCGCTGGCGGGCCGACCCGTCAACCTGGACACGTCACGGCTCGATGCGTGCACGCCCGCGACCGGCTGGCACCGCGACGACATGATCGAGCGCCTGCCGGCTGAGGCTGCCGGCCCACCGGTGCCTGCCGGTAGCTGGGAGATCGCCCGCAGGCTCGTGCTCGACTACCAACTCGCCGACCCCGGGCAGGTCCACGCCGTCTATGACGACCGGACGCCTTTCGAGGGCCGCGACATGCTGCTGTGGATTCGCTTTGCCGGGGTGCGGTTCGGGGTCGGCGTGCGCATCGGCGCGGAGTACGAACGGACGCACGACGTCGGCGGGCGCCCGGCACAGGTCTACGGCTGGTACTACGACACCCTCGAGGGGCACTTCGAGCAGGGCCGGATGCACTACGAGGTCTGGAAGTGGCTCGACACGGGCGAGGTGCAGTTCCGGCTGCACGCGGTCTCGCGCGTCGCCCGATCCGGCCCGTGGCTGTTACGCGCGGGCTTTCGCATCGTGGGGAGGGTCAACCAGCTGCAGTTCTATCGCCGCGTCTGCCGGCGGGCGCGGCGGCTCACAGAAGCGCAGCTCGAGGCCGACCGCGTGGCTCGCGACCGCGAACCCCCGACGAGCGCGCGAGCGGCTTGACGCGAGCCCATCGGGCCTCGAGCGGCGAGCACGTCTCGATCGCTCAGGCTGGGGGGTTCAAATCCTGTCTCCCTGATCGAGGTACCCGAGCGCGGCGAGGTCCTCGGCCAGCTCGCCGGCGCGGCGTCGCGGCACGCGGCGCCACCACGACGGGGCTTCCCCGGCGAACTCGCCGAGCGGTTGGTCGGCATCCTGCGTCGCTGCCGCGAACCGGCGGTCGTCGTCGGCGAGCGCGCCGTGGAGCTTGGCGTGAAGTGTCGGGCCGGCTCCCGCTGCGATGCCCTCGAGGCGATCGCGAACCGAGAGGTCGTTGGTGTACTCGTAGATCGAGTCGTCGTATCCCCGCTCGACGGTGGTCACGAAGGCGCTCCAGCGGCCGCGCATCGCGTCGAGCGAGTCCTCACGGCCTGAGCGTGCGGCCAGCTCGTCGAGCAGGCGCGCGAGCTCCTCCTGCTCCTCCCGGGTGAGGTCGAGACGTGCGCTCATCCGCCAGACTGGATTCTCCAGTACTCGCTTCCGTTCTGCGGCCGGAAGTAGGTCCGGAGCACGCCGTCGGGCTTCAGCACGGCGAACTCGTTGCGGGCTGCGTCGTAGAAGAGCTTGTCGCCATTGGTGCGCGTGAACGTCTGGATCCCGCTGCGGCCGACGAGATCGCGGGCCCCGCGGAGGTACTCCACCGGTGTCCGGTAGCCGAACTCGGCGGCGTGCTTCTCGAAGTGCGGAAGCCAGCGGCCGGGCTGGAAGCGGGGCAACGTCATCGTGGTGACCTCGGTGCCGCGGAGGACGCCCGCTCCCACCAGGCGGGTGCGCAGGCCGGCCGGCAGCTTCTCCAACACGCTCTTCAAGGCTGCGCTCGAGCTCCTCCCCCCGGCGCCCAGCACCTTGGCCAGTCCCTTCACCAGGCCGCCGCCGATGCCGTTCTCCTGGAGCTCGGAGACCTTCAGCTTCCCGTCCTCGACGTACAGCATCGCGCCGGGCGGCACGAGCGTCAGCTGGCCGTTCTCGTCGAGCGCGATGCTGCCGACCGCGTCACCGAGCAGGAAGCCCTCGAGGCCGCCGGGGTTGATCTCTTCGAGGATGGACTTCTCGAGTGACTTCCACTCGTCCTCGGTGATCCCGATCCGCTCCCATGGCTTGACGAGGCTCTCCTCCGTGAGCGGCGCGACGCCCTGCAACGGATCGGTGCCGTGGGAGAACTCGTCGTCGTCGGACACGCCGTCGCCGTCGGAGTCCGCCGAGCCGGGATCCGTGCCCAGCGCGGCCTCCTCCGCGTTGTTCAGGCCGTCGCCGTCGTCGTCCGCGGTTGGATTGACGACGGTGTTCCCGGGCTCGGTTCCGCCTCCGCCGGCCACCTGCGCCGTCGATCCGGCTCCCCCGATGATCGCCTCGACGGCGCTCGAGGTCCGGCCGGCGATCTGCGCCGGAAGCCCTGACACCAGCGCCGCGACGATGACGGCGACGAGCAGGAGCGCCCCCATGTACTCGGCTGAGGTCTGACCGCGCGTGCCGCGCAGCCGGGCGAGCAGCAGCGCGACGGGCGGTAGCGCCCAGGCTCCCGCCCCGGCGCCCGCCGCGACCATCGCCAGCTCCAGGAGCGCGCGTCCTGGGCCGACCGACCCCGAGACGGAGAGCACGAGGCTGGCGGCGGCGCACGCCGCTCCGGGGCAGACGGCCCCGACCACGACGATCTCACGGCGGGTCGGGACGCCCGCCAGTGCCGCCTGCCAGGCTCCGGCGGCCCCGCCGAGCGCGGCCGCCGCGAACACGATCAGCGACCCGGCACCGACCTGCGCGACATCCGGAGCGACGGGTGCGAGCAGCTCGAACAGGCCGCGCACGAGCACGAGCAGCGCCAGCAGCGCGAAGGCGACGCCGGCGGCGGTCGCCCGCAGCACGGGCCGGACCCCCGCTGTTCGCACGGCATGCATGGCCGGCGACGCTAACGCGCGGTCTGCAGCCCTGCGAGAGGCCCGGGGCCCAACCCGGTCCTGGGACGTCCCATGCGCCCGCGGTTCGCCGATCGGCGAATCCGTGAAAGGGAACGTCACCGCGCCGCGCGGTGTATCACCCGGCAATGGCGCGCGAACGAACCATCCTGCTCCTGGCCTGCGTGGCGCTCCTGGGCGCGTCGGCGGGTGTGGCGACCTCGAGCGCCGCTCGTCGGTGCGAACCGATGGTCAGCCACGGCGTGCTCCCGGCGTGGGCGCGGACCGGGTTCTCGGATCCGCGGCCGCGGATGCCGCACAAGATCGCGCGCCACGGCCGGATCGCCGCGCTTCTGTTCGGGTACCCGCTCACCGCGCCGCCGCGCAAGTACAGGAACAACAAGATCCTCTGGGTCTCGCACGTCGGCCAGCGGCCGGGCCAGGACCTGCTGATCCGCGCGCAGCGGATGCGCGGCAGGCGCCCGCTCGGGGCGCCGGTGCGCCGGCGCGTGGAGGGCGGGCCCGGGCCGTCCGGCGTCGACCTTCCGCGCGCGGGCTGCTGGCGCCTGAGCCTGCGGTGGTCGGGTCACACCGACCGGCTCGACGTCCGCTACGTCTAGTTCCCGGCGGCGCCCACGGCGGCCCGTGCCACGACGTCCTCGCGCGAATCGCCCTCCTGCAGCTCCGCCAGCCCGGTCGTCGTCGACCAGCCACGGGCACGGGCCTTGGCGAGAACGACGTCGACGCCCGCGAGGCGCTTCGCCGCGGCGGTCATCTCGAGACCGGTGATCGCGCAGATGAACTCGTCGGGCTTGGTGCGAATGACCAGGTCGTAGGGCCGGAAGCTCGACCTGACGGTCCCGGCGACTTCAGCCAGCATCCGGTCGGCGGACGCGCGATCCTCCGCGCCGTCCACCGGTCCGAGGCCGGCCACGTCCACGGCGACCAGCGTGAGCGGCTGGCCCGTTCGCCTCGACCTGGCCATCTCCCGGTCCAGTTCGACGAATCCCCCGGCCGGGAGATACGCTCCGGTCAGCGGATCGAGGGACGAGGCAGCGCGTTCCTTGGCCGCGGCCGTGCGATCGCTCCGGGCCAGCGCTCGGTCGTATCCGGCCGCGACGCGCTCTCGTGCCGCTGCGGCACGGTCGGCGCGAGCGGTGACCCGATCGTGTTCGGCCTCGACGCGATCGCTGGCACCGGCGTCACGGTCGTGCTCGGCCTCGACGCGCTCGCTCGCACCGGCGTCGCGGTCGCGCTCCGCTTCGGTCCGCTCACGCGCCGCGGCATAGCGATCCGCGAGCGCCGCCCTTCGATCGGAGGCCGCGTCTCGCCGGGCGAGCGCCGACCGGACGAGAGCATTGCTCGTGATCCCCGGGCCGCTCGCCTGCGCCTCGGCCAGATCGCGCTGCTGTCCGGCGCGGTCGCGCTGACCCGAGGTCACGTCTCGCTGGTCGGCGACCAGGTCGCGCCGGGCGCCGTCCTCATCTCGATCATCGGCGGCACCCTCACGCTGCTCGGCCGCGCCGTCACGCTGATCGCCGGTCCGGTCGCGCCGATGGGCGGCGTGGTCCCGGTCGCGGCCGGCCTGGTCGCGAGCGCGCGCTGCCACGCCGCGCTCATGCCCGGCGTCGTCCCGCCGCTCGCCGGCGCGATCTCGCTCGATATCGCCGAGGCCGGCAGGCGGGAGGGGGAACTGCGTGGCGATGTGTGCGGTGATGTGCTCGGCGTCGCCCTTGACGCCTCCGAGCAGCGCCGATCCCCGCGTGTGCTGCCACGGCAGCCCGAGGAAGTACAGCCCGGGGACGTCGGTCACACCCCGGCGATGGCCGATCGCGCCGTCGGCGGTCGCGATCGGAAGCTCGATCCAGGCGTGGTCGAGGCCGAATCCGGTCGCCCAGATGACCGCATCGACGTCAAGCTCGGCGTCGGTGGCGAACGTGATCGTCCGCCCTGACGCGCCGACCGTACGCGATTCGATCGCGACACCCTGCCGTCGCAGGGCGCGCCGGCTGGAGCCGATGAGGGTGTCGCGAGCGCTCAGCCGCCGCCCGATCCGGGTGTCGACCGACTTGGAGAGCAGGCCTGTCTTCTCCAGCCACCAGAACACGTCACGGCCGAGAAAGCGCTGGGGCAGGGAGGTTTGCCGGGAGCCGATCGAGAGGTGGACCGCGTGCGTCGCCGACAGCTCGGAAGCGATCTGGAATCCCGTGTTGCCGCCGCCGACGACGAGCACCGTCCCGGCCGGGATCTCGCTCGGCGCGCCGTACTCGGCACTGTGGGCCTGGAAGACCTCCTCCGCGAGATCGGCGGCGCACCTCGGGACGCGCGGTGTCTGGAACGGCCCGGTGGCGACGATGACCGCGTCGGCCTCGATCGTCCGCTCATCGAGCTCGAGGACGAAGCGCTCGGCCACCTTCGTCATGGACCACACGCCCGTGCCGAGCGCCATCGGGAGCGCGAACGTCTGGGCGTAGAGGTTGAGGTAGGAGACGACCTCGTCGCGGCTGGGGTGGCCGTCGGGCTCGCCGGGGAACGCGAGGCCCGGAAGGGCGTCGAAGCGCCGCGGTGTGAACAGCTCGAGCGAGGCCCAGCGCTTCGCCCAGGCGGCTCCGACCGAGTTGGCGGCGTCGAGGATCACGAAGCGCCGGCCCTCGGCGGCCAGGAAGTGGCCCGCCGCCAGACCCGCCTGACCGGCGCCGACGACAGCAACATCGAAACGCTCGGGCCGCACGGTCAACTGAACTCTACTGGAGGGAACTAATCACCTAATCAGGACCGTACTCAGCGCGGAAGCCCGGCGGCGCGGGCCTTGAGCACCGCCTGGGTGCCGGCGGGTGAGGCGGGGCATTAGCAGCACAACGCGCTAACCTGCTAGCACTCGCAAAACCGAGAACAGAGGAGCCGAGCATGGCTACCGATACCGCACTGAAGCAGAACGACACGAAGCCGGCCGAGTCCACGGCGGCCTCGACCCCCGCCACGCCCAAGCGCAAGCCCGCCTCGCGCGCCAAGGCCAAGACCGCCTCGAAGTCGCGCAGCCGCACGCGCAGCACCGCGTCCTCTTCGTCCCGCAGCCGCACCGCCTCGAAGCCGGCCAAGCCTGCCGCCGAGACGGCGGCCGCGCCGCGCACCGAGGCGAAGGCGCTGAACGGCGGCCGGCAGTTCGTCGCCGGCGTCATCGACGCCCAGGAGAAGAGCGTGACCGCGATCGTGGACTACCAGACCCGCGCCGCCGAGCTCTCGCAGATCCCCGGCGCGACGGCGATCGCCGACGCTCAGGCCCAGGTCCTGCGCAGCGTCACGGACGCCTACGTCACCGCCGCCCGCGCGTTCCTGAAGTAGGCGGCTCGTGGCCGATCAGCGCGCGACGCTCGGGGAGATCATCCGCCGCCAGCGGGAGCTCACTGAGCTCTCGATGCGGCAGTTCGCGGGCATGGTCGGCATCTCGAACCCGTACATGTCGCAGATCGAGCGCGGCCTGCGCGATCCCTCGGAGAAGGTGCTCGAGGACATCGCACGCCACCTCGACCTCTCGGCGGATGCGCTCTACGAGCAGGCCGGGATGACCGACGACGCGGACGGCGAGGAACCGAACGCCGTCCGCGTCGCCATCCAGGGGGACCCGCGCCTCAACCCGCGCCAGCGCCGGGCGCTGCTGGAGGTGTATGACTCGTTCGCCGGCCCGGCGGGGCCTCGCCGCCGCAGGCGGCGGCCCGAGTGAGGCCGGCGCTCAGGTCGCGAGCGCTTCGGTGCGGTGCGGCCGGCGCGCGACGCCCGTCGCCTCCGCCGCGGCCGCGACCTCGCGGGCGACCGCCGGGGCGACGTCGCGGTTGAACGCGCTCGGAATGATGTACTCGGGATCGATCTCGTCGTCGGTCACCACCGAGGCGATCGCGCGCGCGGCGGCGAGCTTCATCTCCTCGTTGATCGTGCTCGCGCGCACATCCAGCGCGCCCCGGAACACGCCCGGGAAGGCGAGCACGTTGTTGATCTGGTTCGGGTAGTCCGAGCGGCCGGTGGCCATGATCGCGACGCTGTCGGCGACCTGCTCGGGCATCACCTCGGGCGTGGGATTGGCCATCGCGAAGACGATCGCGCCCGGCGCCATCGTGCGGATCGCCTCCGGCGACACCGCCCCGGGGCCGGACACGCCGAGGTAGACGTCCGCGCCGGCGAGCAGCACGTCGGCGGTGCCGCGCTCGTCCAGCGGGTTCGTGCGCTCGGCGAGGTCGTGGAGCATCGGGTCGAGGCCGGCGCGGTCGGGGTACAGGACGCCGCCGATGTCGCAGACCACGATCTGCTCGATGCCGTGGGCGAGCATGATGTTCGTGCACGCCATGCCGGCCGCGCCCGCGCCGGTGACGACGACGCGGATGTCCGCGGGGTGCTTCCCGACCACGCGCAGCGCGTTGAGCAGCGCCGCGAGCGTGACGATCGCGGTGCCGTGCTGGTCGTCGTGGAAGACCGGGATGTCGAGGGTCTCGCGCAGGCGGCGCTCGATCTCGAAGCAGCGCGGCGCCGCGATGTCCTCGAGGTTGATGCCGCCGAAGGTCGGCGCCGCCGCCGTGACGAAGGCGACGATCGCGTCGACGTCGGTCGTGTCGATGCAGAGGGGGAAAGCGTCGACGCCCGCGAACTCCTTGAACAGCAGCGCCTTGCCCTCCATCACCGGCATCGCGGCCTCGGGGCCGATGTCGCCGAGCCCG
>JBDTMF010000094.1:0-15980 GCA_039934455.1 Solirubrobacteraceae bacterium
AGCCGCGCCCGCTGCACCGCCGCCCGCCGAACGTGAACGACACGGCCAGCCCGCGGTCGTTGACGCCGTCGAGCAGCCCCCAGAGCTGATCTGCCGTCCCGATCACGCGCGTGCCGGTGAGCGCGGTCTCCAGGACCACGGCATCGAAGAGACGCGGGTCGTAGTCGTAGTTGCGGACCAGCGCCGGGTCTCCCCGCAGCGCGGCCTGCGAGCAGCCGCTCAGCAACGGGGGCGGGTCGTAGAGCGTGAGCATCCGCGCCCCGCGCTCGTCCGCGCCCACCGCGCTCACGAGCGCCGACCAGGGCCGCATGAGCTCGGGCATGTGCCGCTGGAGCGCGGACTGCGCCTGTTCGAGGGACGGGCGTGCCGCCTCCCCGTCGCGCAGGTACCACTCGAGATAGGCGTGCCGGCCCCGCTGGTAGAGGCCGCGCAGCTTGGGTCCGGGCCGCTCCTCGCGTACGGCCTCGAACGTGATGCGTTGCGCGCGAGGCCGCCGGTCGGCGGGCCGGCGGTCGCCCTTGATCCCAGCCAAGACCACTTGGCGCACACCAGGATCAGAAATATAACGGCGAACCGCCGCTTCTGCGTGATTTTGCCAGTGCATTCTTATCAGAATAGCAACTCGACTTATCTTATTGGTCCAGTGAGGCCGGCTATATGGCCTCGTTAGGGATCGATGCGTCCTGGTGATCCTCACGAAACCGGCATGGAGCCATCGGCAGTCTGCCAATGGCCATCCGGGCGGCGCGGGCGGAAGATGGCCCCATGAACGACGCGCACGGAGCGGCATGGTGCGAGGCGGGTCACTCCGGCTTCCTGTCCGACGCAGCGGTCAGCTACGAATTCGAGTACGGTCGGCCGCCGATGAGCGTGCGCGCGGTGCAAGGCTTCCGCTTGGCGACGGGACGGCTCACCGCGGCCGGTCCCGTCGTGGGGGCGCTCGCCTGTTTCTTATCGACCGCGCCGGCTGACAGCCGGTGAACGACGACCCAACGCTCGGGCTTCGCGCGCCGAGCCGGCACGTAATGTTGGAACTCCTGAGGAGGAGACCATGGCCATTGAAGCGGATGCGGCGCTGCCGCCGCTGCAGGCGTCCGATCACGACGACCCGCGAGTTGTGGAGGAGGCGGCGACCGACGATTACTCGCTGCACGTCGTGCCGCGCACGTGGCGGATGGATCGCTTCAAGCTCACGATGGCGTGGTATGGCGTCGCGACCGCGTTCTTCTACATCTACCTCGCGGCCTTCATCGCGCTTGCCTATGGCACCACGAACGCGCTGATCGGCATCGGCCTCACGGTGGTCGTCTACTCGCTGATCAACACGATCATCGTGCGCTTCGCGTCCAGGAGCGGGCTGACGGTGGCGCTGTTCTCACGCAGCATGTTCGGTTTCGTCGGCGCCGCGATCGCGACGCTGATCTTCGCCGCGACGTGTATCTACTTCCTTGTCTTCGAGGGCTCAGTCATCTCGGTCGCGGCTCAGACGTTCATCGGCGGCCCGATCAAGCTGTGGTACGCGATTGTCATCGCGCTCACCGCTCCGTTGGTGTGGAAGGGTGTCCGTACCTGGCTGGATCGCCTGAACGGCGTCCTGCTCCCCTTCTTCGTGATCGCGCTGGTCGCGGTTGTCGTCTGGGCGCTCGCCGATAAGGGCTACAACGGTTTCCTGCCCGACACGAAGGCGGCGGCCGGGACGACGCTGCCGTGGCTGCAGGCGTTCACGGCCTACATGGGCGTCTGGGTGCTGATGATGTTCACGATGGACTTCGCGCGGCTGAGCCGGCCCGAGGACCAGGGCTATCACTCGGCGGTCACCTTCGGCTGGCTCTTCTATGTCCTGACGTTCCTGGTCAACGGACTGGTCGGCATCCTGCTCGTGTCGACCTTCGGGATCTCGTTCGAGCAGCTCGCGGGGCAGGAGAGCGCGCTGCCGGTGTCGATCGTGAACCTCACGGGCCTGCTCGGTCTGTTGCTGATCATCATCACGCAGATGCGCATCAACACGGTCAATCTCTATCTGGCCTCTTCGAATCTGCAGAGCTTCTTCTCGTTGGTGTTCCGGCTGAATCTGTCGCGGACGGTGTGGCTGGTCGTTGCCTGCGTGATCGGCTATCTGCTGATGTTGACCAACGTCTTCAGCTACGTCCTGGACGCGCTCAACTACCAGGGCATCGCGATCGTCGCCTGGGTCGCGATCGCGCTGGCGCACATGGCCTACCTGCGTCGTGAGCATGCGGATCTCGATCGCATGGAGTTCCGTCCCGGCCGGATCCCCGCGTTCAATCCGGGCGGGATCGTCGCCTGGGTGGTGGCGACCGCGATCGGCGTCACGCTGAAGATCGTGGACACGGCGACGAGCCAGTTCTTCGACACCTGGGGCTTGCCGCTGACCTTCGCGATCGCCTTCGCCCTCTACACCGCGGCCACGATGCGTTCCGCCCGCCCGCAGTGGTTCGCGATGGCGCGCCCGAGCGACCCGATCGACGAGGTCGACGACGCCTGGGAGGTCCGCGTACGCTGCCACCGCTGCGACAAGTCCTATGTCGCGCACGAGATGGACCGCGACCCCACGGCCAACCACCAGGCGATCTGCGCCGCCTGTGCCACCGGCCGTGCCTTCCACACGGCGGCGAGCCACGAGGCGCGCGAGGCGAGGCTCGCGACGGGCGGCGCGAGCCGATGACCGTCACCCTCAACTGCGACATGGGCGAGAGCTTCGGCCTGTGGAGCTTCGGCGACGACGAGGCGCTGATGCCGCTGGTCTCGATGGCCAACGTCGCCTGCGGCTTCCACGCAGGTGACCCGGGCATCATGCGTCAGACGGTGGCGCTGGCCAAGCAGCACGGGGTGGGTGTGGGGGCGCACCCCAGCTACCCGGACCTGCAGGGTTTCGGTCGGCGCGCGATCGACATGGATGCCGACGAGTTGACGGCCGCGATCCTCTATCAGGCGGGCGCGCTGAAGGTGTTCCTGGACGAGCAGGAGATGCCCCTCACCCACCTCAAGCCTCACGGCGCCCTCTACGGCCGCGCGGCGAAGGACGAGGCCACCGCCCACGCCATCGCCGACGCCGCCGAGGTCCTCGGCGTCTCGATCCTCGGGATGGCCGGCACTCTGCACGAGTCCGTCTACACGGCCCGCGGACTCGAATTCATGGCGGAGTACTTCGTCGATCTGGACTACGCCGACGACGGCTCACTGCAGATCACGCGGCGGCACGCGGCCTACGATCCCGAGCAGGTGCGCGAGCGCCTCCTCCGCGTCTTCACGGAGGGCATGGCGATCGCGCAGTCGGGCCGGGAGATCCCGATGCGCGCGGACACCGTGTGCATTCACTCCGACACGCCCGGGGCTCCCAGCCTCGCTCGCGTCGCGGGCGAGACCCTGCGCGAAGTCCAACAATCACAGCCACGATGAGGAGCCCATGGCCGACCACGAGGTCCTGACCCCTGTTCCGGGGACGTTCTACCGCCGTCCGGATCCCGACAGCGACCCATTCAAGAACGAGGGCGACGCCGTCGAGGCCGGCGACACCGTCGGTTTGGTGGAGATCATGAAGAACTTCCAGCCGGTCGAGGCGCAGATAGGCGGGACGCTCTCGCGGTTCCTCGTCGAGACCGATGACACCGTCGCCGCCGGGCAGCCCGTCGCGGTGGTCGACGACGGCGCATGAAGCGGGTCCTCGTCGCCAACCGCGGCGAGATCGCCGTGCGCATCATCCGTGCGGCTCACGACCTCGGGCTCGAGGCCGTGGCGGTCTACAGCGAGGCCGACGGAGCGGCGCCGCACGTCCGGATGGCCGATGAGGCGGTGGCGATCGGCCCGCCGCCCGCGGGCAAGTCCTACCTGGACATGACCGCGATCGTCGAGGCTGCGCACATCAGCGGGGCCGAGGCCGTCCATCCGGGCTACGGCTTCCTGTCCGAGCGCGCCGACTTCGCGTCCGCGGTCGAGGGCGCCGACCTCCGCTACGTCGGCCCCAAGCCCGAGCACATCGCGCTCATGGGCGACAAGGCGCGGGCGCGCGAGGCGGCCGAGGACGTGGGCGTGCCGACCATCCCGGGCAGCGACGGCGCGGTCACCGACGCCGACGAGGCTGCCGAGGTGGCCGGCGAGATCGGCTACCCGGTGGCGCTCAAGGCGGCCGGCGGCGGCGGCGGCCGCGGCATCCGTATCGTGCACGATGAGGCGACGCTGCACACCCAGTACAAGACCGCCGCCCGCGAAGCCGCCGGAGCATTCGACGACGCGCGGGTCTATGTCGAGCGCTTCATCACTGAAGCTCGCCATGTGGAAGTGCAGGTGCTCGGCGACGGGGAGCGGACGATCCACCTGCACGAGCGTGAGTGCTCCCTTCAACGCCGGCGCCAGAAGGTGGTCGAGGAATCGCCCGCCCCCAGGCTCGCGGAGGCGACACGCGTTGGGCTCTTCGAGGCCGCCATCGCCCTGTGCGCCGAGATCGGCTACCGGAGCGCGGGCACGGTGGAGTTCCTGGTCGACGCCTCCAGCGGTGAGTTCTTCTTCATCGAGATGAACACGCGGATCCAGGTCGAGCATCCGGTGACCGAGGTGATCACGGGTGTCGACCTGGTCGCCGAGCAGCTGCGTATCGCCGGCGGCGAGCCGCTGCGGCTGCGCCAGGAGGACGTCGCGCCGCGCGGATGCGCGATCGAGCTGCGCATCAACGCCGAAGACCCGGCGAACAACTTCATGCCGAGTCCCGGGCCGCTCGAGCACGTCGTCCTGCCTGCCGGGCCGTGGGTCCGTATTGACACGTGGATGGAGCCGGACGGCGAGGTCCCGCCGTTCTATGACTCGCTGCTGGGCAAGGTGATCGTCTGGGGCCCGGACCGCGCCAGCGCCCTGGCGCGAGCGCGCCGGGCGCTGGGAGAGCTCGAGGTGGAGGGCGTGAAGACCACGAAGCCGCTGCTCGCCACGCTGCTCGGCGAGGACTGGTTCGCCGAGGGCGAGTTCAACACGGGCACGCTCGAGGCCTGGCTGGAAGAGACGACGAACGGGAGCGCAGGAGGATGAGCAACGCCGACGCGACGGGCGCCCGCTATAGCTGGGGCGCCGACGAACACCTCTTCGTGGAGATGGCCGAGGCGATGAGCCTCGAGGCCTATTTCCGCTCCATGGCGGTCGTCACCGAGCTCCGGAAGCGCCGGCCCGAAGGCGTGATCGACATCTGTCCCGCGAACGCCTCCTACCAGGTGCGCTTCGACCCCGACACACTCGCCCCCGACCGCCTGGAGAGTCTGTTGCGCGAGATCGAGGCGGAGGTCGGCGACGCCCACGATTTCGAGTTCGAGACGCGCATCGTCGAGATCCCTGTGCTCTATGACGATCCTTGGACGCACGAGACGCTCATGCGCTTCCGCGACCGCCACCAGGACCCCGAGGCCACGGACCTGGAGTATGCGGCGCGGATCAACAGCTTCGACGACGTTCAGGGCTTCATCGACGCCCACTCGAGCGCGCCGTGGATGGCGTCGATGGTGGGCTTCGTCGCGGGGCTTCCGTTCCTGTACCAGATGGTCTCGCGCGAACGGCAGCTTGAGGTGCCCAAGTACGTGCGCCCGCGGACCGACACGCCGGCGCTGACGGTCGGCCACGGCGGCTGCTTCGGCTGCATCTACTCCGTGAAGGGCGCCGGCGGCTATCAGATGTTCGGCATCACGCCCGTGCCGATCTACGACCCGCGCCAGGAGCTGCCGGACTTCAAGGACTTCGTCTGCTTCTTCGAGCCAGGCGACATCGTGAAGTTCGCCCCGATCGACCGTGACCGCTACGACGAGCTACGGGGCGAAGCCGAGGCTGGGCGGATCTCGATCCGAAAGAGGACGGTCACCTTCAACCTGGAGCAGTTCACCGCGGACCCGGACGCGTACAACGAGCGGCTGCTGGAGGTGCTCAATGCCGATTGAGGTGACCAAGCCAGGGCTCGCGACCACCGTCCAGGATCGCGGGCGCGAGGGGTACTACCACGTCGGCGTGCCGCCGTCCGGAGCTCTTGACCAGTTCTCGCTCGTGGCCGCGAACCTGCTGGTCGGAAACCCTGCGGATGCAGCTGCGCTCGAGTGCGCTTACATGGGCCCCGAGCTGCACTTCACCGAGTCGACCGTCGTCGCGGCCACCGGAGCTGACGTCGAGCTGCGGCTCAACGGCGAGGCGCAGCCGGCGTGGACGTCGTTCGCGGCCTCGTCCGGCGACGTCCTGACGTTCGGCTACATCAAGCGCGGCGCGCGGATGTACCTCGCGGTCGCAGGCGGTATCGACGTACCCGAGGTGCTCGGCAGCCGTGCGACCTACCCGCTCGGAGGACTTGGAGGCTACGAGGGCCGGGCGCTGCAGGCCGGCGATGAGCTGGCGATCGGCTTGGCCGGCGAGGAGACGGTCGGGAGATCCGTGCCCGAGGAGCTGCGGCCCGACCTGCCGAACGAGCTGGAGATCCGTGTCGTGATGGGACTCTACGACCACTTGCTGACCGAAGGCGGTCGGGAGACCTTCCTGGCGACGAGCTGGACGCTGACGCCCGTCGCCGACCGGGTCGGCTTCCGCTACAAGGGGGCTGAGCTCGACATGGTCCGGCGCGAGCAGCCGTTCGGCGCCGGCAGCGACCCATCGAACATCGTCGACGCGCCGTACCCGATCGGGTCCATCCAGGTCCCCGGCGGCGTCGAGCCGATCGTGCTGCATCGGGACGCCGTCTCAGGCGGCGGGTACGCGATGATCGCGACCGTCATCAGCGCGGACATGGACGCCATCGCGCAGTCCGCGCCCGGCTCGAACACCCGCTTCGTTGCCGTCGACCTCGAGGCCGCGCTGGCTGCGCGACGCGAGCGCGCCGGCCGCGTATCCCGGCTACAGGGTGTGCTCGACTGATGGACACCATGCGGACGCGCCCGGAGCGGCGTTTCGCGTTCTGAGATCCGCGCCGTACCTGGCATCGACGAGCTCCTGGCCACAACCGTCGCTTCGTCGAGCGCTTCCCGTCGGCCATCTCGACGAGCGGCCGTCGCGGCGACTGGCCATCGTCGCTGCATGGACTCCCGGCTGGACGTCTTCGGCGCTTTGGGACTCGAGCCGGGCCAGGCCCACATCATCCGCAACGCAGGCGGAATCGTGAGTGACGATGTCCCACTTTCAGTGGCCCGGGCGTACCCGTTGGCGACAACAGCCCTGATGCGTGGGTCGAGTCGGTCGTGCGCGGGACGGAGGGTTTAGACACTCCATTAGTCATTCGGGCCCAAGTTCGCGTGCCCGACATCTGGTCCATGTGCCTCTTTGCGCCCGAAAAGCGCCCGAATAGCAGGAGGTTGTCCGATGGCGAGACCGAGACTCGAACTCGGGACACCACGATTTTCAGTCGTGTGGTCGGGGCTGGCCGGAGGCACGCAATCTCTGCAAACCAAGCGGTTCTCCGCTGATCGAAGCTCCAAGTAGAAGTCTGCTATTTACGAACCTTTACACGCAGTTCAGGAGATGGAGGCGTCTCATCTCCCTTTTTTTCGCTGACGCCTTGCCAGCACGACCTCGGCGTAGGTCGTCGCTTCGTCGCACTGGCGTTCACTACGCGCGGGTTGAGCCTACGCGCCCGCTTCGTGAAGGATGCGCGAGCGAGCCGAAGCCGAGCAGGAATGTCGCAGCTCGTTCGCTCCGAGCGTCTCAGACCCGGCTACGGAGACGCTCGCAACTGGCGGAAGGAGCGTCCGGCCGGCAGGCACGAGGCCAGCAACGCGCTGGCATGGCATGCGCTAGCGATCGCGACGTTGGTTCCCTGTTCCGGCGCGCAGCGGTTGGTCACTTGTCTCGGACGCAGAGCTCGCCGAGTGCGATGCCGTAGATCGGCTGGTGGACCTGGCAGCCGATCCGGTCGGAGAAGAAGTCGGTGGTGACCCCGGTCGCGAATGGCGCGGCGGCGCCGGCGCGTGCGAGGTCGGCGTCGATCTGCGCGAAGGCGCGGGAGCGGGCCGTGCCGCTGAGGCGCGCCGCGGTGCGCATCCGCCTGAAGATCCCCTCGTCGCGGAAGTGACCCGTATTGCCACCTTCGGGAGGCGCCCCGAAGATCGACGCGATGAACTGCGACGCGTCCGCGTAGTCGATGAACCAATTGTTGTAGCCGATGTCCCATGGCTCCCCGGGGTGTCCGAGGCGTTTGAACATCTGGCCGAGCGAGAAGTTCTTGACGTCGACGTCGATCCCGATCGCGGCGAGGTTCTTCCGTAGCACCCGGCCATGCTCGAGGCAGTGCGGCAGGTTGCAGGTGTAAAGAACCGCTCGCCGCGGCCGGCGGCCGGCCAGGCGGCGTGCTCTCGGTAGGTCGGGGCCGCCGAGCGGGTAGATGGCGGCGTCACGGAAGCCGGGCTGACCCGGTGGGATGAACTGATCGGTCGGGCGACCGGGCCCGCCCAGCCGGCCGTATTGCACGCGGCGGGCAAGGGCCCGCCGGTCGAGCGCCGCGTTCACCGCTTGGCGCAGGCGTCTTGACGCGAACAGCGGCCGGCGCGTGTTGAGCGCGAAGTAGTGCAGCGCGGGTGCGGTACCGCTGAAGTAGCGCTGCTTGCCGGCTTGAGCCGAGCCGCTCCGTGCCCCATAGCGCAGGTCGAGCGCGGCGATGCTGTCCGGCGGCACGGTGCTGACGTAGTCCGCCCGGCCGGCCTCGACGTCCGCTACGGCGTGTTGGGGGGCAACATGCTCCAGATCCATGTCGATCTCGCGGAACTTGGCGCTCCGTGTCCCGCCGTAGTACGGGTTGCGTCGGAGCACAAGCCGTCGCTTGGGCACGTAGGACGCGATGTAGTACGGGCCGGCCATCGGAATCTGCCCAATGCCCGCAGCGGATATCGGCGTAGTCGGCGGCACGGCGCAGAAGTACGTCGCCGCGAGCCGCTGGAGCAGTGTCCGCGAGGGTGCCTGGAGACGGATCGTCAACGTGTCACCGCGTGAGGTAACGCCTGCGAGGTGATTTGCCCGGCCCCTCTGATAGGCGCGGAAGCCGGCGATGTCGCTCATGATCACCGCCGCCGCGTATGACCCGCTCCTCGGATGGAGCGCGCGTTCAATCGCCCGGCGGAACGCATGCGCGGTCACGGGCGCGTTGGAGGGCGGCGAGAACCGGAAGCCGGGCCGCACTCGGAACGTGTGCGTTCGCCCGCCGTTCGAGACATCCGGCATCGCTTCAGCGACCTCCGGACGCAGCTGCGCACCGGCCGGAAACGGTCGTTCGGGGTAGTCGAACAGCAGTGCGCACGTTGCGTGCGTCTGCGGCTGCCCCGTGAATGCGAGCGCGGGGTCGGTACCACTCGGAAGGCCCTGGGGGCGGAGCACCGTCAACACGTCCGGGGCGCGGTCACGAGGAGCCTGCGCCGACCGCGCTGAGGTCGCCTGGACCGCCACCCACACGGCTCCGTCGACGACCGCGACGCCCTGGGGACTGTGGCCGACCTGCACCGTGCGAGTTACGCGCGCGGTGGCGGGATCGATGCGCGTGACAGTCCCGCTGCGCCGACTCGTGACCCACACGGCCCCGGCGCCGATCGCCACGGCGCCGGGGGCGCCGCCGACCCGCACGGTGTCGATGACGGCGTTGGAGGTGGGGTCGACCCGTTTCACCCGGTCCTCGAGCGGAACGGCTACCCAGACGCCGCCGGCGCCGACGGCGATGTCGCTCACCCCGCCGCCGACCGGGATGGTCTCGGCGATCTGGTTGGTACGCGGGTCGATGCGCGTCACCGTGCCGTCCGTGCTGTCGGAGACCCACACGCTCCCCGCGCCCACCGCCACGCCGCTGGCCTCGTTGCCGATTGGAACCGTCGCAACGGTGCGCGAGGTGTCCGGATCCAGGCGCGTGATCTCGCGGCCGGAGCCGGCGATCCAGACAGCGTCTGCCGTCACCGCCATCGGCCGCGCCTCCTGCGGGTCCCCTTTCGCCGGATCCAGCCGCACTGAGCGCGCGACGGTGCGGAAATCGGGGTCGAGCACGCGCGCGAGCGAGCGGTCGCTGTCAGCGACCCAGACGCCGCTCGGGCCCGCCCCGAGCCCGTCGACGGCGATACCCGCGGAGACCGTCCCGCGGACACGCCGCGAGCGCGCGCCGATCTCCGTCACGGTGTTGTCGCCCTGGTTGGCGACCCAGACCGATCCGGCGCCCACCGCGAGGCCGCTTGGGCGGATACCGACCGGAACGTCCGTCACGACCCGCCCATCGTCAGGGTCGAGAATCGCCACGCTGTTCTCGAGCACTTCCACGGACTTCTCGCCGCCGCGGGTCGCCAGCCCCAGCGCCAATGCGGCCGCCCCGACGACGAGCGCACCAGCGACGAGCATCAGGCGCCGCGACCCGCGCGGCGGCCGCGTGTGACCGTCGGCTTGGCGGACCTCGTGGAGGCGCTGGCGTTCGGGAAAGCCCTTGAGCGCGACGCGGCCGCGGTCGCGAAAGCGCGCGTCGGGCATCGTGCCCGCCACCTGCCGCACGGTCTCGGTGACGAGGATCTCGCCGCCGTCGGCTCGCTCCATCACGCGCGCGGCGAGATTGACCGCGGCCCCGAAGAGCTCACCATCGCCCTCCACCACCTCGCCGGCATTGAGGCCGATCCGAACCCGGATGCCGTCCTGTTGTGCGGCGAGGTCCGTCTGGATCGACAGTGCGCAGCCGACCGCCTCGCGCGCCGAGTCGAACAGCACGACGAAGCCGTCGCCTGTGGAGCGAACAGTGCGGCCGCCGTGGGCGGCGACCTGCTCGCGGACGATCCGGTCGTGTTCTCCGAACAGGCGGCCGGCGGCTTCATCGCCCATCCGCGTCGTCGTGCCGGTGGACGCCTCAACGTCCGTGAACATCACGGTGGCTAGGCCGCTCGCGCGCTGAAGGCTCGTGTCGCCCGTCATCCCCCGGCTCACCCTCCCACAGGTCGCGCTGTGCTCCAAGCCGGAGCGTGCGAAGCTCGCGGCAGACATGGCGGGCGCCTTCCTCGATGCGTTGACGGAGACCGAGGCCGAGGAGCTGCGGTCCGCCGGCCGGCGGCGCGCCTACGGCGCCAACGTGACGCTCTTCCACCAGGGCGACGAGGCGGGACCGGTGGTCGTGTTGCTGAGCGGCCGCGCCAAGGTCGTGTCGCTCAGCTCGGCCGGCCGCGAGGTGATCGTCGCGGTGCGCGGCCCGGGCGACCTGCTCGGCGAGCTGGCGGCGATCGACGGCGAGCCGCGCTCGGCGACGGTGACCACACTGGAGGCGGTCGAGGCCCTGCTGATCCCGGGCTCGGCCTTCGCGGCGTTCCTCGAGCGCCGTCCCCGCGTCGCCCTGGTGATCCTGCGGATGGTCGCGGGGCGCCTGCGCTACGCCGACGCACAGCAGGCCGACTTCGCGACGCACGACGTCGTCGGGCGCGTCGCGCACCGGCTCGTCGAGCTGTCTGAGCGCTTCGGGGCGCCTGCCGCCGGGCGGGTCGAGATCGAGCTGCCGCTCTCCCAGGAGGAGCTCGCCGCGTGGACCGGAGCCTCGCGGGAAGCGGTCAGCAAGGCGCTGCAGCTGCTGCGCTCGCTGCGGATCGTCGAGACCGGCCGTCGCCACGTCACCGTGCTCGACCTCGAGGCGCTGCAACGGCGCGCGCAATAGCGCCGCTCAGGCCTCCGCCGCGTGTGGCGGATTGCACAGAGCGACGTGGCGAACTGCGTGGAGGAGCCCCCAGCGGCGGACTTAACGTGCCTCCATCGGCTCAATCCCACAGCCTCCAGGAGGCACCCGAATGTCCGCCCGCCACCGTCTCACGCACCGCTCCACCGCCTTACTCGCCGTGCTGTGGATCGTCCTGGTGACGCTGCCCAGCATCGCGAGCGCCCGCCCGGCTGACGACAGCACCGGCCCGCGGAGCGGGCTCGTCGCGGAACCCTCGACGCCCGCCCCGACCGTCGTGCGCACCGTCATCAAGGACGACGCCCCCACGTTGCCGATCGCCCTCGCCGGCGCCGCCCTGCTCATCGCCATCGCCGGGACGGGCTACGCGCTCGTCCGCATCGCCCCGCTGCGCCAGCAGCTGCACTGACCCGCCATCGCCCGGGGCCCGCTGAGAGCGGGCCATGTCGCCGCTCCACCGCCCGCCCTTCCCATCTCCACAAAGGAGGGTGCCATGAGGCATCTCCGACGTACCGTTCTGGCGACCTTCGCGGTCGCGCTATGCGCAGCACCCGCCGCCTCTGCCCACGACCGTGAACCGCCGGGCCGCGGGGCGGTCGTAGCGCCCGCGCGAGGCGGCGGTCTGACCGGCGGCGAGTTGCTGGCCAGGGGGTGGTCGGTGGCGCCGTTTGCCGCTGAGGATCCCTTCAGCGGGAGCTGCGCGAGCCTCGCGCGTAATGTGATCGCGCCGCACTTCGGAGACAATGGGACCGCGACGTGCGACGCCACGCAGCGCACGCGGCTGTTCGTCTACTTCGGCTCGGCGTGCTTCAACGTGGAGGACGGCGTCGGCGAGACCGAGGACGAGCAGCTCGCGTGCGCCGTGGCCGCCGACCGAGCCGTCCACGAGTTCAACGTCACGGTCGACGAACGCGAGACCGTCCGCCTGGTCAGGCGGCGGTTCGAGCTCGTTTCCCCCCAGACCACGGTGCCGCTACCCCCAGGGAACGAGTTCGGCGTGGACACCGCGACGTTCACCGCGCACGCGTGGGGAGCGGTCATCCGCAGGCTTCGCCCCGGTCGGCACACCGTCGCGATCGAGGTGGTGGCCGATTTCGGCACCTTCCACGTGACGGTCGCTCTCAACGTCGCTCGAGGCGGTCACCCCGATCACGAGGACGCCGACAGCCACAACCACGACTAGACAGCCCGCTGCGGTTCACGCTCGAGAAGGCCCGCCCCCAGCGGGCCTTCTCCCCTCCGCCGGACGACGAGACCAAGCAGTCGCCCTGATCAGCGCCGCGAACGTGCCGGCTGCTCCGTTCGGTCGCGCCCTCGCTGAGTCGCCCGAGCTGTCACTCGCTGACACGCTCGAACCCTCAACCAGCCTCAAGAAAATAGGCGACAAAACGGCGATGGGCGCCAGCTTGGAGGCGAATCTCGCCCAAGCTCGGCAGGGCGCAACGCCCGTAGGCACTTGAATTTGGGGCTGCGTGCTCGGATCGAAACGACCACGATTTCCGGTCATGTCCGGGAAGTTCGAGTGCTAGTTGCACCGGCGATCAGAAAATCTCATGCCCAAACGGAATTTCAGCCTTGCAATGGCGAGACCCGGACTCGAACCGGGGACACCACGATTTTCAGTCGTGTGGTCGGGGCTGTCCGGAGGCGCGCAATCCCTGCAAACCAAGCGGTTCTCAGCGCAGCCCCTCGCGCCGCTGCCATTCGCGGCGCGCCTTCCTCCGGTCGGCGGTTTTGTGGCGTTCAGCTTGCTCGGCGTGCAGAGCAGGCAGCCGTCGCGCCGCTGGTTCGGACGCCTGCGCTTGTGTGGTGGGCCATGGTCGCACGCTTCCTGAGGCTGGGGTTGCCGCCCCAGGCGTCCGATCATGGTCTGCATGAGCGGATGTCCGACACGCTTGAGCGCGTCACGATCGGGTTTGCCCATCTACCTCGGGCTCCGCCCGCCTGATGATGTTCAGGCGAGGTTCATGTGCGATCGGAGACGCTCGGCCCCGCGTGGTGCAGCCGAGTCGGCTCGACGCTCTCCCGATCGAGTCCCGCTGGATCGGGCGCCGCTCGATCGACGAATGAGAGGACGCTTTGTGAACCTGGTTCGGGCCGCCGTGATCGTCGCGTTACTGCTCCCTGTCACCTCGGCGTCGGCGGCGGTGCCGCGCTTCGGGCATGTGTTTTTGATCGTCGGCGAGAACACGAGCTACTCGCAGGTGACGACCAGGCACGCGCCGTACCTGACGCGCACGCTGCGCCCCAAGGGTGCGTGGCTGACCCACTACCGCACGTTCACGAAGTCGAGCAGCCTCGGCCAGTACATCGCCATGGTCTCCGGGCAGTACACGCGCTGCGAAGCCAACAACGCCCTGCCGGCACGCTGCCACCAGGCGATCCCGAACCTGTTCGCCCAGCTCGCTGCGTCCGGGCGGACGTGGCGCGATTGGCAGGAGTCGATGCCGAGCCCCTGCTATCGCACCGACGCCGGCCGCCCGTCGCGCCACAACGAGTACGGCGCCCATCACAACCCCGCGCTGTACTTCACCGGGCTGCGCGCCTCCTGCCGCGCGGACAGCCTTCCGATGGGCGGCACCGGCGCGAAGGCCACCGGGGCGTTCGACGCGGCGCTTGCCACCGGTGACGTCGGCAACTTCAACCTCGTCGTTCCGAATGACTGCGAGAACGGCCACGACCCGTGCGGCGGCGACCCCGTCCGTCACTTCGACGCCTTCCTCGCGCGCGAGATCCCCCGCATCGAGGCCTCGCCCGCCTTCGGCGACGACGGCGTGATCATCGTCACCTGGGACGAGGGTGCCGACCCCCCGAAGGACCCAGGTCACGTCGGGGCGCTCGTCCTCGGCCCGCTGGTTCGCCCGGGAATCGTCGATCGCGCCCATCACAACCACTACGGCCTCGAGCGCACCCTCGCCGCCGGCCTCGCCGTGAATCCTCTGGCCCGCGCTACGCACGCCAAGGCCATCACCACGATCTGGCGGTAGCGACCTCGGGTGACCTGCACGTGCTCCGCCATCGCCCTCCACCGGCGCGGCTGCGCAGCGCCCTGACGCTGGGACTTGGGGCCCTCGCTGGCTGCGCCGGCGGGCCCGGGCACGCGCCACACGCGCAGCCGACCGCCGCGTCGCACGCCGCTTCGCGCGTCGCGCAGCGCCGGGTGGTGGTGATCGGCCGGTCCGTCTTGGGGCGCGCGATCCGGGCCGTGGTCATAGGCGCGCAGCCCACCTCTCGCGCAGTCCTCGTCATCGGCTGCGTGCATGGCGATGAGACCGCCGGCGAAGCGGTGACGCGCGCGCTGCGCCGCGCAGCGCCGCCGCGCAGCTCGGCCCTGTGGCTCATCGACGCGCTCAATCCGGACGGTTGCCGCGCGCGCACGCGCCAGAACGCCCACGGGGTCGACCTCAACCGCAACGCGCCGTGGCACTGGCGGCCGCTCGACGCGCGCGGCGGAACGTTCTGGTCGGGCCCGCGGGCCGCCTCGGAGCCCGAGACTCAGACGATCCTGCGACTGGTGCGCCGGCTTCGCCCCGCGGTGACCGTTTGGTTTCACCAGCACGCCAGCCTGGTCGACGACTCGGGCGCCGACCGGGGCATCGAGCGCCGCTACGCGCGGCGGGTCGGGCTGCCCTTTCCCCACTACGGAACGTTCCCCGGCAGCCTCACCTCCTGGCAAGATGCAACGTTCCCGCGGGACACCGCCTTCGTCGTCGAACTGCCACCCGGGCGCATGAGCGCAGCGGCGGTGCGCCGCCACGCGCAGGCCGTCCTCGCGCTGGCAGGTTGATCTGACCCCCTTAGCGTGCTCGCGGTCGTTCGCGCCCGCGGGAACACCCTCGCGCTGGGAGCTCGTGAGCCCCCGGCTGCGGCCGCGCGTTGCTGCGTCTGGGGTAGGCGTGGGACTGTCTCGGCCGCGAGCGACGCTTTCATCCCGCTGCGAGCTGGTCCGTAGGCTGGTGGCTCGAGTCAGGCGGGGAGTGTGTCCAGCAGCAGGTTGTTCGTGGTCGGGGGGATCGTGTGGCTGGGCCGCCCCAGACCGTAGCCCTGGCCGCCGTGGATGCGGGGTCGCGCGACGGTCATGTCGTCTTCGAGCCGTCGCAGGAAGTCGAGCATGTCGGTGTCTTCGATGCCTTCGGCGATGACCTTGCCACCGGTCTGCTGGACGAAGGTGGTGGCAGCGGCGACGGTGGCGTCGGAGGCGGGGTCGATGCCGAGTCGGGCGATGACGTGGCGATCGAGTTTGACCACGTCGAAGCGGACGTGGGTGAGGGCTCGCAGCCCCGCGTTGCCGGCGCCCATGTCGTCCAGGGCGAGGCGGAACCCGCGGGCGTGTGCGCGTTTGAGG
>JBDTMF010000095.1:0-15922 GCA_039934455.1 Solirubrobacteraceae bacterium
CGCGGCGCCGAGATGACCGGCGGCTCGTACTACTTCCTCGACCTCACCGCGCTCGGCCGGCAGGAGGACTGGGAGGAGCCGAAGGGCCGGTCCGACAGCGCGCACGGCGCGCAGCCGGACTTCATCGACCGGCGGTAGCTCAGGCGGCGGCTTCGATCGCGCGCGGCTCCGAGGCCTCGACCTGCTTGCGCAGGTTGCGGACCTCGGGGTCGTCGAGCAGCGCGAGCGAGCGGTCGCACGCGGCCAGGCACTCGCTCGTGCGATCGGTGCGCGCGAGCGCGTGCGCGAGCCGCGACCACGCGGCGGCGGAGTCCGGCGCGAGCTGCGTCGCCTGCTCGCAGGCGGAGACCTCGGCGCCGGTGTCGCCCATCAGGTTCGCGACGAGCGCGAGGTCGAGCAGCCCCTGCTCGCTCGGCTCGATCGAGCGCGCGTGCTCGAGCGCGGCGCGCGCGCCCTCGCGGTCGAAGGTGCGCAGGCGCAGGCGGCCGAGCCGCTCCCACGCCGATCCGTCGCTCGGCGCGAGCTGGGTCTCGCGCACGGCGGCGTCGACCGCCATCGAGAGCGCCCGCATGTCCTCGTAGATGCGCGCGGCGTACCGGTGCGGCGCGGGGCGCTCCGGCTCGGCGCGTGCCCAGTCGCGCACGGCGCGGCCCGCGGCCGGGAGGTTGCCCGCCTCCCAGAACGCGATCGTCAGCAGCCGCAGCACCGCGGGGTTGCCCGGGTCGGCGTCGCGTGCGTAGACGAGCCGCTGTGCGGCGAGCGCGAAATCGCCCTCGCCGAGCGCGTGCTTGGCGGCGGTCATGAAGCGCTCGACGCGATCGGCGCCGGGATCGGGCTTGGAGAAGTCGACGAACTGGAGCGAGCCCGCGGGGACGGTGCGCACGCCGACCTGGAAGGAGACGCGGGCCCACTGCTGCATGTCGTCGTCCGAGCCCGTGAAGTAGATGCCGTTGACGCTGCCGACGCCCCACTCCGGATAGGAGAGGCAGCGGGCGTAGCGGTGCACGACCGAGTGGTCGGGCACGCGCGAGGCGAACGGGTCGTTGTGCTCGCGGTCCTGCGCGTGCTCGCGCGCGCGCTGATCGGCCTCATAGGCGCGCCGTCCCTCCTCGGCGCGCGCCTTGCGCGCGGCCTGGGCGGAGGCCTTGACCGCGTTGCGGCTGACCTTGCCGCCGCGCGAGTCCTCGGCCAGCGACTCGAGCTGGTCGGCCGCCTCGTTGATCGCCTTGAGGTGGCGCTCGTGCTCCATCTGGCGCCCGGGCGGCGCGATGTCCGGGTGCCAGCGCTTCGCCATCCGGCGGCGCGCGAGCTGGACGGCGCGCTTGTCGAACGGCGGCTCCAGCTCCAGGAGGAGGACGGACTGCTCGATGTCGAGGACCTGCGGCACGAACCCTCTACGGTAGCGGGAATGGAGCCCTGGATCGACTGGGTGCGCAGGCTGCAGCTGGTCGCCGAGACGGGGCTCGAGTACGCCACGGACCCGTACGACGTCAAGCGCTACGAGGAGGTCGCGAAGCTCGCCTCCGAGGTCGCCGGGGAGGGCTCGGGGCTCGACCGCCACGGCGCCGGCCACCCGACGCCGAAGGTCGACGTGCGCGGCGCGCTCGTGCGCGACGGCAAGGTGCTGCTGGTGCGTGAGGTCGCCGACGGCGGCTGGACCCTGCCGGGCGGCTGGGCCGACATCGGCGAGCCGCCGAGCGTCTCCGCCGCCCGTGAGTTCCGCGAGGAGTCCGGCCTGCCCGTCCGCGCCGTGAAGCTGATCGCCGTCCACGACCGCGATCGCCACAACTTCCCGCCCCACGAGCACCACATCCTCAAGCTGTTCTTCCTGTGCGAGCCGGCCGACGGCACGCACGGCGAGCCCGATCACGAGGTCGACGCGGTCGGCTGGTTCGGGCTCGACGAGCTGCCGCCGCTGTCGACGGGCCGCACGGTGCGCGGGCAGATCGAGCTCGCGTTCGCGCACTCGGCCGACCCCGCGCGCCCGACCGACTTCGACTAATCGACCAGCTTCTTCGTCATGAAGGTGATCGACAGGCGCCAGGTGATCGTCGCGAACACGATCAGCGCCCCGACGTGCGCGAGGTCGACCCGGCCCTCGAAGCCGAAGGCCGCGTGGCGGACGAGCTCGACGCAGTGGTGCAGCGGGTTGAACTGGCCGAGCACCTGCACCCACTGGGGCAGGCCCGACAACGGGAAGAACGTCCCCGCGGTCAGGAACATCGGCGTGACGACGGTGCTCGTGACGTAGGAGAAGTGGTCGATCGAGTTGAGCTTCGCGGCGATGGCGATGCCGAAGCAGGCCCAGCCAAAGCCGGTGAGGGCGCCGATGAAGGGGACGAGCAGCATGCCCCAGCTGGGGTTGAGCCCGAACACGATCGCGACCAGCAGCGGCGCGCACCCGAACGCCCCGGCGCGCGCCGCGATCCACAGCGCCTCGGCGGTGACGAGCTCCTCGGTGTCGACGGGCGCGGCGAGGATCGCGTCGTAGGTGCGCTGGAACTGGTACTTCACGAACGAGCCGAACATCGCCGAGAAGACGGACGAGAACAGCACCGCCGTCGCGACGGTGCCGGTGCCGACGAACTGCACGTAGTCGTAGCCGCCGACCTTCGAGACGAGCGAGCCGAAGCCGAAGCCGAACGCGAGCAGGTAGATCGTCGGCTCGACCGTCGAGGAGAAGACGCTCGACTTCCAGAACGACGAGAAGTTGATGACCTCGCGCACGAGCACGCCCATCAGCGCGGGCCGCTCGAGCCGGCCGAGCTTCTTGGTCCGCGCAGGCGCGGCGGTGGTGGCGCTCACTCGGCTTCTTCCCCCGTGAGCAGCACGAACAGGTCTTCGAGGTTCGTCGGCCGGCGCTCTCCGTCCGGCATGTCGCCGTTCGCGCGCTCGATGCCGAGCACGCTCACCGACGTGCCGGTGCGGCGCGTGTTGTAGCCCGCGTCGCGCGCCTCTGCCTCGGCCTCCGCGAGCCGTGCCGGCGGCCCGTAGATCTCGATCGCCTCCCGGCCGACGTGCTCGAGCACGAGGGCGGCCGGCGGGCCGGTCGCGACCGCGCTGCCCGCGGCCATGATCACGACGGTGTCGGCGAGGCGCTGGGCCTCCTCGATGTAGTGCGTCGACATCAGGATCGAGACGCCCTCGGCGCGCAGTGCGTCGATCAGCGCCCACAGCTCCTGGCGCACCTGCGGGTCGAGGCCGACGGTCGGCTCGTCGAGCAGCACGAGCCGCGGCCCGTGCACGAGCGCGCGAGCGATCAGCAGCCGCCGCCGCATGCCACCGGAGAGCTTGTCGGCGCGGGTGTCGCGGCGGTCGCCCAGCCGCGCCATCGCGAGCGCCCGTTCGATCGCGTCCTGGCGCTCGGCGCGCGGGATCCGGTAGAGGTGGGCGAACACGCGCAGGTTCTGCTCGACCGTCAGCGTCGTGTCGAGGTTGTCGAGCTGGGGCACCATGCCCATCTCGGCGCGCGCCGCCTTCGAGTCCCCGGGCAGCGTGTGGCCGAGCACCTCGATCTCGCCCTCGTCGGCGATCGCCTGCGCGGTCAGCAGCCGCATCGTCGTGCTCTTGCCGGCGCCGTTCGGGCCGAGCAGGCCGACGCACGTGCCCTCGGGCACCTCGAGGTCGAAGTGGTCGACCGCGGTGATGGCGCCGTAGCGCTTGACAACGCCGCGGAGGCTGAGCGCGAGCGCCACTACGACGCCCGCACGGGGTCGCCGACGGCGATCTCGCCTCCGGCGACGATGTCGGCCCGCAGCCCGCCGCGGTGGACGAGCCCGCGCAGCACCCCGCGCTCGGTCAGCTTGGCCAGCGTGTTGCACGGCTCGCACAGCTCGACGCCCTCGCACTCCGCGCCGCCGACGCTGAAGCGGCGCCCGACGAGCGCGTTGAGATCGATCCCGCGCGTGAGCACGTTGCGGCGCGAGGCCTCGTGGGAGAGCTCGATGCCGGTGTCCTCGCGCAGGCCGTCGAGCGCCTCGGCGGCGATCAGCGTGATGCTCTGGCCGGGCTCTGGCTCCGGCGACCAGTGGTACTCGCCCTCGAGCCCGTGGCCCGCCTCGGCGCGCACGCTCGGCACCGGCGCCGGAAGCGCCGCGCGCTCGGCGGCGATGGCGATCTGCTCGACGGTGCCTTCTGCGCTCACGCCGCCAGGGTATCGGCGCCGGTGCGCCCGGCCGCGGCCTCGACGAGCGCCGCGAACAGCGCGAGCTGGCCCGGGTCGTCGAGCAGCGTCTCGGCGTGCCACTGCACGCCGAGCAGGAACGGGTGACCCGGATCCTCGACGCCCTCGATCGTGCCGTCGGGCGCCCACGCGGTGGCGACGAGACCGTCGCCGAGCGTGTCGACGGCCTGATGGTGGAAGGAGTTGACCGCGGCCGAGTGGCCGCCGAGCAGCCGCGCGGCGCGCGAGGCCGCCGCGATCCGCACCGAGTGCGTGGGGAGCGTCGCGAGCTCGATCTGGCGGTGGCCGTCGATGTGCTGGTGCAGCGTCCCGCCCCGCGCGACATTGAGCGCCTGCGCGCCGCGGCAGACGCCGAGCAGCGGCAGCCCGGCGGCGTCGGCCGCGCGGGCGAGCTCGAGCTCGAAGCGGTCGAGCGCAGGCTCGACCGGGCCGAGCGCCGCGTGGGCGCGGGCGCCGTAGGCGGCGGGGTCGAGGTCGGGGCCGCCGGACAGGCACACGCCGTCGAGCCGCGTGAGCAGCGTCGACATCGCGCCGGGCCCGAGCGGCGGCAGCACGACGGGCACGCCGCCGGCCAGCTCGATGGCCCGCATGTAGGTCAGCCCGAGCGCCATCTCGTGCTGCGGCGGCTCGCCGTGACGCCGCAGCGTCGCGAGGTCGCCGCGCCGGACCTCCGAGGTCGTGACGCCGATGAGTGGAGCCATAGAGGGAATGTCGGTCAACGAGCGCCTATCCTCAACCGCCGATGTCCAGCCAATACGTATTCACCATGTACAAGCTGTCCCGGACGCATCCTCCGGACAAGCAGGTCCTGAAGGACATCTCCCTGTCCTTCATGCCCGGCGCGAAGATCGGCGTCCTCGGCCTCAACGGCTCGGGCAAGTCGACGCTGCTGCGGATCATGGCCGGGCAGGACACCGAGTACCGCGGCGAGGCGCAGCTCGCGCCGAACGCGACCGTGGGGCTGCTCGAGCAGGAGCCCCATCTCGACGAGTCCAAGGACGTGCGCGGCAACGTCGAGGACGGCGTCGCCGAGACGCGCTCGCTGCTGGACCGCTTCAACGAGCTTGCTGCCAACTACTCGGACGAGACCGCCGACGAGTTCGCGCGCGTGCAGGAGCGGATCGACGCGATCGATGCGTGGAACCTCGACACCCAGCTCGACACCGCCATGGACGCGCTGCGCCTCCCGCCGGGCGACGCCGACGTGACGAAGCTCTCCGGCGGCGAGCGCCGCCGCGTCGCGCTGTGCCGGCTGCTGCTCGCCGCGCCCGACCTGCTGCTGCTCGACGAGCCCACGAACCATCTCGACGCCGAGTCCGTCGGCTGGCTCGAGCGCCACCTCGAGGAGTACGAGGGCACCGTCGTCGCCGTCACCCACGATCGCTACTTCCTCGACAACGTCGCGGGCTGGATCCTCGAGCTCGATCGCGGGCACGGCCTCCCGTTCCAGGGCAACTACTCGAGCTGGCTGGAGCAGAAGCAGGTCCGCCTCGCGCAGGAGGAGAAGCAGGACTCCTCGCGCAAGCGCACGATCGCGGCCGAGCTGGAGTGGGTGCGCGAGAACCCGAAGGGCCGGCGCAAGAAGTCCAAGGCGCGCCTGAACAACTACGAGCGGCTGCTGGCCGAGGACCGCAACATCAAGCTCGACCAGGTCCAGATCCACATCCCGCCGGGCCCGCGCCTGGGGGGCAAGGTGATCGACGCCGACTCGCTGCGCAAGGGCTTCGGCGACCGGCTCCTGATCGACGGGCTGTCCTTCACGCTCCCTCCCGCGGGCATCGTCGGGATCATCGGCGCCAACGGCGCCGGCAAGACGACGCTGTTCAAGATGATCGTCGGCGACGAGCCGGTCGACGCCGGCTCACTCGCCGTCGGCGACACCGTCGAGCTCGCCTACGTCGACCAGAGCCGCGACGCGCTCGATCCCGGGAAGACCGTGTGGGAGGAGATCTCCGACGGCTACGAGCACATCAAGGTCGGCGACCAGGAGGTCAACTCGCGCGCCTACGTCGCCGGGTTCAACTTCAAGGGATCGGACCAGCAGCGCAAGGTCGGCAAGCTGTCGGGCGGCGAGCGCAATCGCGTGCACCTCGCCAAGCTGCTGCGCCGCGGCGGCAACACGCTGCTGCTCGACGAGCCGACCAACGACCTCGACGTCGACACGCTGCGCGCGCTCGAAGAGGCGCTGCTCGCGTTCCCCGGCTGCGCGGTGATCATCTCCCACGACCGCTGGTTCCTCGACCGCGTCGCGACGCACGTGCTCGCGTTCGAGGGCGACTCGCAGGTGACCTGGTTCGAGGGCAACTTCGAGGCCTACGAGGAGCACCGGCGCGCGACGCTCGGCGCCGAGGCCGACCGCCCGCACCGGATCACGTACAAGAAGCTCGTCCGCTCCTAGAGCAGGCCCGACAGCACCGCCGAGCCGCGGAACGCGCACGTCCCGGTGTTGTTGCGGTCGTCCAGGAACATGTCGTAGACCACCGTCGCCGCGCGCAGGCCGTTGTGCAGCACCAGGGTCCCGCCCAGCCGGTAGAAGTGCGGGAACGTGGCGCCGCCATTGGGCGCGTTGACGCCGATGATCGCGATGGTCGTGAACGTGTCCGGCGACATCCCGACCCCGGCGCTGAACGGGAGCGCGTTGTTCGGGTTGTCGTCGATGCCCTTCACGCCCGAGAGCTGCGCTCCGCCGCTTCCCCTGACGCCGAGGATGAACTGGCGGAAGTTGGGGGCCGCGCCGAAGCAGTTGAACCGGAGGGCGAATGTGCCCACCGTCACGTCCTGGGCAGTCGAGTTGGCCAGGTTGACATTGAGGTTGATCGCGGACGGACCGGGGGGGCCCGGGGCCCCGTCCTGGCCGTTCGTCCCGTTCTGCCCGTTCGTGCCGTTCGTGCCGTCGCTGCCGGCCGGGCCCTGCGGGCCGTGGCAAGCCGGATCGCTCGACGCGCACGCGTCGCCCTTGTCGCCCTTGTCCCCCTTGTCGCCCGCGGGACCCTGGGGGCCGCGGCAGGCCGGGTCACTCGACGCGCACGCGTCGCCCTTGCTGCCGTTATCGCCCTTGGGACCCGTCGGCCCCGTGCCACCGGCGCCACCGGCGCCGGCGGCGCCGGCGGCGCCGGTGTCGCCCTTGGGCCCGGCCGGACCCGCGGGACCCTGGCCGCCCGGCGCCTGCAGGCCGGCGATCGCGCGCTTGGCGTTGCGGTCGGCGCGCTTGGCGATCTTCAGCGTCCGCGAGAGCTTCTTGGCGAGGCTGACAGCGCTCACCGCCTTCGGCGCGCCGAACGCCGGCGCGAGCATGGAGGCCGAAAGCAGCGCCGCGACCGACAGCAGCACCAGGAACGTAACGCGCCTACGCGAACCCATCGAGGCCTCCTTGAGGTTTGGCCGACGCTATCCGCCGTGATCGTCAAAAAGCAAGTGCGCTAGCGTCGAGACGATGGTCAGCGCGAACGACGGGGCGCCGGTCCTCATTCGGCACTACACGGATCCCGGCTGCCCGTTCGCGTTCTCGGCGGAGCGCCAGCGGCTGCGGTTGCTGTGGCTCTACGGGGAGCAGATCGAGTGGGAGCTGCACATGGTCGTGCTCTCGGAGGAGCGTCCCGGTGACCGCTTCCCGCCCGAGCGGATCGCCTCGACGCGGCGCGATTTCCAGCTGCGGCACGGGATGCCGATCGACTGGCGCCCGGTCGAGGCCGCCGCGTCGCTCCCCGCGTGCCGCGCCGTGGTCGCCGCGCGGCTGCACGCGCCCGACCGCGAGGACGCGTTCCTCCGCCGCCTGCGCGTCCTCACCTTCGCGGCCCTCGACCTCGACGACCCCGCCGTCATCGACCGGGCGGCGAGCGAGGCGCTGATCGAGCCCGGCGAGCTGCGCGAGTGGATCGCCGACCCGGCCGTCGAGCCCGTGCTCGAGGCCGACAAGCGCGCGTCCCGCAGCCCGTCGCCCGCCTCGCAGGCCCAGGACTACAAGCTCGGCGGGCCGCCGGAGGAGCGCCGCTACACCTGCCCGTCCTACGAGCTGATCCGCGTCACCGAGCCGCCCGTCGACTGGCCGACCGCGAGCCGCGTCGACCTCCCGGGCTACCGGCCCGTCGAGGCCTACGAGGCGGCGCTCGCGAACATCGGCCCCGAGTTGGCCCGCCGGCCCGACCCGGAGTCGGTCGAGCAGGTCCTCGCCTGGGCCGGCATGCCGGTCGCCACCGCCGAGGTCGCCGCCGTCTGCGATCGCGACGTCGCCGACGTGCGCGCCGAGCTGGCGCGCATCGGCACGTTCCTGCCGGTCGGCGGCGACGGCTACTGGACCGCCGCCGCCTGAGGCGGCGTCGCTACCCGCGGACGGCGTACGCCGTCACGTTGAAGGCGCCCTGCGCATCGCTGCGAACCCGCACCACCCAGCCGTTCTCTCCGAGCAGGGGTCGGGACTGCAGCACCGTGGCGAGATTGCCGGCGCTGTCGGAGATCTCGAAACCACCGCCCAGGACGTGCGTCTGCGACCCCGTGCAGGTCACGGTCTGGGACGTGCCGGGCGAGCCGCCCGGCACGCTGAAGGTGGTGAACTGGACGGTGCTGTCGGCGACCCCGGCCGGGCCCTGAGCACCCTGCGAGCCCTGCGGACCCTGCGGCCCGGTCCCACCCGGGCTCCCGTCGTTGCCGGCAGGCCCGGTGTTGCCGGTGGGGCCGGGACCGCCCTGGGGCCCTGCGGGCCCGTGCCGCCCGTGTCCCCCGTGTCCCCCTTGTCGCCCTTGTCGCCCTTGTCGCCCTTGGGGCCAGTCGCCCCCACGTTGCTGGCGGTGCCGGGATCACCCTTGGGGCCGGGTGCGCCGGCGGGACCGGTGGCACCGCCCGGGCCGGTCGATCCGGCCGGCCCGGTCGCGCCCCCGACCTGCAGACCGCGGATCGCGCGCTTCGCGTTCCTGTCGGCGCGCTTGGCGATCTTGAGCGTCTCCGCGAGCTTCGACGCGAGGCTCGCGGCGCTCACCGCCCTGGGCGCGCCGAACGCCGGGGCGAGCATCGAGGCGGAGAGCAGCGCCGCCAAAGTGAGAAGGACGAGCACCGTCAACCTGCGAGTGGACATCCGAGCCTCCGAGCGTGGGGGTCCGGATTCGTCCGGGTCTGACGACCCTGTGCGCAACCGATCCTCCGGAGCAAACGGCCGGGGCGGGCGACAGGCCCTGCTAGCTTCCGCCGCCGCATGCTGACGGTCATCGTCTCGCTGATCCTCGGCGCGCTGCTGCTCGGATCGGCGGTGCTCAAGCTCGCTGACGGAAAGCGCACGCGCGCGGCCCTGGGCACCTACGGGATCACCGGGCGCGCCGCCACGCCGGCGTGGGCGGCGCTGATCGCTGCGGAGGTCGCCCTCGGCGTCGGGGTGGCCACGGGCGTCGAGCCCGCCGCGTGGGCCGCCGCCGCACTGTGCGGCGCGTTCGCGCTCGCACAAGCCGCGGTGCTGATGGCGGGCCGCGGGGGCGCGCCGTGCGCGTGCTTCGGCTCCCGCGGCCGTGTCGGGCGCGGCTCGCTCGCGCGCGTCAGCCTCCTCGCGGTCGCGTTTGCCGTGCTCCCGGCGCTCGACCGCGGCGAGCCCTCGACCGACGGCTGGCTCGCGATCGGGCTCGCCGCCGCGCTGCTGGCGATCGCCGCGCTCGCCGTCGCGGTGCTCGCGCTGGCCCGCGAGCTGGGCGCGCTGCGCGCCGAGATCGACCCGCGCGGCGCGCTGGAGATCCCCGAGGAGGGACCGGAGCTGGGCGGCCGCACCGAGCTGATGGACGTCGAGCCCGGGCGGCTCGGGCTCGCCGTCTTCACGTCGGAGGGCTGCGGGATGTGCCGCGCGCTCGAGCCGGCCATCGAGGCGCTCGGCCGCGACCCGCTGGTCCGGCTGCGCACATTCGACGAGGTCCGCGACGCCCACGCCTGGGCCGCCGCCGGCATCCCGGGCAGCCCGTTCGCCGTGGCGGTCGACGCCGACGGCACCGTGCTCGCCAAGGGCACGTTCAACACGGCCGGGCAGCTCGAGTCGGTCCTCGCCACGGCTGAGCGGCGGCGCGCATGAACGAGTCCCGGCGCGGGTTCCTCGCCAAGGTCAGCGGCGCGTTGATGGCGGTGACCGGCGCGCGCACGGTCGGCTCGCTCGTCGCGCCCGGGGAGGCCGAGGCGTACCACTTCTGCGGCCACATCTACACGACCGACTCCTGCCCGCACCCGACCGGGCTGCCGCGCATCGACTCCAGGGGCCGGCCGCTGCGCGCGAAGGACGGCCACCGCGTGGACGACCTCGGGCGCCTGGTTGACATCGAGGGCGAGCCGATCGACGAGGACGGCGTGCGGCTCACCGACGCCGAGGGCGTCCCGCTCCCCGCCGCCTCGCGCACGCCGGTCTGCAAGGCGGTCGGCGAGCGGTACGACATGCGCACCCAGATCGACGGCGCCTGGTACCGCTGCTGCGGCGGCCACGTGCGCAAGCTCGTGGACTGCTGCTCCCACAACCGCCACCGCATCAACGGCGACAAGTCGCTGACGGGCTACTGCTACAAGGGCCGCCGCGTGTTCTGCGTCATGTACTTCCAGACCAAGGTCCCATGCTGACCTGGGTGCTCGCCGCCGCCGCGCTCGCGGCCGGGATCACCGGCGCGTGGTCGCCGTGCGGCTTCTCCATGGTCGAGACGCTGGCGCCCGCCGGGTACGCGGGGCGGCTGCGGACCACGCTCGTCGCCTGCCTCACCTTCACGCTCGGCGCGCTCGCCGGCGGGGTGCTGACCTTCGGCGGGCTGGCAAAGCTCGGCGAGGCGCTCGGCGCCGGCGGCACGGGCGCGGTGGCGGTGGCGACGGCGATCGCGGTCGCCGCCGCGGCCGGCGAGGCCTGCGGACTGCGGATCGTGCCGCAGGTGCGCCGGCAGGTCCCCGAGTCGTGGCGGCGCGTCCTGCCGGTCCCGCTCGCGGCCGGGCTCTACGGCGTGCTGCTCGGCCTCGGCTTCACCACCTTCATCCTCACGTTCGCGGTGTGGGCGCTCGCCGCCGTCAGCGTCGCGCTCGGCGACCCCGCGCTCGGCGCCGTGCTCGGCCTCGCGTTCGGCGCCGGTCGCGCGCTGCCCGTGATCGCGCTCGCACCGGTGGCGGACGGCGACCGCGGCAACGCCGCCCACGCGGCGATGGCCGAGCGGCCGGGGATCCTGCGCGGGCTGCGCGCCGCCGACGCCGTCGCGCTCGCCCTCTGCGCCGCCGTGATCGGCGTGGCGCCGGCGCAGGCGGCGACCACCATCGCCGCCGCCGAGGCGTCGGGGCCGGCGGCCGACGCGGACCTGTTCGCCTTCCAGCGCCCCGGCGGCATCGGCTACCTGCGGCGCGGCGGCAGCACGTTCGCGCTCCCCGGCCGCGACCCCGCGCTCGCCGCCGGCCTCGTGGGCTGGCGCGACGCCGACCGGATCACGCTCGCCGACCCGGCCACGCTCGCGCCCGTCAGCACCTACGACTCGCCCGGCGGCGGCGCCTTCGCCTTCAGCGACCAGTGGGTGGTGTGGCGCGTCGGCACGACCCGGCTCGTCGCCCAGCCGCGCAACGTCAGCGCCCCGCCCCGCATCGTCGCGACCGCCCGCGGCCCCGAGCAGCTCGGCCGCCCCGCGCTCGCCGGTCAGGCGGTGGTGTTCCACCGCGCGGGCCGCAGCGGGTCCCAGATCCGGCTGCTCGACCTCGGCGCCGGCCACGAGCGGGTCCTGCGCTCCGAGCGCCGCGCGCTCCTGCTCAACCCGTCCTTCGACGGCAGCGCGCTCCTCTACGTGCGTTCCACCTCCACCCGCCAGGAGCTGCGGCTCGGCCGGCCCACACGGCGCCCGACCACGCGCGACCGCCGCCTCTACGGCACCACGCCCACCGGCCGCCGCGACGCCGGCCACGAGCCGGGTCACCACCGCCACCGCGCGGGCTACCCGGGCGGCAAGCCGCCGCCGCTCGCCCCGCGCCCGCCGGCCGGCGTCTCGACGACGTTGTGGACGACCGCGCTCGGCCCAAGCGCGGCGTACGTCACGCGGCTCCGCCACCGTGGGGGGTCGACGACGGCGACGGTGTTGAGCGTGAGGCGGTAGCGCGGAGCGAACCGCGAACGCCTACACGAAGTCCTCGAGGATCGGAACGACGGCCGAAGCCGAGTCCACCACCGTATCCGCATCGCCCAGCGCCTCCACGCCGTACGGGCCGGTCGCCACCGCGATCACCCGCAGCCCGTCCGCCCGCGCGCACGCGATGTCGCGCGGCGTGTCCCCGATCACGACCGTGCGCTCGCGCGGCCAATCACCCGCACGTAAGCGGGCGATCGGGGGCAGCCGTTCCCGCTCCTCGGCGTCGGAGCCGAAGCCGCCCTGGCCCTCCGGGAACCACGCGCCGATACCCGCGCGTGCGAGCTTGAGCCGCGCGACGCGCTCGTAGTTGCCGGTCACCAGCGAGAAGCGGAACTCCTCCGGCCGGCCGCCGAGCAAGGCCAGCACGTCGACCACCCCCGGCGCCACGCGGGCCGACAGATCGGGCGGGCAGAGCGAGTCGTACAGCGCGCAGCAGGCGGCGATGACGTCGTCCGCGCGCCCGTCGATCGCCCGCGAAGCCAGTCCCGCGGCCACCAGCAGGTCGCGGGCGATCGCGCCGTCCGTGCGCCCCGCCGCCTCGATCTGGGGACCGTCCAGCGACAGCTCCCCGTGCACCTGCACCAGCGCGGCCCGCAGCGCCTCCGCGTGCTCGCGCGACGCCCGCTGGAGCAGCGTGCCGTCGATGTCCCAGAGCAGCAGGAGCGGCGGCGTCACCGCTTGAACGACACGCCCGGCTCGAGCCGTTGCGCGAAGGCGGCGATCAGCTTCGCGGCGTTCTGGACGTCATCGAGCTGGACCATCTCGACCGGCGAGTGCATGTAGCGCAGCGGCACCGAGACGACGCCGGTCGGCACGCCGGCGCGGGCCGCGTGGATGCCGTCCGCGTCGGTGCCGGTGGAGCGGCCGCTGGCCGTGACGGTGAAGGGGATCTTCTCGGCCTCGCCCGCGTCGTGGAGCAGCTCGAACAGCTGCGGGTCGAGCGTCGCCCCGCGCTGCAGGACCGGCCCGGTGCCGAAGCGATGGCGCCCGACCTCCTTCTCGTTCGTGTCGGGTGCGTCGGTGGCGAAGGTGACGTCGACCGCGATCGCGAGATCGGGATCGAGCGAGAACGCCGTCGTGCGTGCGCCCGCGAAGGTGATCTCCTCCTGGGCCACGGCGATCGCGCAGACGTCGCCCGGGGCGCCGCCCGCCTCGAACACCAGCCGCGCCGCCTCGTAGGCGACGTAGCACCCGAGGCGGTTGTCCATCGAGCGCGAGATCACGCGGTCATTGGGCAGCTCGACCGGGTCGCCGGCGATCACGGCGACGTCGCCGACGCGCACGAGCGAGCGCGCGTCGTCGCCGTCCTTCGCGCCGATGTCGATGTGCAGGTGCTTGAGCTCGGGGACCTTGCGCCGGTCCTCCTCGCCCATCAGGTGGATCGGCTTCTTGCCGACGACGCCGGTCACGGGGCCGTTGCGGGTCGCGATCTGGAGCCGCTGGCCGACGAGGATCGTCGGGTCCCAGCCGCCGACGGACGTGAACCAGAGGAAGCCGTCGTCGTCGATGTGATGGACGATCAGCCCGATCTCGTCGATATGCCCGACGATCGCGAGCACCGGCCCGCCGCCCGTGCCCACCACGCGCGCGACGGTCGAGCCGACCGTGTCGTGCGTGACCTCGGCGAACTCCGCGCACGCCTCGCGGAAGACGGCGGCGGGCGCCTGCTCGCGGCCTGAGGGGCCGGGCGCCGTCAGCAGGCGGCGCAGGACGTCCGGCAGGCTCACTCGGAGTCCGCCGTCAGCTGGCGCAGGACGTAGGGGAGGATGCCGCCGTGCCGGAAGTACTCGCCCTCCTTGGGCGTGTCGATCCGGACGCGGGCGGTGAACTCCTTGTCGTCCGCCTTCACGCTGACCTCCTTCGCCGAGCCGTCCTCGGCGATGCCGGTGATCGAGAACTCCTCCTCGCCCGTGAGCCCCAGCGACTCCGCGTTCTCGCCGTCGGCGAACTGCAGCGGCAGGACGCCCATGCCGACGAGGTTGGAGCGGTGGATGCGCTCGAAGGACTCCGCGATCACCGCGCGCACGCCGAGCAGCTTCGTGCCCTTCGCCGCCCAGTCGCGCGAGGAGCCCGAGCCGTACTCCTTGCCGGCCAGGACCACGAGCGGCGTGTCGTTCTCGGCGTACTTCATCGCCGCGTCGTAGATCGTCATCTCGTCACCGTCGGGAATGACGCGCGTGACGCCGCCCTCGGTGCCGGGAGCGAGCTGGTTGCGCAGGCGGATGTTCGCGAACGTGCCGCGCACCATCACCTCGTGGTTGCCGCGGCGCGCGCCGTAGGAGTTGAAGTCCCTGCGCTCGACCCCGTGATCCTTGAGGTACTCGCCGGCGGGCGAGGCCTCCTTGATCGCGCCGGCGGGCGAGATGTGGTCGGTGGTCACCGAGTCGCCGAGCACGGCGAGCACGCGCGCGCCCTCGATGTCGGTGAGCTCGGGCGGCTCGGTCGGGAAGTCCTCGAAGTACGGCGGGAGCCGCACGTAGGTCGAGTCGTCGTCCCACTCGAAGCGGTCGCCCTCGGGCACCTCGAGCGAGTTCCAGCGCTCGTCGCCGTCGTAGACCTCGCCGTAGGACTTGCGGAACATGTCCGACTGCACCGCCGACTCGACCGTCTCGGCGACCTCCTGCTCGTTGGGCCAGATGTCCTTGAGGAAGACGTCGTTGCCGTCCTGGTCCTGGCCGAGCGGCTCGTCGAGCAGGTCGATGTCCATCGTGCCCGCGATCGCGTACGCGACGCAGAGCGGCGGCGACGCCAGGTAGTTCATCTTCACGTCGGGGTTGATGCGGCCCTCGAAGTTGCGGTTGCCCGAGAGCACCGAGACGACCGCGAGGTCCTCGGCGCCGACGACGTCGGAGATCTCCTCCGGCAGCGGCCCGGAGTTCCCGATGCAGGTCGTGCAGCCGTAGCCGACGAGGTGAAAGCCGAGCGCCTCCAACGGCTCGGTCAGCTCCGCGCGGTTGAGGTATTCGGTCACGACCTTCGAGCCGGGAGCGAGCGAGGTCTTGACCCACGGCTTGGACTTGAGGCCCTTGGCCACGGCGTTGCGGGCCAGCATCCCGGCGCCGAGCATGACCGTCGGGTTGGAGGTGTTGGTGCACGAGGTGATCGCCGCGATCACGACGTGGCCGTGGTCGAGCTCGGTCTCGGTGCCGTCCTCGAGCGTGACCGGCACCGAGGCCGAGACGCGCTCGGCGACCTGCAGGCCGCCGGTGCCGCCATCGGCCCGCTGAGGATGCGGGGCGCGGTCGTCGTGCCCGTTGTGGTCGCCGGAGGACGGCGGGTCCGAGGACGGGAAGGAGTCGGCGCTCGACTCGTCCTCGTCGGGCTCGCCCTCCTGGGGGTCTTCGACGTCGTCGGGCAGCAGGTCCTCGAGCGCGAGCCGGAACGCGGCCTTGGACTCGGTGAGCGACACGCGGTCCTGCGGGCGCTTGGGGCCGGCCAGCGACGGCACGACCTCCGAGAGATCGAGCTCGAGCGTGTCGGAGTAGGTGGGCACCTCGGAGCTCTCGTCGTGCCAGAGGCCCTGCTCCTTGGCGTAGGCCTCGACGAGCGCGACCCGCTCCTTCGGGCGACCGGAGAACTCGAGGTAGCGCAGCGTCTCGGCGTCGATCGGGAAGATCGCGCAGGTCGAGCCGAACTCCGG
>JBDTMF010000096.1:0-15679 GCA_039934455.1 Solirubrobacteraceae bacterium
CCTCCTTGAGCTGCGCCTGCTGGGTGCGGATCGGCGCGCCGCCGAAGACGGCGACGGGGTTGATGCCCTTGCGGGCGCCGTAAGCGCGCAGCGCCTGGGTGACCTGGATGCAGAGCTCGCGCGTCGGGGTGAGCACGAGCGCCTGGACCTCGCGGTCGTCAGGGTCGACGAACTGGATCATCGGCAGCCCGAAGGCGGCGGTCTTGCCCGTTCCGGTCTGGGCCTGGCCGATCACGTCGCGGCCGTTGAGGAGCTCGGGGATCGCCTGCTCCTGGATGGGGCTTGGATTCTCGTAGCCGACGTCGTGAAGCGCGGCGAGAATGGGCTCGGCAAGTCCGAGCGAGTCAAAGGTTGTCATTCAGACCCCGATCCTAGAAGGGTCGGGCGTGAGCGGGCACGCGGGTGGGAAGCCTGCTCGCATGGACGAGGCGACGATCACCCCGTACCGCGACGGGCCGCTGCTCGTGCGCGGCCCGTTCCGCCTGGTCGACCAGGACGGCGAGGAGATCGAGGTCGACCGCGGGACGGTCGCGCTGTGCCGCTGCGGGAAGTCCCGCCTGCGGCCGTTCTGCGACGGCTCGCACAAGGTCGTGCGCTTCCGCGCCCCGAGCGGCCCGGAAGCCGGCCGCGAGTCCGGCTGAGCGCTCAGGCGACGCGGTAGCGCACGTGGGTCACCTCGGGGACTCGATGACCCGGTCGGGCTCGACCTTCACATCGAGGGCTGGTGGGGCGAGGACCCGCCGTTCGAGGTGCCGGTCTTCGTGCTCACGCACCACGCCCACGAGCCCAAGCCGATGCCGCGCGATCTCTCGTTCACCTTCGTCACCGACGGCGTCGAGGCGGGCCTCGCGGAGGCGCGCGCGGCCGCGGGCGGGAAGGACGTGCTCGTGGCCGGCGGCGCCGACGCCGTGCAGCAATGCCTGAGCGCCGGGCTCGTCGACGTACACCTTGCTCATGGGGTTCCTCCTGCGTCGTGGCGTCAGGCCTAGAGACCAGCGACCACGGAAGATCTCATCGGTCAGGCGCTGACGAGGCGCTGCAGCAGCGAGGACCGGCCCGCGCCCCACGCCTCCAGCAGGCGGCGCGCGAAGCGCCCTTCGAGCTCGACGAGCGCGCGAGCGCCCCAGATCACGTCGGCCGCCAGGGCAGGATCCTGGCGCACGAGGCCGCCCGCGAGGTCGACCGCGGCGATCGCCTCGTGGACCGCGTCGGCGGTGACGTGCTCGTCGAAGAAGTCGGTCGTCTCGTGGTCGCAGCCGAGGCGGCGCAGGCCGCCTCCATAGCGGCGGTTGGGGACCGAGGAGCTCATCTCGAACAGCGCGAGGTGGCCGACCAGCGCGCCGCGCCAGCGCCGGTGCAGGCCGAGCAGCGACATCAGGTTCACGGTCGCGAGCGTGACGCCCGGGATGCGGTCGAGATAGGCGCCGTAGCGCGCGTCGAGCCCGAGGCGGTCCATGGACCTGGCGAACAGCGCCGAGTGCATGCGCTCGGCGTTCCCGCCGCCGTACTCGTCGGCCTGGATCTCGACCATCGCGGCCTTCGGCGCGCCGGTCAGGCGCGGCAGCGCCCACGAGTGCGGGTCGGCCTCCTTGAGCTGGTAGGCGGAGCGGTGCACGATGAACTCGAGCATCTCGTCGTGCGTGCCCTCGCGCTCGAGGTAGCGCGAGAGCGACGGCGCCTCGTCCGCCGCCTCGACCTCGCGCAGCGCGACGTCCATGTCCTCGGCCGCGATCTCGGCCTCCGGCGCGCCGAGGACGTCGATCAGCCCGGCCTCGAAGCGCGCCTCGAGCCGGCGGCGCAGCGCGAGCAGCGACGGCTCCCACTCCCACTCGTCCGAGACGCCGGGCAGGCCACGGTAGTGCAGCTCGTAACAGAGGTAGAGCGCGAGCTGGAGATCGTCGTCGGACAGCGGATCGGCGGGGATCGGCGCGTCCGGGGCGGCGAGCTCGGCCGGGTCGCGCACGAGCGCCTCGAGGATCGCCCCTGAGACCGGGCCGCGTGACTCAGGAAGCTGGAGCACGGACGCTCGCTACCCGTCTCCACGGGGCGGGACACTTGTGGCGTGCGCGGGTTCATCCACCTCGCCGCGGTCCTGGCGCTCGTCGCCGTCGCGATCGTGTTCGGCCGCTGGCTGCGTGACCCGGCGCCCGGCGGTCCGCTGCTCCTGCTGGCCGCGGCCGCGCTGCTGTGCGCGCTGGCGCTGCGGCAGCTCTACCGGCCGGGCGGGCTGGGGCGGCCGGCGGTGGTCGTGGTCGCGGAGCCACCTGCGCCGCGCGACGATCGCGTGGACCTCAACCGCGCGAGCGTGTCCGAGCTGCGCGGGCTCCCGGGGATCGGGCCGGTGGGCGCGGGGCGGATCGTCGAGGAGCGCGAGCGCAACGGCCCGTACCGGTCGGTCGGCGACCTCGTGCGGGTGGCGGGGTTCGGGCCGAGCCGGATCCACGGGCTCGGGAACCGGGTGCGGGCGGGCCGGGGCTAGCGCGAGGGGTCGAGCACGAGCTTGCCGCTCGTCCTGCGCGCCTGCATGTCCTCGTGCGCCCGGCGCACCTCGGACAGCCCGTAGACGTCTCCCTCGACCACCCGCAGCTCGCCGCTCGCGACGAGCTCGAACAGCTCCTGCAGCGGCTCGGCCACCATCCCGTCGCGGCCGAAGCAGTGCGCCAGCCAGAAGCCGATCACGGCCTGGCTGCGCGCCATCAGGGCGCCGCTCGAGACCGTGTTGGGCTCGCCGGACGCGATGCCGTAGGTGACGAGGCGGCCGAACGGGGCGAGCGCGCGCAGCGACTGGTCGAAGACGTGGCCGCCCGCCATCTCGAGCACGATGTCGACCTTGGCGCCGTCGTTGGCCTCGCGCAGCGCCTTCGCCAGCTCGGGCTCACGCGCGTCGACGGCCGCGTCGGCGCCGAGCTCCAGCGCGAGCGCGCGCTTCTCGTCGGTGGAGGCGGTGGCGATCACGCGCCCGGCGCCGAAGCGCTTGGCGAGCTGGACCGCCAGCGAGCCGACCCCGCCGGCCGCGGCGTGGACGACGACGCTCTCCCCCACCGCCAGCTTCGAGGAGGTGCGCATCAGGTGCCAGGCGGAGAGCCCCTGGATGATCATGGCCAGCGCCGCGGCGTCCGAGACACCGTGGGGGAGCGGGAACACCGCGCCCGCGGGCGCGACGGCGTACTCCGCGTAGCCGCCGGTGCCGACGAGCGCGGCGACGCGCCTGCCGTCCACCTCGCCCGCGACCTCGCCCCCGGGGATCAACGGCAGCTCGTAGGACGAGAGGTAGGTGTTCTCGCGGGCGTGGGTGTCGGCGAAGTTCACGCCGGCGCGGCTCACCTTGACGAGCACCTGGCCCTCGGCCGGCTCCGGGACCGGCGCGTCCTCGACCAGCTCGAGCACCTCGGGACCGCCGAACGCCGAGATCCTGACCGCTCGCATCGCGAGCACGCTACCGTGCCGCGCCTCATGTCGCTCACCGTCGTTGGATCCATCGCCTTTGACGCCGTCGAGACCCAGTCGGGCAGCCGCGACCGGCTGCTGGGCGGCTCGGCCGTGCACTTCTCGCTCGCCTCCTCGTTCTTCGACGACACGCGCGTCGTCGGCCCGGTCGGCGACGACTTCGGCGAGCCGGAGTACGCCGCGCTGCACTCGCGCGGCGTGATCACCGACGACATCGAGCACGTGCCCGGCGGCAAGACGTTCTTCTGGGCCGGGCGCTACGAGCGCGACGTCAACATCCGCCACACGCTGCAGACGGACCTCAACGTCTTCGAGACCTTTCAGCCGTCGCTGTCGGACGCGTCGGCGGCCGCCGACGTCGTCTTCCTCGCCAACATCCAGCCCGACCTCCAGCGCGAGGTGCGCGAGCAGTGCACGAGCGCGCGCTTCGTGGCGATGGACTCGATGAACCTCTGGATCGACATCGCCCACGAGTCGCTCGTGCGCACGATCGGCGGCGTCGACGGCGTGATCCTCAACGACGGCGAGCTCAAGCAGCTGACTGACGAGCCGAACCTCGTCCGCGCCGCGCGCGCGGTGCTCGACCTCGGCCCGACCGTCGTCGTGGCCAAGCAGGGCGAGTACGGCTCGGCGCTGTTCACGCGCGACGGCTACTTCGCGCTGCCGGCCTACCCCACGCCCGACGTGGTCGACCCCACGGGCGCGGGCGACACCTTCGCCGGCGGCTTCATGGGCTACATCGCCGCGAACCCCGACGAGCCGATCGACGAGTCGCTGCTGCGGCGCGCGATGGCCTACGGAACCGTGCTCGCCTCGTTCAACGTCGAGGCGTTCGGACCCGAGCGCATGCTGACGCTGGGCCGCGAGGAGATCGCGGGACGCGTCTCCGAGCTGCACCGCAGCACCTCGTTCGACGACGCGCCCATCGCGCTCCGTTAGCTGCGGACCTTGCCGACGGCGCCTCGCGAGGCGGCGGCCCCGCAACCGGATCACCACCCGGCGCGCCCGCGCGTTCCCCTTCCTTCCCTCCCGGGGTACGATGCGCGCAGATGGGCTGGACGATGCTCTACCTCTTCGTCGCGCTGAAGATCCCGATCGTCGCGGCGATCTGGCTGGTCTACTGGGCGATCAAGCAGGAGCCGGATCCCTCCGAGGGCGTCCGGGACGATGGCGGCAGCGCCAAGCGACCGCACCCGGCCCCGCGCCTGCCGCGCACCCCGCGCCGCGGCCCCCACGCCGAGCCGGCACCGTCCTCCCCGCCGCGAGTGCGCCCGCTGCGCGCCCGCGGTCGCCGCATCGTCCGCTAGGCGAGCAGCGCGACGAGCACGACCACGATCACCAGCACCCCGAGGATGCTCGTGGCGACGATCGCCTGCCACTGGTTGCGCCAGAACTCGGGCTTCGCGCGGTCGCGGGTGTAGCGCCCCTCGGGCGGCTCGCCCACCCAGTCGTCGTCGTCGGCCATCGCGACAGCATCCCATGCGAGACTTGCGGCCGTGCCAGACCGCGCCCCCCAGTCGGTGCTCTCCGACGGCTCGATCCTGCGCCTGGTCGAGGACGGCCGGATCACGATCCGGCCGTGGGACCCCGAGCGCGTCCAGCCCGCCTCGGTCGATCTGCGCCTCGGCGACTCCTTCCGCGTCTTCCACAACCACCGCACGACCGCGATCGACCTCCGCGACCCGCCGTCCAATCTCACCGAGGAGGTCGTGGTCGAGCAGGGCGACCAGTTCGTCATCCATCCCGGCGAGTTCGTCCTCGGCCGCACGCTCGAATGGGTCGAGCTGCCCGACGACATCGTCGCGAGGATCGAGGGGAAGTCGAGTCTTGGCCGCTTGGGTCTGATCGTCCACGCCACGGCGGGGTTCTGCGACCCCGGCTGGAAGGGCACGCTGACGCTCGAGCTCAACAACCTCACGCGCGTGCCGATCATCCTCCATCCCGGGCTGCTGATCGCCCAGCTGTCGTTCATGACGCTCGACGCGCCCGCGCTGCGGCCGTACGGGTCGGAGGCGCTCGGATCCCATTACCAGGGCCAGGTGGCGGCGACGGAGAGCCGCTACGAAGGCCGGCCCTCCGTCCGGTAGCGTTCTGCGCCGTGCTGACCACCCTGATCGCCTTCGCCGCCGAGGCGGGCGCCGAACCCTCCAAGGTGCCCTTCTACATCTTCGGCGGCCTCCTCGCCGCTTGGGCCGTGATCGTCTCGACGCTCGGGATCCGGGCGCACGACACCTTCCCGTCCTCGCGCAGCGCCGCCCGCGGCGTGATCGCGATCAGCGTCGTGCTCATCCTGTGCGCGATGGGCAGCGCCGTCCTCACCAGCTGAGCGACGTTCGGCGCCAGCGCCGAGCGGGTAGACGGAGGGCGCCTTGGAAGCCGCCAGCCTGCCAACCGCCTCGGCCAGAGGCCTCGTCACCGCTCCGCTCGAGTCCGCCGAGACCCGCGCGTACTCCGAGGCCGCCGACATCGCGGCGTTCGCCAATCGTCTGGGGCTGGGACTCGCCGCGGGACTGATCGCGGTGCTGATCCACGGGGAGGCGGGGCGGCTCTCGAGCCAGGATCTGACCTGGCGCGCCCTGCTCGGCCCCTGAGCGCATAATAGGTTCATGGGAACCGAGGAACAGACCAGCGACGGCGGTGGCGTAGCCACCGCGTCTGACACGCTGAGCATCACGGACAACCGCACGGGCGAGACCTACGAGGTCCCCATCGAGGACGGCACCGTGCGCGCGATGGCCCTGCGGGACATCAAGGTCAACGAGGACGATTTCGGGTTGATGACCTATGACCCGGCCTACACGAACACCGCGTCGTGCCGGTCGGCCATCACCTTCATCGACGGGGAGAAGGGCATCCTCGAGTACCGCGGCTATCCGATCGAGCAGCTGGCCGAGGAGTCGACGTATCTCGAAGTGGCCTACCTGCTGATCCACGGCGAGCTGCCCACGCAGCCGAAGCTGGACGACTGGATCCACGAGGTGACGATCCACACCTTCGTGCACGAGAACGTCAAGAACTTCATGCAGGGCTTCCGCTACGACGCCCACCCGATGGGCATGCTCACCGCCTCCGTCGCGGCCCTCTCGACCTTCTATCCCGATGCGAACGCCATCAAGGACGAGGAGATCCGCTACCTGCAGATCATCCGGCTGATCGCGAAGATGCCGACGCTGGCGGCCTTCTCCTTCCGCCACAACATGGGGCAGCCGTACGTCTATCCGGACAACGACCTGCGTTATCCCGGCAACTTCCTGAGCATGCTCTACAAGATGACCGAGCTCAAGTACGAGCCCGATCCTCGCCTCGAGCGCGCGCTCGACATCCTCTTCATCCTGCACGCCGACCACGAGCAGAACTGCTCGACGTCGGCCGTGCGCTCGGTCGGCTCATCGCAGGTCGACCCCTACTCGGCGGTCGCCGCCGGCGTCGCCGCCCTCTACGGCCCGCTGCACGGCGGCGCCAACGAGGCCGTGCTGCGGATGCTCAAGCGCATCGAGACCAAGGAGAACATCCCCGACTTCATCAAGGGCGTGAAGGACGGGAACCAGAAGCTCATGGGCTTCGGCCACCGGGTCTACAAGAACTACGACCCGCGGGCGAAGATCATCAAGAGCGCCGCCGACGACGTCTTCGAGGTCACCGGGGTCAACCCGCTGCTCGAGATCGCGCTCGAGCTCGAGAAGATCGCGCTCGAGGACGAGTACTTCGTCGAGCGCAAGCTCTACCCCAACGTCGACTTCTACTCGGGCCTGATCTACGAGGCCCTCGGGATGCCGGTCGACATGTTCCCGGTCCTGTTCGCGATCCCGCGCACGAGCGGGTGGATCGCCCAGTGGCTGGAGATGATCGACGACCCCGAGCAGAAGATCGCGCGCCCGCGCCAGATCTACACCGGGGAGCGCACGCGGGACTACGTCCCGATCGCCAACCGCTGACTGCGTGCGGCATGTCATAGAAGGGAGGGCGTGAGTCGGTTGTAATACGCAACCGTGCTCCACACCCTTCCCGACGGCACCCCGATCCTCGTGCGCCCGATCGAGGCGGCCGACAAGGACCGCCTCTCGGTCGCCCTCGGCCACCTGAGCCAGGAGACGATCCGGCGCCGCTTCCTCGCCGCCAAGCCGAGCTTCACGACCGGTGAGCTGCGCTACCTCACCGAGGTCGACGGCCGCAACCACCTCGCGCTCGCGGCCTTCCCGGCCGGCGAACCGGAGACGATCGTGGGCGTCGCGCGCTGCGTGCGCCTCCCGACCGCCTCGGCCGGAGGCCTCGTCACCGCTTCGCTCGCCCCTGCGACCGCGGAGTTCGCGATCGTCGTCGGCGACGCGCACCAGGGCCGCGGCCTCGGCACGCTGCTCGCACGCGAGCTGGCGACCGCCGCGCGCGCGGCCGGGATCCGCCGCTTCGCCGCCACGATGTTGCGCGACAACGTCGCCGTGCGGCGCCTGATGGCCACGATCACGGCTCATCTCGAGCTGGACCGGATGGAGGGCGGCCTGCGCGAGGTCGTCGTCGACCTCGCCGCCTAACCGCTTTCCTGGCCGGCAAACCGGCTAGTCTCCCCGCCGGTGCGGACCCAGGCGGGGCTCTCAGATCACCGCTATCGCGGGCTGATCGAACAGGTACCGGCAGTCTCATACATCGCGCGGTGGGAGGCGGGCTTCCCGTTCGTCTACGTCTCGCCGCAGATCGAGGCGCTCCTGGGCTTCCCCGCGGAGCGCTTCGTGGCCGAGCCGGAGCTGTGGTTCGAGCGCATGCACCCCGAGGATCGCGAGCGGGTGCTCGAGGAGGAGCGCCACGCCCTCGAGCATCACGCGCAGAGCTCCGACCGCGAGTACCGCCTGATCGCGGCCGACGGCTGCGTGGTCTGGGTCTGGGAACGCGACACGATCGTGCGCGACGACGAAGGCCGGGCCGTGAGCAGCCACGGCCTGCTGATCGACGTCACCGATCGCAAGCTCGCCGAGGCGCGCGCGCAGCACTACCTCGACGTCGCGGGCACGATCCTGCTCGTCCTGCGCACCGACCAGACGGTCGACCTGCTCAACCGCCACGGCCGCGAGCTGCTGGGCTACGGCGACGGCGACCTGATCGGCCGCAACTGGTACGAGGTCGTCGTCCCCGAGGAGGATCGCGACGCGCGACGGGCCAACTTCGAGCGCACCATGCGCGGCGACGAGGAGCCCTTCACCTACCACCGGGGCGACATCGTGACCAGCGCCGGCGAGCGGCGCACGATCGCGTGGCGCAACACCGTGCTGCGCGACGAGCTCGGCGAGGTGATCGGCGTCCTCTCCTCGGGCGAGGACATCACCGAGCGGCTGCGCGCGGAGGACGAGATCTCCCGGCTCGCCTACTTCGACCCGCTGACGGGGCTGCCCAACCGGGCGCAGCTCGAGGCCGAGCTGCGCCGCTGCGTGACGCGCGCGGGGCGCTCGGGCCGCGCCGTCGCGCTGCTGCTGATCGACCTCGACAACTTCAAGCTCGTCAACGACTCCTTCGGCCACGGGGCCGGCGACCGGCTGCTCCGGCGGATCGCCGGGCGGCTGCGCGGGGTGGAGCGCGAGCGAAGCGGTGACGAGGCCCCTCGTCGAGGCAGGGGCATGCTCGCGCGGCTCGGCGGCGACGAGTTCCTGATCCTGCTGCCCGAGCTCGAGGGCGGCGGCGAGGCCGCGGCGCGGCACGCGGCCGAGGAGGTCGCGGCACGGCTGGCGGAGCCGTTCAAGGTCTCGGGCGCGGAGTTCCACGTCCATTCGAGCGTCGGCATCTCGCTCTTCCCCGAGGACGCGCACGCCCCCGCCGAGCTGCTCCAGCACGCCGACATGGCGATGTACCAGAGCAAGAGCCGCGGGCGGGCCGCCTCGACCGTCTACGCGCATGTCGCCCACGACCCGCTGGAGCGGCTCTCGCTGCCGGCGCGGCTGCGGCGCGCGATCGCCGAGGACGAGCTCGTCCTCTACTACCAGCCGATCGTGGAGCTCCCGCACGGGCGCATCGCCGCGATGGAGGCGCTGCTGCGCTGGAACGACCCCGACCGCGGGCTGGTCTTCCCCGATGACTTCATCCCCGCCGCCGAGGAGATGAGCCTGCTCGAGCCGATCGGCGATTGGGTCATCGGGTCGCTGGCCCGGCAGATCCTCGAATGGCGCGAGGAGGGCCTCGAGCCGCACGTCTCCTTCAACGTGTCCCCGCGCCAGCTCCACCGCCCCGACTTCGCCGGCGAGCTGACCGCGCGCCTGGAGACCCTGGGCATCGACCCGTCGTGGCTGACGATGGAGCTGACCGAGTCGGCCACGCTGCGCGAGCCGGAGCGGATCGGGCCGATCCTGCGCGAGCTCGACGCCAGCGGCCTGCGGATGGCGATCGACGACTTCGGGGCCGGCTGGTCCTCGCTCTCGCGACTGCGCGTGCTCCCGGTCCACTCGCTCAAGATCGACCGCTCGTTCATGCGCGACATCCCCGACGACCCCGGCGCGGGGGCGATCGTCGACGCCGTGATCGCGCTCGCCGACGCGCTCGGCATGGACACCGTGGCCGAGGGCGTCGAGACCCGCGTGCAGGCGCTGTTCCTCGCTGCGCAAGGGTGCCGGCTCGCCCAGGGCCGCCACTTCGGCGACCCCGTGCCGGCCGGCGACCTGACCGAGGCGCTGCGACTCTCGGCCACGCAGTGAAGCGCGCGGCCGTTCAGGCCGATATGAGGGTATGGAGCCGCAGCGCTCACTCCGAGTCGTGTTCGCGGACGTCCCCGAACCGGACGCCGCCGCCATCTCGCACGCCCTCGAGGCGGCGGGCTGGTCCGTGCACGGCCGGCGCACGACCGGCAGCGACGGCCTCGAAGCGGCGCTGCTCGACCGCGGGTGGGACGCCGTCCTGTTCGGCGGCGACGGTGCCGAGCGAAGCGGTGACGAGGCCCCTGGTCAAGGCAGGGGCCGAGGCAGGTCCGTGCCCTCGCGCAAGGCGCACGCGCTCGTGCGCCTCGCCGACCCGCATCTTCCGTTCGTGGCGATCACGCGCTCCGTGCGCCGCCACGACCTCGCCGCCGTGGTCAAGGGCCTCGAGGCCGGCATCGCCGTCGCCGTCGGCCCGGGCGAGGTCGCCGAGACACTGGAGCGCGAGCTCGAGGCCGCCCGCCGCAGCCGCACGGAGGGCAAGGCGCACCGGCTGCTGCTCGCGCAGCAGGCCATCACCGACCAGCTGGCCGCCGCCCAGGGGCCCGAGAGCCTGCTCAACGGCGTCCTGAGCGCGCTCGGGGAGACGCTCGGCTTCTCCTGCGGCGCGATCTGGCTGCCCGAGGGCGACGGGCCGACGCTGCGCTGCGCCGCCTCGTGGGTCGCGCCCGACGCCGGCCCCGCCGTGACCGCCTTCGCCCACGGCTCGAGCCGCCTCCGCCTTGCCCCCGGCCGCGGCCTGGCCGGCCGCGTCTTCGCCTTCCGCCGCCCGTCGTGGGTGGCCAACGTCCGCGCCGACGCCCAGGAACCGCGCGCCGGCGCCGCGCGCCACGCGCGCCTGCGGGCCGCGGTCGCCGTCCCGCTCGGCCACGGCGAGGATCCCGCCGGCGTCCTCGAGCTGTTCGCGCGCGACGTCCGCGAGCACGATCCTGAGACCGCGGCGATGCTCGCCACCGTGGGCGGCCAGCTCGCCAGCGCGCTCACGCGCGCGAGCGCCACGTCCCTGCGCGACCCGCTCACCGGCCTGCCGACCGCCGCGCTGCTCGAGGAGCACGTCGAGCTGGCGCTCGCCCGCGCCCGCCGCTCGGGCGCCGGGGTGATCGTGCTGCACCTGCGGCTGCTCGCCGGCCCGGACCTGCTCGCCCCGCTGGCGATGCGCGTCACCGACGTCCTGCGCGCCACCGATGTGCTCGCCCGCACCGGCCCGGCCGAGCTGGGCGTGATGCTCGCCGACCTTCGCTACGGGCCCGCCGACGTCATCGCGCGGGTGATCGGACGCCTCTCCGAGGCGCTCGAGGAGCCGCTGCTGCTGGCCGGCGACGAGGTCTGCGTGGAGCCGGTCATCGGCCACGCCGCCTTCCCCGCCGACGCCGACGACGCGGGCGCCCTGCTTGCGCTCGCGGCGCAGGCGGCCCACGCGGCGAAGCCCGGCACGGCACCATCCCGGTCATGGCACACCGAGTCGTCGTCCGCAGCGGACCAAGCGTCGAGCGGCTCGACGCCGCTTCGCTCGACGCGGCGCTCGATCTGATCGAGGAGCGGGCGCGCGCGCTCGCTCGCACCTCCCGGCGCGCCCCGGTCGAGCTGCGCGTCAGGACCTTCGCGCCGGTCCAGCAGGTCGCCCACCGCCTGGAGCTGCGGGGAGAGCGCGGCCTGCGCGCCGGGATCGACGTGCGCGGCGACGGGTCGGTCGAGGGGTGGACCGGCCGCGTGCGACGCCGGGCCGTCGCCCAGGAGCCGGGCGAGAGCGCCTACGCGGCGCTGCGGCGTACGCTGGAGGCGTGAGCGCACGCGTCGTCTCGGTCAACGTCGGCAGGCCCGCGCCGCTCAACACCGGCACCCGCGTGGTGCCCTCGGCGATCGTCAAGGCACCGGTCAGCGGGCCGGTCGCCGCGCGCGGCGTGAACCTCGAGGGGGACGACCAGGCCGATCGCCGCGTGCACGGGGGCCCCGAGCAGGCCGTCTACGCCTACGCGGGCGAGGACACGGCCTGGTGGAGCGAGCAGCTCGGGCGGCCGCTGGGCCCGGGCGTGTTCGGCGAGAACCTCACGCTCGCGGAGGTCGACGTCTCCGGCGCGCGGATCGGCGAGCGCTGGCGCATCGGCACGGTCGAGCTGCGCGTCGCCGGGCCGCGCGTGCCGTGCTTCAAGCTCGGCACCATCATGGGCGACCAGCGCTTCCTCCGGGCCTTCCTCCACGCCGGCCGCCCCGGTGCGTACCTCGCGATCGCCGAGGAGGGCGAGCTCGAGGCCGGCGACGCCGTCGAGATCGTCCACCGCCCGGCGCACGACGTCACCGTCGCGCTCGTGATCCAGGCGCTGCTGATCGACCGCAGTCGCCTCGGCGAGCTCGAACCCGCCCGACCCGACATGATGCCGAAGCTCGCCGGCTGGTACCAAGAGCGCCAAGCGGCATAGTCATCGACCAAGGAGCCCCCATGTCCCTCGTCACCGGCGTCGACTTCATCGCGCTTCCCACCCAGGACTTCGACGCCGCCAGCGAGTTCTACGGCGGCGTGCTCGGCCTCGAGCCCTCCAAGCGCTGGGGCGAGATGCCCGCCGGCGAGTTCGAGACCGGGAGCCTGACGATCGCCCTCATGCAGTCCGACGCGTTCGGGATCGAGTTCAAGCCGCACTCGCACCCGGTCGCCTTCCACGTCGACGACGTCGCGGCCGCCCGCGAGGCGCTCGAGGCGCAGGGCGTCAAGTTCGCCGCCGACACGATGGACAGCGGGGTCTGCCACATGGCCCACTTCAAGGACCCCGACGGCAACGTGTTGATGCTGCACCACCGCTACGCCCCGAAGGACCAGAAGCCCGGCTAGAGCACGAGCGTCGGGCCGTAGCGCCGCAGCCAGCGGGCGTGCTCGCGCCAGTCCGGGACGCGTGATTCCAGCAGCGCCCAGAAGCGCGGCGAGTGGTCCATGCGCTCGAGGTGGCAGACCTCGTGCTCGACGACGTAGTCCAGGACGGCCTCGGGCGCGAGCAGCAGCCGCCAGTTGAAGGACATGTGGCCGCTGGTCGAGCACGATGCCCAGCGCGTCTTCTGGCCGCGGATGGTCAGCCCCGAGTAGCTCGTGCCCGCCCGGGCCGTGGCGGCGTCCAACCGCGGCGCGATCTCGGCGCGGGCCTGGCGGCGGTACCAGCGCTCGATCGCGGGACCGGCGTCGCGCTTGGGCACGAGCAGCTCGTCGCCGCGGCGATGGACCCGCTCGCGCCCCGGCTGCGGCACCAGCGCCAGGTCCCGCCCGAGGTAGGGCACCGTGCCCTCGGGCCGCGCGATCTCCGCCGCCGCGCGCGCGAGCGTGCGGCGGCGGCGCTCGATCCAGGGTGTGAGCTCGCGGACGGCCTGGGCCGCGGCGCGCTCGGGCGCGCGCTTCGGGAGCACGACCTCGACCTCGCCGCACCCGTCGACGCTGACCCGCACGCGGCGCGCGCGGGGAGAGCGCCGGACCCGGAACTCGAACGGCGTGCCTGCCATCATCCGGCCCGATGGAGAAGTGGACAGTCCGGCTCCCCGCGGGGGTGCGCGAGCCCTACACGGTGTTCCTCAACGGGGTGCGCCAGCATGAGGGGACGGACTATGAAGTGCATCGCGGCGTCCTCGAGTTCGGCAAGCCGCTCGCCAAGGAGGGCAAGCTGGGCGCCGGGCGCTGGTTCCTCGGCGCGTGGGGCATCGGGACCTACCGCAAGAACGACACCATCGACGTCGCCTGGGAAGTCGGCGGGCAGCCGCGCGTCGCTCACGCGCTGGACATCGAGAAGCCCGGCTGAGCTTCCCAGGGGCTTAGCGTGCGCAGCGCGCTGAGGATCGCGCGCGTGGCCGGTGAGCGGTTCAGCGTGTAGAAGTGGATCCCGGGCGCGCCGTTGGCGAGCAGGTCGGCGCACTGCAGGGTCGCGTAGGCGACGCCGAAGTCCGTCGCCGCGCGCGGGTCGTCGTCGCGCTTCTCGAGCTCCTGCTGCAGCCGGTCGGGGATGCAGGACCCGCACATGCTCGTCATCCGCTGGACCTGACCCGAGTTCGTGATCGGCATGATGCCCGGGATGATCGGCACGTCGATGCCGATGTCGCGCGCCCGCGCCACGTACTCGTAGTAGAAGCGGTTGTCGAAGAAGAGCTGGGTGATCAGGAACTGCGCGCCCGCGTCGACCTTCTCCTTCGTGTAGCGCAGGTCCTCCTCGGCGCTCGTGGCGTGGATGTGGACCTCGGGGAAGCAGGCGGCGCCGATCGCGAAGTCGTAGTCGTCGCGGATCATCTCGATCAGCTCGCGGGAGTAGCGCAGGCCGCCCTCGGTCGCGGTCCACTCGTCCTGGCCGGGCGGCGGGTCGCCGCGCAGCGCCAGCACGTTCTCGACCCCGCGCTCGCGCAGCAGGTCGAGCGTCGCGCGCAGCTCGTCGACGGTCGCCCCGACGCACGTGAAGTGGGCCATCGCCTCGAGCCCGAAGTCCGCCTTCATGCGCGAGACGATGTCGATCGTCTTGAGCTTCTCGCCGGGGCTGCCGCCGGCGCCGTAGGTCACCGACACGAAGGTCGGGTCCATGGTCGAGAGGGCGGACATCGCCTCCTCCAGGTTGCGGGCCCCGTCCTCGGTCTTGGGCGGGAAGAACTCGAAGGAGAACGAGGGCAGGGCGCTCGCCGCGATGCGTTCGTCGATCCGCATGCGACTACAGGCTAGCCGTCCATCGTTCCGGCTCTCCCTCGATGCGCCGCACGGCGCCGGTGATCTCGAGGTGCGTCAGGTAGCAGAGCACCTTCGTCAGCATCCAGCCGGTGATCGCAGGCGTGAGCTTCTCGCCGTAGACCGCGGGGAGCAGGTCATAGGCGGTGCTCGGGCCGTCCGCGAGCGCGGCGCGCACCGCGTCGAGGCGCTCCCGGACGAGCCGGCGGTTGGCCTCATGGTGCTCGCGCACGTCGGAGAACGGGCGGCCGTGGCCGCTCAGCGCGAGCCGGGCGCTCAGCGCGTCGGTGGTGTCGAGCGAAGCCAGGAACTCGCCGACCGGGTCCGGAGTCCAGCCGTAGTCGAAGTACAGCGAGACGCGGCCCAGCAGATGGTCGCCGGAGATCAGCAGCCGCCGCTCGGCCTGGAACAGGCAGACGTGCGAGGGCGCGTGGCCGGGTGTCTCGTGCACGCTCCAGGTCCCGAGGTCGGTCTCGATCTCGACCCCGGGCACGAGGTCGCGGTCGGGGTGGAGCGGCCCCGCGGCGAGCGGGCGCCCGCGATCGGAAGGCTCGGCCGGGACGCCGCTCTGGCGCGCGATCTCGACCCGGCGGGCGTGGGCGGCCTCTGGATCGTCGGCGGCCGCATTGAAGTGCTCGAGGTTGGGGTGGGCCCACAGCTCGCAGCCCGCGCGCTCGACGATCGGGCCGGCCTGGCCGCAGTGGTCGGCATGGGCGTGGGTGCAGACGAGCAGCCGCACGTGCTCGAGGCGCAGGCCGACCTGGTCGAGCGCGCGCTCGAGCTGGGCGAGCGAGCCGGGCTCGTGCGTCCCGGTGTCGACGAGCACGATCTCGTCGCCCGCCGCGATCGCCCAGGCGTTGCAGTGGGGCACGCCGGGCCAGGGCAG
>JBDTMF010000097.1:0-15612 GCA_039934455.1 Solirubrobacteraceae bacterium
GACTCGGGCCCCGTGCGGGTCGGCAACGGCGCCTGGAACCAGACCCAGCTCGACGTCTACGGTGAGCTCCTCGACGCCCTCCACCTCTACAGCAATGAGCTCGGCGAGCTGCATCCCGAGATCCAGGAGTTCGTCGCCGAGCTCGCCGACGCGGCCGCTGCGAACTGGTCGCAGAAGGACGCGGGGATGTGGGAGATGCGCGGTGAGCCGCGCCATCACCTCTCCTCGAAGGTGCTCTGCTGGACGGCGCTCGACCGGGCAGTGAAGCTCGCGCCGAAGCTCGGGGAGTTCGCCAAGGAGCAGGAATGGGAGCGCGCGCGCGACGAGATCCGCGAGGCGATCCTGACCCGCGGCTGGAGCGAGGCGAAGCAGGCCTACGCGCAGTCCTTCGACTCGGACGACCTCGACGCGGCGCAGCTCCTGATGCCGATCGTCGGCTTCCTGCCCGCGACCGACGAACGGATGCGCTCGACGATCGAGGCGATCGCTGGCGAGCTGACGCAGGACGGTCTCGTCCTGCGCTATCGCAATGACGTGGGCCTCAATGCGGACGGCCTGAACGGCGAGGAGGGCACCTTCGTGATCTGCTCGTTCTGGCTCGCGCAGTGCCTGGCGCTCGCCGGCGAGCTCGATCGCGCTGAGGAGTTGTTCGACCGGCTGGCCGGATACGCCAACGACCTCGGGCTGCTCGCCGAGCAGATCGATCCGACGAACAGCGAGCTACTCGGGAACTTCCCGCAGGCCTTCAGCCACATCGGCCTGATCACCGCGGCGTCGGAGATCGACCGTGGGCGCGAGCGCGCGGTCTAGCGCGGCCGCAGCATCACTCGAGCCCCGTGCGCCGGGATGAGCGCCGTCCCATGCAGGCCGGCCCGCTCCGGCTGCGCGTCCGCCGGCTCGAGTGTGAACCGGCGGACCATGTGGCCAAGGATCTCGCGCAGCTCGAGCAGGGCGAGTGATGCTCCGAGACAGCGCCGGTCGCCGCCTCCGAACGGCAGCCACGTCCGCTGATCGGGACGCTGTTCGAGGAATCGGTCGCCGATGAAAATGTCCGGCTCTCGATACCCGTGTCGATGGATGACCGGGGGCGGTATCAACAGTGTCGTGCCGGACGCGAGCCGTCGGCCCCCAAGCTCGACTGGCTCGGTGACCTCGCGGACGATGTCGACGAGCGGCGGACGCAGCCGCAGCACCTCGGTGATGACCGCGTCCATGAGCGGCTGCTCCTGCGTGGCGGCCTCCGCGGCCAGCGCGGCTGCCGTGCCGCGGTCGCGCGCGAGCAGCTCGAGCGCCCACGCCAGCGCGGTCGCGGTTGTCTCATGTCCGGCGAGCAGCAGTGCGAACAGCTCGCCCGCGATCTGTGCGTCGTCAAGCGGCGGTCCCGTGCCGGCGGGCGTGCTCAGGATGTCGAGCGCATCGGGTGGCCCGCCGCCCGGTCCTGGGGCTCTCGCGTCGCTGACCTGCGACAATCCGCGGGCGAATGCGGCGCGACACCGCCGCCCCGCCGCCTGCGGGCTCGCAGGGCCGAGCCATGCCAATCGCTCGACACCGCCGAGCATCGCGTAGGGATGCAGGGCATTCGAGAGGTGGCGTTCGATCTCGCGGACCAGTCGCGGGTCCTCGACCCCCAGCAGGAGCCGCGAGGCGATGCACAGCGTCATGAAGCGGGTGCGCGGCAGGACGGCGAACGGCACGTTGACAGGCCATCGCGCGATCTCAGCCGCGGCGATCTCGCGGATCGCCGGAGTGATCGCATTCAGGGACTCGCCGTGGAACAGGGGCGCGAGCAGGCGCCGGCGGGCGCGGTGTTCCTCGCCGTCGAGCGTGAGCACGGTGTCGCCCGGCAGCACGGGAAGGATTCGCTGATTCGCGCTCCCCGCGCGGTACAGGCCCGGTGGGCCGCGCAGGACCTCGTTGGCGAGCTGGGGAGAGGCGACCACCCACATGCGCCCGGCGACGAGCGTTCGAAGCGCGAAGGTGTCGCCGGCCGTGCGCTGCGCCTCGATAAGCGTCGCAACCGGCCTACGCTGGAAGGCGATCGCTCGGGCAAGTGCGTTCACGTCGCTGAGGATGGCGCAGGGGACGGCGCGCGCCGTTTGACCGGTCCGGGTCGAGGGCGCTCGTGACGGCACCGCGCAGGCGTCGAGGATGAGCCCCGGCTCAGGGCGCACGCGATAGCTGTCGGTCTGGTAGAGGAACGACACTCCGAGGCGGCGCGCGAGCTGCCGCGTGCGCGCCTCGTCCTGCGCCCTCACGATCGCGACCCGCGACCTGCGCCCCGAGACCCGCGACCCGCGCCCCGCGCGCCTCGAGCAGGTGATGCTGCCTCCGACCGACACGATGGCCGCCGTCGCCGCCTCGCGGCGCGCACGGCGGCCCTTCATCTGCGGCTCGAATCGTTTCGTTCCGTCAGAGGTCCAACCTTGCTGATGGCCCACACGCCGACCACCCGTCCTCTTTGCGCATGGCGCTCACTGCTCGGCGTCCGCGGATCCGTGGTGCGCTCGCGCGCTGCAGGTGACACCGCCGACCCCGCCACGACGTGGGCGTCTCCCGACCTTGAGCGCTGCTGCCGCGCCTACGGCGTCGACAATCGATTGTCCCCGACTCCCCCGGACGCCTGGATCCGTATGGCGTTGACGCATCGCGGCATCGTCTGAACGCGCCTCGCAGTTGTCGGCGGGGGACGGGTCAATGTCAGCCGTAGCTCCTCCTCAGAGCGGTTTTCGCCCACCCGCGACAGCCGAGAAAATGGAAGCTCCTCAATTGCGGGGCTTCTCATATGCGCCGAAGAGGACTCGAACCAAAGTGCCAGCAGGTTGACGACGAACGAGCCATGAATCTGAAGCCGATCGATGTCCTTGACCCTCACTGACACCGGGCGTGAGCGCCTGATCGAGAAGCTGCGCTCCGCGTCGACGCTGCCCATCGTGTTCTCCGGCGTGACCTCCTCGGTTAGCGTCTCCGAGTCCGACGCGTCATATGCGATGCCCAGCGCGATGCTCTCATCCGCGGTTTCCGTGAACGGCGGATGGGCATTGACGGGCACCTACAACCAACGGTCGTCGCCGGAGATCGTGGACCTGGAGCCGGTCAGGGTCTCTGGAATTTTCAGGAGGACTTCAGGTCCGACGGTCAAGCTCACGGCATGGCTCGCAGTGCACGCCACCTGACGGTGCTGGTTGCGCTCGCCGTCGCCGTCGCCGTCGCCGGCTGCGGCTCCACCGCGGTGCAGCTGACGGCGCGGCCGCACCGCACCCGGGCTCCGTCGGTGCGTCGGGGTCCCGCGGTGTATCCGACCCGCTCCGTGGACCTGGCCGCCGCACGCGCGGGCATCGCCCACGCCCGCGCCTGGTGGGACCCGCACCGCCGCTGGTACGACCAGTACCTGCCCGCCACGGGCCGTACCTGGAGGGCGACGCTGTGGGGGATCGTCCACTTGTTCGGTGCCTACAACGCGGTCGCGATCGCCGACCCGTCCCGGGCCGACGTGGCTGCGGCGCGTCGCTTCGGCATCGGGGCCGAGCGCTACTGGAACCCTGCCCTGCGGCCCGTGCCCGGCTACAGCCGGACGCCGCCCGGGAAGGTGGGCCGCACCTGGTACGACGACGAGGGGTGGTGGGGGGTCGCGCAGTTCGACGCGTACCGCGCCACACACGACCGCCGCTTCCTCGCCGACGCGGCCCGCTCGCTGCGGTTCATCGACTCCGGCTGGGACCCGGTCGCCGGCGGGATCTGGTGGAACGACCTGCACGCATTCAAGGCGAGCGAGAGCCTCGCCGGCGGCACGCTCACCGCCGCCGGGCTCTTCGAGGCGACGCGCCGGCCGCGCTACCTCGCGCTTGCGCGGAAGTACATCGGCTGGGCCGACCGGACGATCCGCGCGCCGGATGGCCTCTACGGCGCCCGGTCGAGCCCGAGACGCCCGATGCCCTACGTCGAGGGCCCGATGGCCGAGGCTTTCCTGCGCCTCTGCCACGCCACCGGCAGGCAGGCGTACTGTCGCAAGGGCGAGCACCTGCTGCGTGTGACCGCCGCGCGCTTCCCGAACCTCACAATGGGCCCGCAGTTCGACGCGATCTACCTCCGGTCCCTACTCGAGGCGTACCGGATCGATCACAACCCGCGCTGGTACCGCATCGCCGCCTCGGTCGGCGCCGAGGCGCTCACCCATGCCGCCCGGCCGGACGGGCTGTTCCTGCGCAACTGGGACGGCCGGCCGATCGGGGCGCTCGGCACGCCGGCGAACAAGCTGCAGACGCACGCAGCGACGACGAGCGTGCTGGCCTGGCTCGCGGCCGCCAAGCACCGGTAGACAACGCCAGCTTTCCGTCCCGGTGATGCGATGACGGCGAGCAACCAGGGCCGCGAGGACTGGCGCGCGAGGAGTGGCTGGCGGTCCCGGGCGAGGAGCGGCGCGACTAAGTACCCTCCTGCGCCGCTGATGAAGATCATCTACACCTACACCGACGAGGCGCCCGCGCTGGCGACACACTCGTTCCTGCCCATCATCGAGGCGTTCGCCGGGGCCGCCGGCGTCGACGTCGAGCTGCGGGACATCTCGCTGGCCGCGCGGATCCTCGCCCGGTTCCCCGACGAGCTGAGCGAGGAGCAGCGGGTGCCCGACGCGCTGGCCGAGCTCGGCGAGCTGGTCAAGACGCCCGACGCGAACATCATCAAGCTGCCGAACATCAGCGCCTCGACGCCGCAGCTCAAGGCCGCGATCAAGGAGCTGCAGGACAACGGCTACGCGATCCCCGACTACCCGGACGACCCGCAGACGCCAGAGGAGACGACCGCCCGCGAGGCCTACGACACGGTCAAGGGCAGCGCGGTCAACCCGGTCCTGCGCGAGGGCAACTCCGACCGCCGCGCCCCGGCCTCGGTCAAGGAGTACGTGCGCGACCACCCGCACTCGATGGGCGACTGGTCGCAGGACTCGAAGTCCCACGTGGCGACGATGAGCGACGGCGACTTCCGCTCGACCGAGCAGTCGGTCACGCTCGACGCCGACGACGAACTGCGCATCGAGCACGTCGCCGAGGACGGCACCGCCACCGTGCTCAAGGAGTCGCTGCCCGCGCGCGAGGGCGAGATCATCGACGCCGCGGTGATGCGCCGGGCCGCGCTGGACGCCTTCCTGGAGGAGCAGGTCGCCGACGCCGAGGCCAAGGGCGTCCTCTTCTCGCTGCACCTGAAGGCGACGATGATGAAGGTCTCGGACCCGATCATCTTCGGCCACGCCGTGCGCGCGTTCTTCGCCGGCGTCTTCGCGCAGCACGGCGATGCGATCAAGCAGGCCGGTGCCAGCCCGAACAACGGCCTGGCCGGCATCCTGCGCGCGATCGAGGGCCTGCCCTCCGGCGAGCGCGAGGCGATCGAGTCGGCGATCACCGAGACCTATGAGCACGGGCCGGACCTGGCGATGGTCGACTCCGACCGCGGGATCACCAACCTGCACGTCCCCAGCGACGTCATCGTCGACGCCTCGATGCCGGCGATGATCCGCACCTCCGGCCAGATGTGGAACGCCGCCGGCGACCAGCAGGACGCCAAGGCCGTGATCCCGGACTCCAGCTACGCCGCGCTGTACGGCGAGACGATCGACTTCTGCCGCGAGCACGGCGCGTTCGATCCGGCCACGATGGGCACGACGCCGAACGTCGGCCTGATGGCGCAGAAGGCCGAGGAGTACGGCAGCCACGACAAGACCTTCGAGATCGAGGCCGCCGGCAAGGTGCGCGTGGTCGACGGGTCGGGCGACGTCCTGCTCGAGCACGACGTCGAGCCCGGCGACATCTGGCGCGGCTGCCAGACCAAGGACGCCCCGGTGACGGACTGGGTCCGGCTCGCGGTCGAGCGGGCACGGGAGACCGGGACACCGGCGGTGTTCTGGCTCGACGAGAGCCGCGCGCACGACGCCGAGATCCTCAAGAAGGTCGAGCGCGCTCTGACCGACCAGGACACCGACGGGCTGGAGATCGAGACCCTGCCCGTCGCCGAGGCGACCCGCTTCACCCTCGACCGCGCCAAGCGCGGCGAGAACACGATCTCGGTCACCGGCAACGTCCTGCGCGACTACCTGACCGACCTGTTCCCGATCCTCGAGCTCGGCACGAGCGCGAAGATGCTCTCGATCGTGCCGCTCATGAACGGGGGCGGGCTGTTCGAGACCGGTGCCGGCGGCTCGGCCCCGAAGCACGTCCAGCAGTTCGTGAAGGAGAACCACCTGCGCTGGGACTCGCTCGGCGAGTTCCTCGCGCTCGCGGCGTCGCTCGAGTTCCATGCCGGCAAGTCCGAGGATCCGCTCGCCGTGCTGGGCAAGACGCTCGACCAGGCGACCGGCGCACTGCTCGAGCACGGCAGGGCGCCGTCGCGCAAGGCCGGCGAGCTCGACAACCGCGGCAGCCACTTCTACCTGACGCTCTACTGGGCGCAGGCGCTCGCCGAGCAGAGTGAGGACGAGCGGCTGCAGCAGACCTTCGCCCCCCTGGCCGAGCGGCTCGCCAGGGACGAGGAGACGATCATCGCCGAGCTCAATGACGTGCAGGGCGAGGCGGTCGAGCTCGGCGGCTACTACCGCGTCGACCGGGACAAGGCGACGGCGGCGATGCGCCCCAGCGAGACGTTCAACGCCGCCATCGACTCGCTGTCAGCCGGCTGAACGTCGCGAATCCGAGCTTGGCGAGCGCCTCGCGGGTGCAGCGCTCAGGCTCGTTCGGGCGCCGATCAGCGTGGCGCCGCTCCTTGCACCCCGGCGCGCGAACTGGTTGGCTGGCCCGATGCCCGCGAAGCAGCAGGCGGAGGAGACCGAGGCCGTCGCCGAGACCGCGAGCGCCGCGCCGGCGACGATCCCGCTCACGCGGTACGGCCAGGTCCTGGCCCTCCAGCGCTCCGCCGGCAATCGCGCGGTCTCGCAGATGATCGCCCAGGGCGCCGTGCTCGCGCGCGACAGCGACACCACCACGGTCTCGCAGTACGTCCGGGAGGAGTCCAACAGCACCGACGACACGACCTGGACCGCCAAGTTCGACGTCACCTTCGACGACGACGTCTCGACGCCGACCTGCTGGCTGACGATCAACGCCAGGCTCAACCCCGGCGCGGGCGTCAGCGATGACGACGTCCAGATGACCAAGATGCGTGTCCGCTCGCGCTTCAACCTGCTGTGGGACTCGAAGTTCATCCTGCACGAGCACCGCTCGATCCTGTCCGACCGCGACTGGCTGCTGCGGCCCGAGGTGAAGTTCGTGGACTCGGGCCAGCACCTGACCGTCAACCTGCACGCGGGCAGGGGCAACGACGATCGGCAGAACTGGTACATGGGGTCGCCCGAGTACGTCTACGCCCACGAGATCAGCCACCAGATGGGCCTGCTCGACGAGTACGCCAGCGACTCGGCGCCCAGCCGCAAGGTCTACGACGACCACTCGATCATGGGCGACTACCCGCACGAGGGCCTGGCCGAGGCCGAGGCGAAGCTGCGCCACGGCGAGCGGCTGGCCGAGCTGATCGGCGCGCACACGGACAAGAACCTCAAGGCCCGCAAGAGCTGAGCGGCTGCGCGCCAACCATCGGCCGCGCTGATCCGCATCACCCTCGCCTGACGCTTACGGACCAGGCGGGCGGCTTCACACGCGCCCGGATCCGGACAGGGAGGCATGCATGTCAGAGGTCAACAACCACCTCTTCGACACGATCGACCGGCAGAACTCGCACGAGTCGGCGCACACGCGCCGCACGCTCGTCGCGACGACCGCCGCTGCACTGGGCTCCATGGGGCTGCTGGGCTACGCGTCCTCTGAGGCGTCCGCGAAGGTCAAGACGCACCCGGCGAACTCGGTCGCGAACATCACGACCGTCGCCGCGACGGCGGAGGTGCTGGCCACGATCGTCAACACGCTCGGGCCCGAGAAGCTCGGCAACCGGCTCGACGCGGTCACGCTGCGCAACATCCGCGCCGCCGCGCAGCAGGAGAAGAACCACTACGAGCTGCTGACGTCCAGCGCGGTCGGCGGCAAGCCCGCGACCACCTCGATCCACGTGCCCGACGAGGTCTTCTCCTCGCCGCAGGCGCTGCTGACCACGCTCGCCGTCGGCGACCAGGTCTTCATTAACGCCTACCTGCTGGCGAACACGGTGTTCGCTCGCCAGGGCACGCTGATGGGCTCGCAGTTCGCCCGCTACACGGCCGAGATCATGGCCGTCGAGGCCGTGCATCGCGCGCTCGCCCTGCAGTCGCTGGGCAAGCTCGGCAACGACCGCGCGTACATGAAGTTCGCGCAGCGCGAGGACGTGCTCGGCCTGCCCACGACGGGCCAGCCCGGCTTCTACAAGATCCTCGACGCCGTGACGGTGCTCGAGTCCGCCGGCTTCGGCTTCGGCAAGGCCGGCAGCAAGCCCGGCCAGATGTACGAGTACGCCACGGTCGCCGCGCGCACGCCGACCGACCCTGACGTCAACACGATCAAGATCAACTAGCTCCCGCTCTGCGCGCCGCCGCCCGCCACGGAGGGCGGGTCGGTGGCGCTCAGGACGCCTTCGGGGCCTCGCGGACAGCTCGCGCTGCTCGGGCTGGCCGGCACGGACACGATCGTCAGCCGTCGGTGCGCACCTCGCTGCCGTCCTGGCCCCAGCGCACGTGGTAGGCGCCCTCGTCGTCGACGCGCCGGTAGGTGTGCGCGCCGAAGAGGTCGCGCAGCCCCTGGATCAGCGAGGCCGGGCCGCGCTCGCGGCGGTAGCCGTCGTAGTAGGCGAGCGAGGAGGTGAAGGCGGGCACCGGCAGCCCGATCTCGACCGAGTGCGAGATCACGCGCCGCCACGAGTCCTGGGCGTCGGCGACCGCGTCGCGGAAGTAGTCCACGAGCAGCAGGTTCGGGGTCTCGGGGTTCGTGTCGTAGGCCTCGCGAATGCGATCCAGGAAGCGCGCGCGGATGATGCAGCCGCCACGCCAGATCGTGGCCATCGCGCCGAGGTCGAGGTCCCAGCCCTCGGACTTCGCCGCCGCCGTCATCTGCTCGAAGCCCTGCGCGTAGGCGACCACCTTGGAGGCGTACAGGGCCTGGCGCACGTCGTCGATGAGGTCGCGATCCGCGCGGGCGTTCTCGCCCGGCGTCGGGCCGCCGAGCTGCTTGGAGGCCGTCGCGCGCTGGTCGCCGAGCGCGGACAGGCTGCGCGCGAAGACGGCCTCGGTGATCGCGGTCAGCGGCACCCCGAGCTCGAGCGCGTCCTGCGCGGTCCAGCGCCCGGTGCCCTTCTGCTCGGCCTGGTCGAGGATCACGTCGACGAGCGGCTGCCCGGTGCGCTCGTCGGTCTTGTCGAGCACGGTCGCCGTGATCTCGATCAGGAACGAGTCGAGGTCGCCCTCGTTCCATTCGTGGAAGACCTGCGCGATCTCCGGGACCTCGAGCCCGACGCCGTGGCGCAGCAGGTCGTAGGCCTCGGCGATCAGCTGGATGTCCGCGTACTCGATCCCGTTGTGGACCATCTTCACGTAGTGGCCCGCGCCGTCGGCGCCGACGTATGTGCAGCACGGGGTGCCGTCGACCTGCGCGGCGATCGACGTGAAGACGTCCTCGACGTCCGCGTAGGCCTCCTTCGCGCCGCCCGGCATGATGCTCGGCCCGTTCAGCGCGCCCTCCTCGCCGCCGGAGACCCCGACGCCGAGAAAGCGCAGGCCGCGCTCGTTCATCGCCTTGTCGCGGCGCTGGGTGTCGCGGAAGTGCGAGTTCCCGCCGTCGATGATCGTGTCGCCCTCGTCGAGCAGCGGCGCGAGCTCCTCGATCACGGCGTCGACCGCCGGGCCGGCCTTGACCATGGTCATGATCGTCCGCGGGCGCTCGAGCGCCTGGACGAACTCCTCCGTCGTGCCGGTGCCCGTGATCGGCCCTTCGGAGCCGTGCTCGGACATGAACTGCTCGGTCTTGGACGCGGTGCGGTTGTGCACTGCGATCGGGATGTCGTGGTGGGCGACGTTGCGCGCGAGGTTGGCGCCCATCACCGCCAGGCCGGTCAGGCCGAATCGAGGGCCGCTCATGGCGCGGCACCCTAAACCCTGGGCGCCCGGGGTAGGGGAGAGGGTCATGGACACGACTCCGCTCGGCCCGTTCACCGTCTCCCGTCTGTGCATCGGCACGATGCTGATGGGCTCGAAGACTCCCGTCGAGGAGTCCCACCGGATGCTCGACCGCTACCTCGAGGCAGGCGGCAACTTCCTCGACACCGCGGATGTCTACGACGACGGCGGGTCGGAGGAGACGCTCGCGCCCTGGCTCGCCGGCCACCGCGACGAGGTCGTGCTCGCGACCAAGGTGCGCTTCCCGGTCTCGGACCCCGGCGGGCAAGGCCTCGATCCCGACCGCATCCGCGCGGCCTGCGACGCCAGCCTGCGCCGCCTCGGCGTCGACGAGATCGACCTCTACCAGGTGCACGCGCCCGATCCCGAGGTGCCGCTGGAGGCGACCCTCGAGGCGCTCGACGGCCTTGTGCAGGCGGGGAAGGTCAAGGCGCTCGGCGTCTCGAACTTCCCGGCCTGGCTGCTGGCGTGGTCGGTGGCGCTGCAGGACCGCAACGGCTGGTCCCCGTTCATCTCATTGCAGCCGCAGTACTCGCTCGTGGAGCGCGCGATCGAGACGGAGATCCTGCCCTTCTGCCGCGCCGCCGGGCTCGGGGTGCTGCCGTGGGGCCCGCTCGGCGCGGGCTTCCTCACCGGGCGCTACTCACGCGACGCGGCGATGCCCGAGGGCTCGCGGATGGCCGACGCCGCCGACGAGCTGGAGGAGGCGCCCGCGCGGCGCGCGATCGAGCGCAACTTCAAGGTCGTCGACGAGGCCCGCACGATCGCGGACTCGAAGGGCGCGACGGTGTCGCAGGTCGCGCTGGCGTGGCTGCTCGGGACCGACGGGGTGACGGCGCCGATCGTCGGGCCGCGCACCTTCGAGCAGCTCGAGGACCTGCTCGGCGCGAGCGACGTGCAGCTGAGCGAGGAGGAGCGGGCGCGGCTCGAGGCGCCCGCCCAACCTCCGGACCCCTACCCGCAGCGCTTCCTGCGCGAGCAGAACGGGATCGGCGACGTGGAGACGCTGACTAGAGCGCGGTGAGCAGGCGCTCGAGGTCGTCCTCGCTCGACCACGCGCCGACGGAGGCGCGCACGAGCGGGGTGCCCGGGAGGTTGCGGACGAGCACGCCCGCCTCGAGCAGGCGGTCGCGCGTCGCCTCGGGGTCGTCGTCCTCGAAGGAGACGAGCGTGGTGTGCCCGCGCGGCGCGACCGCCCGGCCGTGGGCGGCGAGCCGCTCGGCCAGCGTCTGCGCGAGCGCGGGGCCGCGCGCCAGCACGGCGGCGAGGTCGGCCTCGCGCAGCACCGCGAGCGACGCGGCGCTGAACGCGATGCTCTCGCGCGCGAGCGACGGCGTGTCGTGGCGGCGCGCGTTCGGCTTGAGCGCGGACTCGAACCCCAGCGACGCGTCCTCGAAGCTCAGGTAGGCCGGCGCCATCGCCCGCACCTGGTCGCGGAACGCGGGCGCGACGTAGAGCAGGCCGGTGCCGTCGGCGCCGCACAGCCACTTCTGGCCCGCCGCGGCGTAGGCGGCGCAGCCGAGCTTCACGACGTCGACGGGGATGGCGCCCGCGCCCTGCGCACCGTCGAGGATCACCGGCACGTCGACCTCGGCCAGGGCGGCCGGCGCGAGCTCGCCGGTGCGCCAGTTGACGTGCGAGCAGGCCACCGCGGTCGTGCGCGGCCGGACCGCGTCGGCGAGCTGCGCGAACGGCACCGCCCGGATCTCGGCGCCCCGCTCGCGGGCGGCGATCAGCGGCCCGATCAGCCCGGGGTGCTCCTCGTCCGAGGTCACGATCTCGGCGCCCGGCCCGATGTCCATCCCCGCGAGCATCTTGCCCAGCCCCTCGCTGGTCGAGGTCGTCAGCGCGATGTCGTCGACGTCGGCGCCGAGCAGCGAGGCGTAGCCGGCGCGCAGCTCGTCCTGGAGCTCGAAGCGGCGCTCGAAGTGCGCCCTCCCGCGGCCCTCCTCGAGCTCGGATGCCAGCTCGCGCGCGGCCGCCTCCAGCGCGGCCCGCGGCACAGGCCCGTCCGTGCCGGCGTTCAGGTACGCCACGCGCTCGAGGATGGGGAACTGCGCGCGCAGCGCGGCCGAGGTCACGGCCGCGGAGGATAGGGCGAGGAGCGCGCTACTGCCCGCAGACGGGCCACGGCGAGCTGCCGGACTGCGCATAGAGCTGCGCGGCGCGGCGGTCCTGCTCGGCCTCGGAGGCCGCGGCGGGGTTGCCGGTGCCGCCGACGCTCTGCCAGGTTTCCTGCGTGAACTGGTATTTGCCGTAGAACCCGTTGCCGGTGTTCGTCGACGGGTTGCCGCCCGACTCGCAGGCGGCGATCGCCTGCAGCGGGGCCGAGGCGGTCGAGGCCGCGCCGGCGCGGCGCTCGAGGCGGGCGATCCGCCGGTGCAGGCGCCGGTTCCGGAGACGGATGACGCTGACCGAATCGTCGCGGACGCGGCGCGTGTGGCCCTTGCGCAGCTTGTGGTCGCTGAGGCGTGCCGCGCGGCGCGCGAGGCGCGCGTTCGCGCGCACCAGCCGCGCCTTGCGGTCGGCGTCGAGGGTGAGCCGGCCGGACGCGCGGAGCGCATCGCGCCCGGCGGGGGCGGTGTCCTGTGCGGCGGCGGCCAGGGCGGTGCTCGGTACGGCGAGCACTGACCCGGCGACCGCCAGGGCGGTCTTCGTCTGCATCGGTTTCAGGTCCTTCCGTGGACGGCCCAGAACGTCGCGCGTCGGCGCGGCGGGCCGCATCGATTGCATGGTCGGCCGGCGACGCGAGAACGACAAAGTCGCCGGAAACGGCCACATTAGCAGCGGTGAACGCACGTTGCAGGGGTGCAAGGTGACGTGCGTCACACCCGATTGCCACGTTCGTCACGCACGCGCTCGGGTATCCCGAACCGAGAGCCAGGCGTCAGGGGAGACGCATGAGCATCGAGACGACGGATCGCGGGGCGACCCGCACCCACAAAATCATGCCGGTCCAGCGGACCACGGACTCGGGCGGGTGGTGGGGCGGCCTCGGGCCGCGGGGCCAGAAGGCCTTCAAGGCGGCGTTCGCGGGCTACACGCTCGACGCCTTCGACCTGATCATCCTCACGCTGTCGCTCGCCGCGATCGGCAGCACGTTCGGCGTCGGCAAGGGCGCCACCGGCGCGCTCGCCACCGTCACGCTCTCCGCCTCCGCCGTCGGCGGCATCCTCGGCGGCGTCCTCAGCGACCGCATCGGGCGCGCGCGCACGCTGATGCTCACCGTCGGCGTCTACTCCGTCTTCACGTTCCTGTCGGGCCTCGCCTCGAGCTACGACATGCTGCTCGTCTTCCGCGTCTTCCAGGGCATCGGCTTCGGCGGCGAGTGGGCCGTCGGCGCGATCCTGGTGGCGGAGCTGATCAAACCCGAGGCGCGCGCACAGATCTTCCGCTCCAACCTGGTCAAGACGACGGTCTTCGCCTCGATCCTCGCCACCGGCATCCAGGGCGGCTACTACGCGATGTTCACCTGGATCCCGACCTACCTCAAGGAGGAGCGCAGCCTGTCGGTGGTCGGCACCAGCGGCTACCTCACGGTCGTGATCATCGGCGCCTTCCTCGGCTACCTGAGCGCGGGCTTCGTCCACGACCGGCTCGGTCGCCGCAAGACCTTCACGCTCTACGCCGCGCTGGCCGGCGTCTCGCTCGTGGCCTACTTCCTGGTCCCGACCGGGTCGAACACCACGCTGCTGATCATCGGCTTCCCGCTCGGCTTCTTCGCCTCGGGCTGCTTCTCGAGCTTCGGCTCCTACCTGGCCGAGCTCTACCCGACGCGAGCCCGCGGGACCGGCGCCGGCTTCTGTTACAACGTCGGCCGCGCGCTGGGGGCGCTGTTCCCGGGCATCATCGGGTTCCTCGCCGCCGCCATCGGCCTGGGCGGCGCCGTCGCATTCGGCGTCTTCGGCTACGTGCTCGCGATCGTCGCGCTGCGCTTCCTGCCGGAGACGCACGGCAAGGAACTCGTCCCGGTCGAGTGACCGCGCTCAGCGACGCGCTGGCGGGCGCCCGCGCCTACGACCTCGAGCAGCCGCGCCACGCCGGCGCCCCGGTGTGGCCGGCGCACGCGCCCGGCGTGATGCTCAAGCTCCACCGCCGCCACGAGGCGGGGCTGGGGGAGGCGCGCACGAGCGCGTCCGCCCTGCTCGTGATGGCCGAGCACTCCGGCACGCACATCGACGCGTTCTGCCACCAGGCCGAGAACCTCGAGATGCACGGCGGCGTCGCGGTCACCGCCCGGGTCCAGACCCCGAAGGGCTTCATGCAGCTGGGGACCGAGACGATCGCGCCGCTGCTCGCGCGCGGGGTGCTGCTCGACTGCGCGGACGCGGGGCACGCGATCGGCGCCGAGGACCTCGAGCACGCGGCGGAGGGACTCGAGATCAACCCCGGCGACGTGATCCTCGTGCGCACGGGCGCGGGCGCGCTGTGGGAGGACCCCGACGCCTTTCTGGGCGCCGGCGGCATCGACGCGAGCGGCTCGCGCTGGTGCGCCGACCGCGAGCCGCTGGCGGTCGGCGCGGACAACATGGCGTGGGACGTGCCGGGGGCGGAGGACCCCGAGCTCGGGACGCTCCCCGGCCACCTGCTGCTGCTGGTTCGCGCGGGCGTCTACATCGTCGAGGGCCTCAACCTCGAGGAGCTCGCGCGCGACCGCGTGCGCGAGTTCGCGTTCGTCTGCCTGCCGCTGAAGCTGCGGGGCGGGACGGGCTCGCCGGTGCGACCGCTCGCGCTGGTGTAGACCTCCCGCCATGGCGCAGACGCACTACTTCCCCACCGACCAGGTCCACTTCACCTGGGACACCGGCCACGAGCCGGTCATCACGATCGCCGACGGCGACACCGTCGTCATCGAGACCCGCGACGTGAGCGACAACCAGATCGGCCCCGACTCCGACGCGAGCGTGATCGACGGCCTGAACTGGGACCGCGTGTACCCGCTCGCGGGCCCGATCCGGGTCGAGGGCGCCGCGCCCGGCGACACGCTCGCCGTCGAGATCCTCGACCTGCGCACGCGCGGGTGGGGGTGGACCGCGATCCTGCCCGGCCTCGGCCTGCTGGCCGACGACTTCCCGGACGCCTACCTGCGCATCTTCGACATCTCCAACGGCCAGTTCGCATTCTTCGGGGACGAAGTGGCGATCCCGCTGACGCCCTTCCTGGGCACGATGGGCGTCTGCCCGGCGGAGGCCTCCGAGGTGGCGGTGATGCCGCCCGGGCGCTTCGGCGGCAACATGGACACGCGCCAGCTCGCGCGCGGCACCACGCTCTACCTGCCCGTCGAGGTCGAGGGCGCGATGTTCTCCACCGGCGACGCGCACGGCTGCCAGGGGGACGGCGAGGTCTGCGTCACCGGCCTGGAGGCGCCGATGTACGCCTCGCTGCGCTTCTCCGTCGAGAAGGGCCGCAGCATCCCCGCGGCGCAGTACCGCACCGCGCCGGGCCCGCTCACGCCGCGCGTCGACGGCGGGGCGTTCTACGGGACGACCGGTGTCGGCCCCGACCTCTACGCCTGCTCGCAGGACGCCGTGCGGGCG
>JBDTMF010000098.1:0-15553 GCA_039934455.1 Solirubrobacteraceae bacterium
GCACGCCGAGCGCGGCGGCGTGCGCGGCGCGGTGCAGCTCCGCGGCCAGCGTGCCGGGATGGCGCCGGCCCACCTCGCCCAGCGCCCGGCCCGCCGAGAGCCCGGCGGCGCCGGCCACGCGCAGCAGGTCGAGCACGTCGGCGAGCTCCGCCTCCACGGCCCGGCGCCGTGCCGTCGCCCTGCGGCGCAGCCAGACGTCGGGAGCGAGGAAGGCGCCGGCGGCGGCGAGCCCGCAGCCGAGCGGCCCGATGCGCCCGGGCAGGTCGGCGGCGAGCGGCAGCGTCGCCAGCAGCGCGACGAGCGCCGCGCCGGCCTTGACGGCCATCACGTCACCCGCAGAGGTCTCGATCCCCGCGACCTCGAGCCGCGCCGCGAGGTCGCGCGGAGCACGGACGTCGAGGTGGCGGCCGGCGCGCGCGAGCAGCGCGAGCGCGACCCGCGGGGCGGGCGTCCGGCGCTTGGCGCTCCAGGTCTGAGCCAGGTCCGTGACGCCGACCGCAGCGACGCCGCCCGCGAGCGCGGCGAGAAGCGTGGCGGCGGTCACGCGCGGCGCACCGGTTTCGTCCGGTGGCTGGCGGCGCTCACGCGCAGCGCACCGGTTTGGTCCGGTGGCCGGGCGGCGGTCACGCGCACCGCACCCGCGCGACTCGGTGAAGCGCCGCGGTCACGCGCGGGGCACCCGGACGATCCGGTGGATCGCGGCGAGGCCGATCGCCTGCAGCAGCACCGCGCACAGGGTCAGCGCGGCGGGCAGCGGCGCGGCGACGAGCCCGGCCAGGAAGCCGGGTGCGGCGAGCTCGGCGAGCGCCGCCGCGGCCACCGGGAGGCCGACCACGAGCCAGGCGGTGAAGCGGGCCTGCGCCGTGGCGGTGCGGGCGTCGCGCTCGAGCCGGTCGGCGGCCTCGAGCGCCGTCGCGAGCTCGCGCAGCAGCGCGGGCAGGTCACCGCCGGCGTCACGCTGGAGCAGGATCGCCGCGATCAGCGTGTCCCACGCGCGACAGCGCGCGCGCAGGCGCAGCCGTTCGAGCACGGCCTCCGTCGGCTCGCCGAGATCGAGCGCGCGCGCCGCGATCCGCAGCTCGTGGCCCGCCGCGCCCGCGAGCGCCGGCGCCGTCTCGGCGAGCGCGCCGCGGATCGAGTACCCCGCTCCCAGCGCGTCGGCGAGCGCCCGGGCGGCGATCGCCGCGCCACGGCGGACCTCGTCCCGGTAGCGGCCACGTCGCGCGCGCACCACTGCGAGGACGACCGTCGGCCCTGCGAGCGCGGCCGCGGCTCCGAGGAGCGGGCCGCCGAGGAGCCAGCCGCCGGCGAGCAGAGAAGCGGCGGCGAGCAGCGCCAGCCGCCGCCGCTCCTCCCCACTCGGCGCCCTCCCCTCCCGGCGCGCGCGGACGAGCGGGGCGAGCGCGACCGCGAACCGGTCGGCGATCCGCGCGCCCTCCGCGGTCGCGAGACACTCCCACGCGCCGAGGACGCCGGCCACGGCGGCCACGGCGGCGAGGAGCGGCGCCGTGCTCATCCTCGGGCCAGCTGCGGTCGCCACGGCGGCGAGGAGGGCGCCGTGCTCATCCCCGGGCCAGCCGCGCGGCCATGTCGTCGCCCAGCGGCGCGCGCCACGTCGGCCGGCCCGCCCGCAGCGTGTAGATCTCGCGGGCGGCTGCGCCGCCCGCCACCCGCGTCACCTCGGCGACGGAGGTCACCCGGCGGAGGCCGTCCCCCGCGCGGGCCTGGCAGACGACGAGGTCGATCGCGTCGGCGACCTGCTCGCGGATCGCCGCGTGCGGGAGGCCGACGTCGGCCATCAGCGCGAGCGTCTCGAGCCGCCGCAGCGCCTCGGCGGCGCTGCCGGCGTGGACGGTGCAGAGCGAGCCGTCGTGCCCGGTCGAGAGCGCGGTCAGCATGTCGAGCGCCTCGGGGCCGCGGACCTCACCGACGACGATGCGGTCAGGGCGCATGCGCAGCGCGTTGCGAACCAATCGCCGGATCGTGACCTCGCCGCGGCCCTCGAGGTTCGGCGGCCGTGACTCGAGCCGCAGCACGTGCGGCTGGCGCAGGCGCAGCTCAGCCGCGTCCTCGATCGTCACGACGCGCTCGCCGGGGTCGATGAAGCTCGACAGCGCGTTGAGCAGCGTCGTCTTGCCCGAGCCCGTCCCGCCGCAGACGAGCAGGTTGCAGCGCCGCCGCACCGCGCGCGCGAGCAGCTCCGCCAGCGGCGCGGTCAGGGTGCCGTTCTCCACCAGCTCCTCGGGGCTGAAGCCGCGCCGGCGGAAGCGGCGGATCGTCAGGACCGGGCCGTCGAGCGCGAGCGGCGGGACGACGACATTGACGCGCGAGCCGTCCGGTAGGCGGGCATCGCAGAGCGGCTCGGCCTCGTCCACGCGGCGGCCGAGCGGCGCGAGGATGCGCTCGATCGCGTGCCGGAGCTCGGCCTCGGTCGCGAAGCGCGCCGCGGTCGCCTCGAGCCGGCCGGCGCGCTCGACCCAGGCCGGCGCGGTCCCGCAGACGAGGATCTCGTCGACCTCGGGGTCAGCCAGCAGCGGCTCGAGCGGCCCGAGCCCGAACGACCGCTCGGCGATGCGGTCCGCGAGCGCCTCGCGGGCGGGCTCGTCGAGCATCCCCGCCTCGCGGTCGACGAGCGCCCGGATCCGCCTCCGCGCGTCTTCATCTCCACCGGGCTCGGGCGGCTGCGCGAGCATGCGCTCGCGCAGCGCCGCGGCCAGCCCGTCGAGCGCGGCCTCCTGAGCAGCGGCGTCCATCACGGGCGCACCACCCCGCGCGTGAACGGGAAGCCGCGCTGGGCCGGGATCGTGATGCGCAGCCGGACGCCGGCCGGCGCACGGCCGGTCGCGGAGAAGCGGCCGAGGCCGTCCGTGTGGAGGACCGCACGGGTCGACCACGCCGCTCCGCGGCGGGTCTGCAGCCGCAGCCACACCCCGGCGGGCGGAACGCGGCCGCCAAGGAGGCGACCGGTGACGAGCGTCACCCCGCCCGCGTGGCGGACGCGCAGGCGGGCGGTCGCCTGGACGCGCAGCCGCAGCGTCACCCTGGCGCTGCCGTAGACGAGCCGAACGTGCCGGGAGGGACCGATCTTGGTGAAGGTCGTCAGGCGGCCGTCCCGGCGGGTGCGGACGCCGGTGATCGGGCGCCAGCGGCGGCCGTCGACGCGCTCGAGCATCCGCACCGGCGTGCGCGCGAGCGGGCGCCCGGCACGATCGGTCAAGTGGCCGCGGATCCGCACGCGGGTCGGCCAGCGCACGCTCGTGGCGCGCAGGCGGCGACGACCGCGCTCGAGCCAGGCGGTGAGACGGCCGCGAGGCGCCGCAACCCCCGGAGGCGTCACGGCGGAGAAGCCGCCGCTCGGGCCGGTGCCCGGCGCGATGACGGGCTCGCTCGGCGCGGAGGCAACGAGCACGCTGCCGCCGCCGTCGGAAGCGGTGACGACGGCGCGGACCCGGAGGCCGGCATCACCCGGTCGCAGCGCGTAGGTCTGGGCGACCGCTCCGCCGATCTCGCCGCAGCGCTTCCCTGCGGCGTCGCAGCGCTGCCAGCGGTATGCGTAGGCGACGTCCTGGCCGTCGAACCCGCCCGGCTCGGCGGTGAGCGCCTCCGAGACGCTCGCCTCGCCCGCGAGCGCGACCGTGCCGGGGCGCGGCGGCCGGTTGTCGACGACGATCGCGGCCCCCGCCGTCCGGCTGTTGCCCGCGACGTCCTCGACCCGAGCGAGCAGCGCGTGGCGCCCGTCGGGGAGCGTGCGCGTGTCGAGCGGGACTCGCGCCGGCGCGTCGAGCGGGCACGGCACCCGGCGGATGACGTGGCGCTGCGGTCCGACCGAAGGGCGGACGGTCGCGCACAGGGCGCCACCCACGAGTGAGCGGCCGTCGACCGACAGGCTCCGCTCGAACACGCCCCCGCCCTCGTCCGTTGCGGCGAGCGCGACCTCGATCGACCCGCGGGTGTGGCCGCCCGGCGCGCTGACCGCGACGCGCGGTGCGAGATCGTCGCGGAACACGACGACGAGCGCCTGGAACCGCGCGGCCGGCTGCCCGCCCTTGAAGCACGGCCCGCGCAGGTCGCAGCGCACGCCGATGCGCAGCGCGTCGGCGTCGTGCGCGTCACCCTCCGCGCGGCTGGCATGGAAGTCGATGGGGGTGCCGCCAATGTAGCCGCGCGCGGGCGGGATCGACTCCCACGAACCGCGGTGGCCCGCCTCCACGACGAACGTGGGCACCGCCCATTCCTCGGCGCCGGAGAGATGGGCGCGGTACGAGGTCACGAAGCCGGTGATGGTCGTGCCGGCCGGCGCGTCGAGGCGGAAGAGGTTCGGCGTCGTGCCCGAGGTGGCGAACAGCCCGTTGCCGCTGCGGCCCGCCGGGCAGTCGTCGCGCGAGGGGTACACGCCCTGCTCGAGGAACCAGCCGTCGGCCGGGCGGACCGTGTGATCGGGCGCGAGTGCGCCGCTGAGGTCCGCACAGCCGACGAGGACGTAGGAGCCCGCGCGCGCGGGAGTGGGCGCGGCGGTGAGGGCCGCGGCGGTGAGGAGGAGGGCGATGAGTGGCTTCTTCATGTCCTCCCAAGGCGGCGAGGCCGGCGAACTCGCCCCCCTCAGCGGGCGAGCAGACGCACCTCGCGCGCCCCGGCCTCGAGCGAGGCGAGCGCGAGCGCCTGGCGGGCGGTGACGCGCAGGGTCGCGGCGACCCGCGCTGCGTCCGCGCCGTCGGCGCTCGCGAGCGGCCGCGCGGAGAGCACATCGGCGCCTGTGACGGCGAGGCGCGCACCACCGCGCTCGGGGACGACGACGACGTCGACGCGCGCGCCCGCGATCACGAGCTCGGCCGAGCCGGTCCCGGCGACCTCGACAGCCCGCTCCCCGCGGCGGATCGACGGTGGGCCCGGCGCCGAGTCGTCCTCGAGCTGGCCGGGGCCGAGGTACGCGCCGCGGGGCACGAGCGCGGCCGGCCGGCGGCCCACCACCTCCTCCGGCACGGAGGCCGCACCCACCGGCGAGTAGCGGGCGGGGATACGGCGCAGGGCGAGATCGGCCGGGCGCACCGGCCGCCGCGGCGGGAGGTCCCGGTTCGCGACGACCACGTCGACCAGCGGCGCGAGCTGCGCGCGCACCGCCGCCTCCCGGCGGCCCACGTCCGACGCGGCGAGGCCGCCGAGCGCGAGCGCGAGGCCGATCAGCAGCGCGCCGCGGCGCCGCCGGCTCATCGTGCGCGCGGGGGCGATCCGTCGGCGCAGGGCAGCTCGAGCACGAGGCACGCGCCCGCTGCGCTGGGGCCTGCCGCGAGCCGCCCGCCATGGCGCTCGGCGATCGCGGCCGCGATCGCGAGGCCGCGGCCGCGAGGCGAGGCGGGGGCGCGTCGCCAGATCAGGCCGAAACCGGGAGCCGCACCCGGGAAGCGCTGGAGGGCCCGGGCCCGAGGCGCACCCGAGGAGCGCCGCCAGATCAGGCCGAGGCCGGAAGCCGCACCCGGCGACCGCCGCCAGGCCAGGCCACGAGCGGAGCCATCCACCAGATCCCGCACCGGCCCGGGAAGCCCCGGGCCCGCGTCGCGGACCTCGACCCGCACCCGTCCCGCGAGCACGCGCCCCCGCACGCGAACGGGAGACGCGCCGTGCTCGACGGCGTTGGCGACGAGGTTGCCGCACGCCTGCGCGAGCCGGACCGGGTCGGCGTGGACGAGCGCGCGCCCGCGCAGGGGCTCCACCGCCAGCTCGGCGCCGAAGGCGCGGGCGAGCGGCCGCCAGGCCTCGACGGCATCGTCGAGCAGCGCGCCCACGTCGACCAGCTGGGAGCACTCCGTCGCGCGCCGCCCGCGAGCGGCGGCGGCGAGATCGTCGAGCGCGAGTGCCGCGCGCCGCAGCTCGAGGTCGACCGCCGCGGCACGCTCCTCGTCGGCGAGCGCGTGCAGCCCGAGCCGGGCGGCGCACAGCGGCCCGCGCAGCTCGTGGCCTGCGTCGGCGACGAGCGAGGCGTGGCGGACGAGCCGGGCTTGGAGCAGTGCGGCGACTCCGCCGCACACCCCCGCGGCGCCCCAGCCGAGGAGCGCGAGGCCGCTCATGCCGCCACCGCCTCGACCGGCCCGTCGACCAGGCGGTAGCCGACGCCCCACACGTTCACGACGAACCGATCGCCGCCCGTGCCGAGCTTCTGGCGCAGGCGGCACGCGTGCGAGTCCAGCGTCCTCGTCGCGCCCATGGACTGGAACCCCCAGACGTCCCGGAGCAGCTCCTCCTTGGTGAACACGCGCGTGGGCGAGGTCGCCAGCGCCTTCAGCAGCGCGAACTCCTTCTGCGCCAGCTCGACGCGACGGCCGCGCAGCCGCACCTCGCGCGAGGGCGGGTCGATCTCGAGGTCGCCGACCCGGAGGCGACCGAGCGCGACTCGCGGCTGGGTCCGGCGCAGGATCGCCGCCATCCGGCCCCGCAGCTCCGCGTAGGAGAACGGCTTGCACACGAAGTCGTCGGCGCCGCGGTCGAACCCGCGGACGCGGTCGAGCTCGGACGAGCGGCCGGTGAGGATCACCAGCGGCAGGCTCGGGTCGAGCCGGGAGGCGACGCCGTCGGCGCTGCGCACCTGCCGGATGAGGTCGAGCCCCGATCCGTCCGGGAGCCCGAGGTCGACGAGCGCCAGGTCGGGCTGCTTGTACTCGAGCAGCCGCACGGCGTCTCGCACCGAGTCGGCCAGCAGGACGCCGAAGCCGTCCGCGGTGAGGTTGTCGGCGAGGAACGTCCGCAGCCCGAGGTCGTCCTCGACGAGCAGGAGGGTGGTGGTGTCGGTCACGCCGCGCCTAGGTCGGCACGGCGTGATTCTCGCCCCCAACAGATGGGGTGCTGACCCGACTCCGCTTCCCCGCGACGACTGCCGATAAATCAAAAAGGTGGGGCGGGCCAAGCATCCTTGCCATCTCCATGCCCGCCCCGCCGTCTGTATCGACCGGGCCCCCCCAAGGGCCGTAGGGGACCTGGACGCATGTCCAGAACGGTCAGCCCTTGTACCTCACGTAACGTCAGGCTCTACGGTCTCCCGCATGTGGAAGATCGGTGATCTGGCGAGGCGCACAGGGCTGACCGTCCGGACGCTCCACCACTACGACGCGATCGGCCTGCTGTCTCCGGCGGAGCGCTCGGGCGGCGGTCATCGCGTCTATGGCGAGGCGGATGTACGGCGCCTGTTCCGGATCGTGTCGCTGCGCTCGCTCGGGCTCCCGCTCGAGGCGATCGCATCGGCGCTCGACAAGGACGGCTTCGATCCGCGCGCGGCAGTCGAGGACCACCTCGCGCGGCTGGAGGCCCAGATGGAGCAGCAGCGCCGGCTCCAGGAGCGGCTGCGGCGGTTGCTCGAGCGGCTGGACACCGAGGACTTCCTGACCACGATCGAGGAGCTGACCATGCGACAGCGCTACTACACCCCCGACCAGCTCGACCAGCTCGAGCAGCGCCGCGGGGCGATCGGCGAGGAGGCGATCCGCGACGTCGAGCACGAGTGGGCCGAGATCTTCGCCACCCTGCGCACCGAGCTCGACGCGGGCACCGATCCCACCGACCCGAAGCTGCGCCCGCTCGCGGAGCGCAGCCGCGAGCTGGTCGCGATGTTCACGGGCGGCGATCCGGGGATCACGGCCTCGCTCAAGGCGATGTGGGAGAAGGAGGACCCCGAGCAGGTCTCCCGCGGCATGGTCGACGCCGAGGTATGGGACTACTACGGCAAGGTGCAGGCCGCGGCCGGCTGACTCACTCCGCGCGCTGATAGGTCGAGCGCAGCAGCTCGCCGTCCGGTCCGAACTGGCGGATCTCTCGCCGCGGGCCGACGGTCAGCACCGTGATCCGCACGACCGGGCGCGGCTTGCCGTCGGGCCCGGGCGCGTAGCGGATCTGCTCCGGGACGTCCTCGGCCGGTGAGGTCCGCGTGACCTCGCCGGTCGCGCCGTCGACGTACTCGACCGTGCCGGGGTGCTCCGGGAGCGGCTCGCTCATGCCGGGATCTGGCGGCCGGGGCCTTCGCGCAGGCCAGCGGGGAAGTTGAGCTTCTGGCTCCCGCCGGTCGGCTTGTTCTGCATGAAGGCGTCCATGAGCTTCACGCGGTTGGGGATCAGCGCGCGCACCTCGGCCTCGAGCGCGGTGCCGTAGGCGGTGCTGAACAGCACCCACGACTCGGCGAAGTCCTCAGCGTCGGAGGAGTCGGCGTAGGTGGAGACGGAGACGCCGTCGGCGGTGCGGGCGGCGCGCCAGTCGTTCCACCTCGCCTTCGTGGTGTCGTCGCCCCACTTCTTGTTCGAGAGGGCGTGGCCGGTCTCGTGGATCAGCGCCGTCTCGAGCTCGATCACGCTCGAGTTCGCGGTCGAGGGGAACACGTCGACGATCCCGTCGGAGCCCGCCGTCATGTGCGAGACGAACGCGGCGCCGGTCGGGTTGTACTTCGGGTCGGCCTGCCAGATCGCGTCGTCCGGGTTGGCCTTCGGATGCAGGTCGACGCGCGGTGATCGCCGCGCGACTCTGGATCGGGATCTCGGCCAGCACCTTGGCCATGTCGTCGACGGAGGGAAGCACGCGGTCCGGCGCGGGCGGCGCGAAGACCTTCGGCTCGAAGATCGGGATCTCGTGGATCGTCGTCCCGCCGTTCGGCCACGTTCCGGTGATGCTCACGACGGTCTTCTTGGCGTCCGCGGCACCGGAGCGGTAGGGGTGTGCCTTGGCCTCGGTCGGGCCCGCCTTCGTGAACGGCGCCGCGCCCAGGAGCTTCTCGCCCGGCAGCCGGGCGTCGAAGTTCTTCCACGTGTCGCCGCTCACGAAGTCCTGGAAGGTCTTCGCGGCGTCCTTGTCGGTGGCCGCCGTGTCGAGCAGGTCCTTCATGTGGCTCCAGGCGTGCGCGCTGACCGAGGTGGAGCCGCCGATCAGCGTGTCGATCCGCGTCTTCTCGCCGGCGCTGAGCGCGCCGTAGCCCTTCGTCGCCTTCATCGCCGTGACCGAGTCCTGCTGCGGCGTGCGCGCCAGCAGCCGCCCGACGGCGGCGTTGCCCGCCGTGCGCTGGAGGGAGAGCAGCATCGCGTGGGGCGCAGAACGGCGCGCGGCGTGAAGGGTGGCGCCGGCGGGCTGGGCGGTGGGTTCGCGGATGCGGCGCTGGGTCACTCGGGCGAGCATCCCACGCGAGCGAGGTGAGCGCCATCGGGCGCCCACGACCCGTAAGGTTCCTTCATGGCGCGCATGGCGCGAAGGACGAAGGCGAACGAGTGTCGGCAGTGCTCGACGTTCTGCGACCGCGTGATCAAGCCATCGACCTGCGTCGCCTCCAACTGCCCCGCGCTCTACCAGTACGACGATCCGCTCAGCGGGCGCCGCTACATGGGCTGCCTGCACAAGGTCTTCGCGACGGAGATCGACGTCGAGCTGTTCGCCGAAGCCGAGCGCAGCCGTGCGGGCTTCGGCGTGGTCAAGCTCGCCGGCCAGCCGCGCGAGCGCTGCTCGTTCCAGATCGAGCGCGCGTTCACCGAAGAGGAGAACTGCGTCAACCGGCGCTTCTTCGACTGGCCCGAGGCCGCGCCGGGCGCCGTGCGGGCGTTCGACCTGCGCGACCGGCTCTGACTTCGCAAGGTCTCGCCCGTGAAAGATCGCCTTCAAGGGGCGCGCCGAAGCAGGAACCGCGCCTAAGATGCAGACGCCTCGGGCACGGCCCTGGCGGAAGCACCTCTCCCTCATGGATTCCACCCGCCGCGGCAACTACGACTCTGGCCAGGATTACGTCCTGGAATACGGCGAGCTGCGCTTCACCTTCAACGAGCGCGACTTCTCCGAGCGCGTCGAGCAGGCGGCGCTGAAGCTCGGCTTCGTCGCCGCCCGGCTGGAGGGCGTCGAGCTCGAAGATCTCGTGAACCTGACCGTCAACGGCGAGGTCGCCGACCCGGCCTCCCCGCTCGGCGAGCACGTCAACGACTGCTGGCCCGAGCTCGTCGGCCCGGCCGAGCGCTCGCTCGTGCACTGGCTGCGCCGGCTCGTCTTCCGCTCCGCCTGGCTTGACCAGCGCGTCAAGGAGGGCGAGCTCGACGTCGCCTTCGACGAGTTGACCCACACCTTCGGCTACATCCAGCCCGAGCGCGACGACGAGCCGATCGAGCTGTCACCCGAGCCCAACTGGGGCCGGGTCGCGTACACGCCGCGCTAACGGGGTACCCGCGAGGCATGCGGGTCGTCCTTGCGCTGAGCTTGCTGCTTCTGGCGATCGCGGCCGCCCCGGCCGCCGCCGCCGAGCCCGCCGCGCCGCCCGGCGCCTTCGTCTCGCTCCACGACATCGACCCCTCGATCGTGATCGTGATGCGCTACCTGACGCCGCACAACTTCATCGGCCACCGGATCCCCGGCTACCGCGAGAACGTCTGCCTGCTCACCCGCCAGGCGGCCGAGGGGCTCAAGCGGGCGCAGGCGGCGGTGCGGGCGCAGGGCTCCACGCTGAAGGTCTATGACTGCTACCGGCCCCAGCGCTCGGTCGACGCCTTCGTCAAGTGGGCCAAGGACCTCGGCGACCGCAAGATGAAGGCCGAGTTCTACCCGCGCGTGCGCAAGCGGGTCCTGTTCAAGCAGGGCTACATCGCGAGCCGGTCGGGCCACAGCCGCGGCAGCACGATGGACCTCACGCTGGTCAAGCTGCCGGCGCGCGGCCAGGAGCGCTACCACCGCGGCGACCGCCTGCGCGACTGCGCCCGGCCGGCGAAGCGGCGCTTCCGCGACAACTCGATCGACATGGGCACGGGCTACGACTGCTTCGATCCGCTCGCGCACCCGTACAACGGGCGCATCCACGGCAGGCAGCGCGCCAACCGCCTCAAGCTCCGCGCAGCGATGATCGGCGCGGGCTTCAAGGGGCTCGAGACCGAGTGGTGGCACTTCACGCTGAAGGGCGAGCCGTACCCGGAGACGTTCTTCGACTTCCCGATGGAGAAGGCTTCGCTGCGCTAGCCGGCCGGGGGCTGCGTCCCCATCGGGAGCAGGTCGAGGCAGTCGCCGCCGACGGACGAGAACGACGGCGCCGTCGGCCCCCGCTTCCTGAGCCGCTCGATGCAGCGGCGCAGCCGGTCGCGCTGCCCCTCGGACGCGGCGCTCGCCATCTGCTGCGTGAGCGTGCTCACCCAGGCGTTGAGGACCATCGGGTGCAGCGGGAGCGCGACCGACTTGGTCTCCGTCACCGTGGAGACGCCCTCGAAACTCGAGCTGTCGCTGTCCTCGCGGAACCACTCGCTGATGCGGACGTCCTTGAGGTCGAACACCGAGATCGGGTCGGAGTTGAGCGTCATCGAGCCGCTCGTGTGCTCGATCGTGATCTGCGCGTAGGCGACGTCGCCGCGCGTCTGGATCCCGAGACTCAGGTAGGCGAGCGCGTTGAGCTGCCGCTGGAGGTCCTCGTTGAACCGCTTGGTCAACGCGGCGTCGAGCGCTTTCTGGCCGTCCCCGAACCAGTGCTTGAAGAGCTTGTTCATGATCATCCCCGTCAGCGACGGGCTGTGGCTGACTCCGGAGGTGGCCTCGACCTCGTCCCCGGTGATGTCGCCGGCCTCGTCGTCTTCCATCGACCGTGACTTGACCGAGCCACGGCCGGGCCCGCCGCCGTGGAGGGACGGATCCACCTCGACCGAGGGCCCGCCGCCGACCGGGCGCGGAGGCGGCGTCGCGGGTCCGGAGTCGGCGCTGCCCTGGACGATCTTGCCGGTCTGCACGTTCTTGCGCTGGCCGCCGCTCTTGATGACCGACGCATTCGCGGTCGGGTCGATCCCGGGCTCGAACTTGCCGGGCTGCATGCGCATCGGCGGGTCCTTGCTGCCGGCGGCCGGGAACTTCGGGTCACGGGTGCCGCCGCCCCCGGCGAGCGTGGCCGGGTCGTAGCCCTGGTTGGTGGCCTCACCGGCCTTGCCGAAGCCCTGGACGGCGCTCCGGAAGCGGACCGCGTCACCCCAGCTGTCCGGCTTGTCGCCCGCCTTCCAATTCGCGTTCGTGACGGGGTTGGTGCCTTTCGGCACCTCGTCCTTGCCGATCGCGAAGCGGCGCGCGGCCGGGCCGCTGAGCTTGTCGCCCTCCTCGTGGACGCGAGCTGAAACCTGCTTGATGCCCGCCCGCGCGGCCGCCCACAGGCGCCGGTGATCGAGCGAGACCAGGCGGCCGTCCTTCATCTTCACCATGTCGGCGGGCTCGGAGAGCCGCCAGCCGTACTTCATCATCCAGGCGGCCATCTTCCCGACCGTCTGCTTGTCGCGAGTGGAGAAGCTGATGCCGGGCTGGGTGTACTCGACGGTGTCGAGGTCGACCATCTGCGCGTCCTTGGGCAGGCCGCCCGGCAGCTGGCGGTCCGTCCGCGTGATCGCTGGATCGCGGGCGATGAGCCGGCAGAAGGCGCGGTTGCCGATCATCCGCGCGAGCTCCCTCGCGTCGCCGCGGCGGTGCCCCCCGACCCGGAGCCGGTCGGAGGAGGCGGCGTGGCCGCGGGGGCGGAGCTCGTGCGCGTGCGGCACGACCCGAGTCTCCTGCACCCGCGGCCGCGCCGCAAGCGTCAGGCGGCGACGGTGTCCGCGCGCGCCTTGGCGATCGCCTCGGCGCCCGCGTCGCCCACCAGCAGCTCCGGCCGCATCGTCCCGCTGGCGATGAGGTCGAGGGCCGGGAAGCGGCCCATCCCGGTCAGCGTCCCGTCGAGGGCGATGACGGTCGTCTCGCCGCCGAGCGGCGCCGGGGCGGTGGCGATCACGGTCAGCGAGCCGCCGTCGGCGATGTTGCGGGCCGCGGCCAGCGCGCGCCGCGCGACGGCCGGGGCGACGTACTCGAGCGAGTCGACGATCACGACGGCGTCGGCGCCGCGGGCGGCGACCCGGCGGGCCTGCTCAACCGCCTGCTCGACGGCCTGGCCCTGCGCGTCGGCGGAGGCGGCGAAGCTCACGGCCGTGGCGGGGGCGGCGGGGCCGCTCTGCCAGTCCGCGACCTCCTCGGGCCGCACGCCGGCGAGCACGACGCTCAGCTCGACGCCGCCCTGCTCGGCGAGCGCGGCGGTGATGCGCCGCAGCGCCTCGCGCTCGCCGGCGCGCGCGGCCCCGACGACGGTGACGCGCGAGCCCTTGCCGAACGGCGTGAGCCACTCGATCGCCTTGACGGTCGGGTCCTCGGAGCCGAGCGCGAGCCGCTCGGCGGGGAAGATGACGGGCAGGTCCTCGAAGCGGGTGCCCTCGGACACCTCGTCGGCGGGCTTGCCGTTGATGGTGTCCACGCGCACGAGCGAGGGGAAGCGCTCCGAGCGCCGGGGCGGGCGCATCGGGCCGGCGACCTTGTCGCCGGAGACGAGCTCGCAGCGCTTGACCTGCGCGGCGGAGACGTAGACGTCCTCGTCGGAGGTCTCGCCGTCGGTCAGGCGCACGAACGCGGAGCCGTTGCCGAGCAGCTCGATCGTGCCCTCGACCTGCTTGTCCCCGGCCTCGGGCGTGTCGGCGCGCTCGCCGCCACGGCCACCGCGGCCGCCACGCGAGCGGGGCTCGGCCTTCTCGGAGGCGTCATCGTCCTCGTCACGGGCACGGCCACGGCCGCCGCGCGAGCGGGGCTCGGCCTTCTCGGAGGCGTCATCGTCCTCGTCACGGGCACGGCCACGGCCGCCGCGCGAGCGGGGCTCGGCCTTCTCGGAGGCGTCATCGTCCTCGTCACGGCCGCCGCGGGCGCGGCCACGGCCGCCACGGCGTCCGCGGCGCGCGGGAGCGTCGTCCTCGTCGGCCTCGGGCTCGGTCTCGGGCTCGGCGGGGGCCGCCTCGGGGGCGGCGTAGTCCTCGCCGGCGTGCTTGGCGACGATCGCGTCGATCAGGTTGGCCTTGCGCAGGCGGCGGTAGCCGTCGACACCGAGCTCGTTGGCGAGCAGGTGGAGATCGGCGAGGGGAGACTCCGCGAGGGCGGAGGGGTCGAGCACGGAAGACATGTGGTCTCCTTTTCTTCGGTTTGGTCGGTCGGCGCCCGGCCGCGTTGAGTCAGCGGCCGGCAACCTGGCCCGGAGCAGGCTAGCGCTCCGGGAAGCGGTCCGGGGTGAGGCCCTCATCCGGGGCGAGCTCGCGGTCGCCGCGCAGCACGGCGCGGACAGCGAGGAAGTCGGCCGCCGCGGCGACGTCGTGGACGCGAATGATGCTCGCGCCCGCGTCCGCCCCAGCCCCGATCGCGGCGAGCGTGGCGGCGCCCCGCTCCGGCGCCGCGCGGCCCGTGATCGCGCCGAGGAAGTCCTTGCGCGAGACCGCCAGCAGCACCGGCTGGCCGAGCGCGCGCACCGCGTCGAGCCGTCGCAGCACGGCGACCGTCTGCGCCGGCGTCTTGGCGAAGTCCGGCCCGGGGTCGAGCACGATCTGCCACTCCCCCACCCCGCGCGAGCGCGCCACCGCGACGCGCTCGGCCAGGAACGCCACCACGTCGCCGACCACGTCGTCGTAGGTCCCGGGGTCGAGCAGCGTCCCCTTCGGCTCGACCCGCGTGTGCATGACCACGAGCGCCGCGCCGCTGCGCGCGCAGACCTCGGCGAGCGCCGGGTCGCGCAGGCCCGAGACGTCGTTGACCATCCCCGCGCCCGCCGCGACGGCCGCCTCCGCGACCTCCGGCTTGTAGGTGTCGACCGACACCAGCACGTCGTGCTCGGCGGCGATGCGGGCGATCAGCGGCACGACGCGCTCGATCTCCTCGGCGGGCGTAACGGGGGGCCGGCCGCCGAACGCGGACTCGCCGCCGACGTCGACGATCGCCGCGCCCGCTGCCACGTGCGCGGCGGCGCGGGCCGCTCGCGCCTCGAGGTCGGGCAGCTCGCCGGCGTCCGAGAACGAGTCGGGCGTCGCGTTGACGACGCCCATCAGCAGCGGCGGGCCGGCGAGATCGAGCTCCCGGCGGCCCGCCCGCAGCCTCACGAGATGTGCAGCCTCACGATCTTGACCCGGCGGTTGCCGATGATGTCGTAGGCGGTCACGCGCAGCTTGAAGTTGCCGCGGCGGTAGCTGTGGGAGCCGCGGAAGCGCTTGCCGCGCTGGCTCACGACCCGCTTGGAGTCCCCGTAGCGGACGCGGATCTTCTGCACGCCCGAGCCCTTGCCGTCGTTGGCGCGCGCGACGATCCGCAGCCCGCGCCCCGCCGCGCGCTTGCCCGACACCTTGACCTTGACCTTCGGCCCCTGGTTGTCGAAGCGCACGGTGCGCGTGCGGCTCGGGTTCTCCTGGCCGCGCGAGTCGATCGCGATCACCTGGTAGGGCAGCGCGTGGCCGGCGCGCAGGCGCTGGGCGGGGACGAGCGAGCTGCCCGTCGTCTCCCCCACGACCTGGCCGCCGACGACGACGCGGAAGCGCTGCGGGCCCCAGAGGTCGGTGCCCGGGCGCCACTCGAGCTTCGGCCGCAGCCGGTTAGACCACCCGCTGCGGGCGATCGCCCCCGGCCGCCCCGGCAGCCGGTCGTGGACCGCGACCGCGAGCGTGCGCGGGCCGCCGGGTGCGCCCTGCACCATGGCCACGGCGAAGCCCGCGAGGCGGTCGGCGGCCGTGGCGAACTCTCCCGCTGCGACCGGCCCGAGCTCAGG
>JBDTMF010000099.1:0-15454 GCA_039934455.1 Solirubrobacteraceae bacterium
GTCGCGCGGCGCCCGCACCAGCACGCGGCCGTAAGGGTCGGAGATGAAGGACGAGCCATAGAAGGTCAGCGGCGGCTCGTGGCCGATGCGGTTGACGGCGATCATGAACGTGCCGTTGGCGATCCCGTTCCCGGTGATCACGCGCTCCCACAGCGGCTGGGTGTCGAAGCCGGGGTGGTCGGGCTCCGAGCCGATCGCGGTCGGATAGACGATCACCTCGGCGCCGCCGAGCGAGTACGCGCGGGCGAGCTCCGGGAACCACTGGTCCCAGCAGGTCGGGAAGCCGAAGCGCGCGTCACCGAGCTCGACGACGGGATAGCCCTTCTCGTCGTCGCCGGGGCGGAAGTACCTGTCCTCGTAGTAGCCGGCCGTGACCGGGATGTGGAGCTTGTGGGTCTTGGCCACCACGTCGCCCGAGGGCGCGACGACGATCGCGGTGTTGTAGCCCAGGCCGCCGTCCTCGGCCTGCTCGTACAGCGAGGCGTGGACGTGGATGCCGTGCTCCCGGGCGGCGCGCGCGGCGAGCTCGTGCGTCGGACCGCCGGGGAGCGGCTCGGCCATCGCGGCGGCGGTCTCGAGCGCGTCGGGGACGATCGCGAAGTAGGGCGAGAGTGTGAGCTCCTGCAGGCAGACGAGCTGGGCCCCCTCCCCCGCCGCCATCGCGATCCCCCGCTCGATCGCCGCGACGTGCTCGTCGGGATCGGCGTGCCAGGCCTCCTGGACCGCGCCGACGCGGAACGGCGCCCGCGTGGGCGCCTCGACGCGCGCGAGCGACGGGAGCGTCTCGCCGGTGGCGGTGATCAGGCGCGGGTCGCTCACGCCGGCGATTGTAGGTGCGGATGAGCTCCGTGCGCAGCCCGTGACTGCCGTCGCCGACGTAGCTCAGGGATCGACGAGGCCGACCAGCGCCTCGACGACCTTGGGGTCGAACTGCGTGCCGGCGTTGGCGCGCAGCTCGGCGACGGCCACCCCGGCGGTCAGCGCCTTGCGGTAAGAGCGATCGGTGGTCATAGCGTTGTACGCGTCGCAGGCGGAGACGATGCGCGAGGCGAGCGGGATGTCCTCGCCGGCGAGGCCGTCCGGGTAGCCGCCGCCGTCGTAGCGCTCGTGCGAGGCGCGGACGACCACACCGACGCGCGAGAGCAGCCCGCCCACGCGCTCGAGCATCCGCTGGCCCTCGACGGTGTGGGTCTTCATGATCGCCCACTCCTCGTCGTCGAGCGGGCCGGGCTTGTTGATGATCTCGTTCGGGATCGCGACCTTGCCGACGTCGTGCAGCAGCGCGCCGAACTCGGCGGCGCGACGCGTCTCCTCGTCGACGCGCAGGCCATCGGCGACCGCCACCGTGAGCTCGACGACGTCCTGGGTGTGCTGGCCGGTGTACTCATCGTCGGCCTCGATGACGTCGCCGAGCAGCAGCGCCGTGCCGCGGTAGGCGCCCGACAGCTCGATCGTCTGCTCGACGCGCGCGGCGCGCTCCCCGGCGAAGATGGTGAACAGGCCCGCCAGCGGGACGACGAGCAACGCGGCGTACGGGTGGTCGGCGGCGGCGAACGCGGCGAGCAACCCGACCGGCGCGAGCAGCGGATCCACGTGGTGGGCCATCTTGAGCTCGGCGAGGACCGTCCTCGGTCGCTCCCCGAGACAGGCCACGACCCGGCCGACATAGATCGCGCTGTCGAGCGAGACCTGCGCCGCGAGCGCGAGGAGGTAGATGGGCCAGTGGCTCCAGTCCGGGGTCTGGGCGCCGCCGAGGACGAGGACGAGCGCGGGAGCGATCGCGAACCACGCGTCGGCGACCGAGAGCAGCGCCCGGTCGCGTGCGACCCGGCCGCGCGCCGAGTCCACCACGGTCGTGAGGATGAGGGCGAGCGCCACGAGCAGCGGGACGGTCGGCGTCGGCAGCAGCAGCAGCATCGGGACGAAGACGACCTGGGTCGGGACCGCAAAGCCCGCGCCGGCCGGGAACTCCGCCCGGGCGACGAGCGCGTACGCCGCGACGAGCGCGAGCGCGATCCCCGGCTCGAGCTGACGGTCGGACGGGGCGAGCCACGCGAGCAGCACGGCGGCGAGCAGGAACGCTCCGGCGAACGCGCCGTCGGCGAGCTGCTCCCGTGCGAGCATGCGCTCCGGACGGCGGACTCGGGCTCCCTCGAGCAGGCGCTGCGCGCTGGGTGAGATTTCGGTGTGCGTCGACATCGGACTAGGACGTTCGTTGACCACCCATCTCGTCGGCCCTCCGAAAGGCCGACTTGAGGGGTGTGGACGATCGGTCCAATCCGAAGTGACACGGAGGTCATCGCAATGAAGCGCCGTACGAGCCGCACCCTTTTCACCGCCGCGGTCGCCGCGATGGCGCTGCTCGCGCCTGCCGGCTCAGCCCAGGCCGGCATCCTCTCCCAGTCCGCGGGCGCCTGCCCCGACTATGAGATGGGCCAGGTCTTCTCCCGCTGGCTCGACCCTTCCCACTACACGCTCGCTCCAGGCGGCTCGTTCGAGTCGGGCTCCGGTCTGACCATGACCGGCGGCGCGAAGGTCGTCGCGGGCAACGAGCCCTTCTACCTCCACGGCGCTGGCGACGCCAGCTCGGTCCTGCTGCCCCGCGGCGCCACCGTGACCACCGGCGCGGTCTGCGTCGGCGTCGACAAGCCGACGGTCCGCTTCTTCGCCAAGCGGCCGAACTTCGCGCTGCTGCCGCTCCTCACCGTCGAGGGGCTCTACACCACCAAGTCCGGCTGGACCGGGTCGCTGCCGCTCGTCGGGCTGCCGCTGGCCTCCAACAGCTGGTCGGTGCAGCTGCCGTTCCTCGAGCGCGGCGCGCTGCTCGAGCTCGGCGACTCGACGATGATGCGCTTCCGCATCCGCGCCGTCAGCGGCGACTGGCAGGTCGACGACCTCTACGTCGACCCGATGCGGCGCTACTAGCCTCAGCCGACGGCGGGGATCTGCTGCGTGATGCAGTGGACCCCGCCGCCGCCGAGCGCCAGGGTCACCCCCGGCACCGGCACGACCTCCCGGCCCGGGTAGAGGCCGCCCAGCAGCGCCATCGCCTCCTCATCCGTTTCCTGGCCCGTCACGGGCACGATCAGCGCCCCGTTGCAGATGTAGAAGTTCGTGTAGGGCACGACCGTCGGCGGCCCGTCGTGGTCGACGTACGGCAGCAGCGGCAGCTCCACGACCTCCAGGCCTGCCGCCCGCAGCCGCTCGGCGTTCTCGCGCGTGCTCTCCCAGTTCGGGTTGGCCTCGTCGGCGACGGTCTGCAGTACGACGCGCCCCGGTGCGATCGGGGCGCAGAGGTTGTCGACGTGGCCGTCGGTGTCAAGGTCCTCCACCAGCCCCTGTCCGAGCCACACGACGGTGTGGACGCCGAGCGCCTCCTGCAGCCGGCGCGCGATCTGGTCGCGTGACAGGCCAGGGTTGCGAGTCGGGGCCAGCAGACACTGCTCGGTGGTGATCAGCGTGCCGGCGCCGTCGACCGCGATCGAACCTCCCTCGAGGACGAGGTCGCGGGCGTCGATGCGCTCCTCCCCCAGGTGCTCGAGCACCCGCGCGGCGATCTCCGCGTCGTCCTGGTAGGGGTCGAACTTCTCGCCCCAGGCGTTGAAGGCGAAGTCCACCCCGGCGCGGCCGCCGGCGCCGTCGAGCACGAAGATCGGCCCGGAGTCGCGCATCCACGAGTCGTCGATCGGGATCCCGGCGACCTCCACGCCCTCGCCGCAGGCGGCCCGGGCCTCCGCGGCCTGGGACGGATCGGTGACCATCACGACCGGCTCGAAGGCCGCGATCGCGTTGGCGATCTCGGCGTAGTCGGCCTTGGCCCGCTCGTAGTGCTGCTCCCACAGCGACGGGCGCGCCGGCCATGCCATGAGCGTGCGCTCGTGCGGCGCGAACTCCGCCGGCATGGCGAAGCTCATCGAGCGCGGAGCTTGCGGGTGCGGCCGCGTTCCTCCTGCTTCTCCACGACGTTCTGGATCAGCTTGAGGATCTCAGCCGGCCCCGTGGCCTTGACGGTGCCCGACTGGAAGGCCTCGCGCCAGTGGCGCACCTTGCCCTCGCGGGCGAGCTCGTTGAAGTGCGAGCGCGGCACCGACAGGCGGACCTTCGCGTCGGACGCGATGTCGCGCGTGATCCGCGGGCCCGGCACCTCGACGCGGAAGAGCTGGATGTCGCCGCGGCCGCGCAGCTCGAGCTCGATCACGAGCCGGAGCTGCTTGAGCGCCGGCACCTCGACCTGAAAGTTGGCGATGGCCTCCTCGATCAGGGCCTTGGTGTCGGCGGTGGACATTTCGCCCGATGACTCTAGCCGCGCACGCGTGTGCCGTCCGGATCGAACAGCGGCTCGCTGCGCACCGCTCCGTCGATCCACTCGCCGAAGACCTCGACGGCGACCTCGGTCCCGGGCTCGGCGTGCTCAGCCGGCAGGTAGGCGTAGGCGATCGAGGCGCCGACCGTGTAGCCGTAGCCGCCGCTCGTCACGCGCCCGCAGATCTCCCCGCCGGCGCGCACCGGCTCGTTGCCGAGGGCGACCGAGCGCGGCTCGGCGAGGACGAGGCAGCAGAGCCTGCGCGCCGGCTGCCCGCCGTCGAGCGCGTCGCTCCCGATGAACGTCTTGTCGCGCTTGACCGCGAAGCCGAGGCCGCCCTCGTACGGGGTGTCGTCGGGCGTGATGTCCGCGCCCCAGACGCGGTAGCCCTTCTCGAGCCGCAGGGAGTCGATCGCGCGGTAGCCGCCGGCGAGCAGCCCGTATGGCTGCCCCGCCTCCCACAGCGTGCGCCACAGCGCTCCGCCGAACTCCATCGGGCAGTAGAGCTCCCACCCGAGCTCGCCCACGTAGGTCACGCGCATCGCGCGCACCGGCACGTCGCCGACGACGATCGAGCGGGCGTTCATGTAGCCGAAGTCGAGCGGGTCCGGCGTGCACGGCCCGAGGATCTCGCGCGCCCTCGGGCCCCACAGGCCGGCGCAGGCCCAGCGCGAGGTGACGTCCTCGACGAGCACGCCCTCGCCGGCGTGGGCGGAGATCCAGGCGCGGTCGTGGGTCCCGAACGCCGTGCCGGTGACGATCCAGAAGCGATCCTCCTCCAGCTGCGTGACCGTGAAGTCGCACTCGATGCCGCCGCGGCGGTTGAGCATCTGCGTGTAGGTGACCTTGCCCGGGCCGCGCACGACGCGGTTGTCGCACAGACCCTCGAGCAGCTCCGCGGCGCCAGGCCCGCTCACCTCCAGCTTCGCGAACGAGGTCTCGTCGAACAGCGCGGCGGCCTCGCGCGTGGCGGTGTGCTCGGCGCCGATCGCGGGCGACCAGTGGCGCCCCGCCCAACCGCGCGGGCGCAGCTCCTCGTCGCCCGTCCCCGCGTTCGCCTCGTACCAGTTGACCCGCTCCCAGCCCGACTTCTCGCCGAACGCGGCGCCGTGACCGGCGTGCCAGTCGTAGACCGGCGAGACGCGCAGCGGGCGCCCCGACCGGCGCTCGTGCCCGGGGTACTTGATGTCGTAGTAGGTCTCGTAGACCTCGCGGGTGCGCTTCAGCGTGTAGGCGGGCGAGCGGTAGTGCTCGCCGAAGCGGCGGATGTCCATCGCCCAGACGTCGAGCGACGGCTCGCCCTCGGCGATCCATTCGGCCATCAGCTTGCCCATCCCGCCCGCGCCGGCGAGCCCGTGGGCGCAGAAGCCGGCCGCGACGAAGAACCCGCGCACGGCCGACTCGCCGAGGCAGAACTCGCCGTCGGGCGTGAACGCCTCGGGCCCGTTGATCAGCTTCGTGATCGTGACCTCGTCCATCACCGGCACGCGCCGGCGGGCGTTGACGCTGATCTCCTCGAAGCGCTCCCAGTCCTCCTCGAGCAGGCGGCCGTTGAAGTCGGCCGGGATCGCGTCGACCGCGTTCTCGTCGAGCGCCCATGGCGCCGGATGGCGCTCGTAGCCGCCCATCACGAGCCCGCCGGCGTCCTCGCGGAAGTAGATGAGGAGGTCGGGATCGCGCATGGTCGGCAGGTGCGCGTCACCGCGATCCCTGAACGGCTGGGTAACGAGGTATTCGTGCGCCATCGGCACGAGCGGCACGCGCACCCCGGCCATGCGCCCGATCTCCGCCGCGAACATGCCACCCGCGTTGACCACCACGTCGGCCTCGATGTCGCCCCGGTCGGTCTGGACGCCATGCACGCGGCCGTCCCGCACGTCGATCCCCGTCACGCGCGTGTTCGTGTGGATGTCGGCACCCGCCTCGCGCGCGCCCTCGGCCAGCGCGTAGGTCAGCAGGCTCGGGTCGAGGTAGCCGTCGGTCGGCAGCCACGAGGCGCCGAGCACGCCGTCGATCGTCATCAGCGGGAAGCGCTCGAGCGCCTCCTCGGCCGAGAGCAGCTCCAGCGGCAGCCCGAACGTCTTCGCCCAGCCGGCCTGGCGGCGGGTCTCCTCCCAGCGCTCGGGCGAGGACGCCAGCCGCAACCCGCCGCACTCGACCCAGCCGCAGTCGAGCGACCGGTACAGCTCCACCGAGTCCATCATCATCCGCGTCAGCGAGACCGAGCCGCGCAGCTGCCCCACGAGGCCGGCGGAGTGGAAGGTCGAGCCGCTGGTGAGCTGGTTGCGGTCGACGAGCACGACGTCCTCCCAGCCGAGCCGCGCGAGGTGGTAGGCGATCGAGCAACCCCCCACGCCCCCGCCGACGATCACGCAGCGGGCATGTTTGGGGAGCTCACGGGCCACGCGCGTCCTGGAGCCAGACCGCGAAGCGCGGGTCCGCGAACCCGGCCCGCACGCGCTCGAAATGCTCGTCCGCGTAGGCCGCGAAGTCGAAGTCGATCTCCGAGATCGCGGTCTGCACGACACCCCACATCGCCTCGCGGAAGTCGGACATGATCCGCATCAGCCGCACCGTCGCGAGCCGCCGCCGCGTCGAGGGCTCGCCCCAGTAGCACTCGAGCAGCCACTCGTCGCCCGCCTCGTTCAGCCCGTTGTTGACCGCGAGGTTGGCGAGGTCGAAGTAGCGATTGCCCATCCCCGCGTACTCCCAGTCGACGATCCGCAGGCGCTCGCCGTCGTGGATGAAGTTCGCGGGCAGCAGGTCGTTGTGGCACGGGACGGGCGCGTGCTCGGGATGCGCCGGGTCGATCGCGCCGTGGATGCGGCGCGCGCACTCGCGCAGGTCGCCGAACGCGCCGGGCGCGCTCCCACCACGCGCCGCGGCCGTGCGCGCGTAGAGGTCGATCATGTCCCAGGCCGAGAAGCGGTTGGGGATCGACGGGCCGCCGTGGACCTCCCACAGCACGACCGCGACCTCGGCGATCACGTCCGGCTTGCCGAGGTCCGAGCGCGCCAGCGTGCGCCCGGGGATGAACGCGGTCACGAGGCACTCGGGCTCGCGCAGGAAGGTCACGACCTCAGGCCCGATGCCGGCCGCCGCCGCCGCCGCGGTGGCCTTGCGCTCGCAGTCGCGGTCGATGCCCAGCAGCGCCGTGTCCTTGCCCGCCACTCGCACCACGAGATCACGCCCGCCATAGCGCACGCGCAGGTTGTGGTTGGTGATCCCGCCCCCGAGCACCTGCGGCTCGCTCTCGGGGCGGCCGAGCACCGCCTCGAGGCCGGTGGGCAGCAGGGCGGTGCCCGGCGTCTCGGCTGACGGGCTCATGCGCGCATCCGTACCACGGCACGGGCCCCCTTCGGCCGGTGCCCGCCCAGCGCGGCCACAGCGGCGCCCCGGGGCGGTCATCGGCCTGACTAACCCGGCGTGCCGGCGGCGCGCTCGGCCGACCGGACCGGCGACGGGATGTGCGAGCTCCGCAGGCCGTAGTAGATCGCGCCGAGGATCAAGACCCCGCCGATGACCGACCACTGGATCGGGAGCTTGTCGATGAAGCCGACGCCGAAGTCGAGCACGCCGTCCGTCTCGTTCGGCTTCGGGTTGGTCGCCACGCGGTGCCACATGAAGTTGATCAGCATCGCCCCGCCCCACGCCAGCGCCAGGATGTTGAGTGCCATCCCCCAGCGGCCGAGCGAGAACGGGACGTCGCGGCGCTCGAAGAAGCCGCGCCGCCGGGCCTGCAGGATCGCCAGGTTGGCGAGCAGGTAGGAGATGTAGATCATGCCGCTGGCGGCGATCGCGATGTAGGCCACGCCGCCGTACTTGAGGAAGAAGATCCCGGCGAGCAGCGCGACGAGGATGCAGGCGCCGACGGGCGTTCCCGTGCCCGGATGGACGACGCTCAGTCCCTTCGAGCCGGGCAGCTGCTGATCGCGCGCCATCGAGTAGGCGAGCCGGATCGTCGAGGCCTGGATGGCCAGGCAACAGACGAAGATCGCGAACGAGACCACGAGCAGGTAGCCCGTGGCGAGCGCGTCGGACAGGTTGGCCTGGATGATCTCCGGCGGCGAGATCCCGCCCGCCGCGACGGCTTTCGAGAGCGAGCCCGGGACCGCCATCAGCATCGCCCACAGGAAGACGAAGCCGATGATGAGCGCGGCGACGATCGAACCGAGCACGGCGCGCGGCGCCACCCGCCGCGGGTCGTTCGTCTCCTCCGCCAGCGTCGAGGCCGTGTCGAAGCCGTAGATCACGAACAGCCCCATGAACATCGCCACCAGGAAGTTGCCGGCGCTGAAGTCCGGGCCGCCGGTGTGAAAGACGACGCCGACGCCCTGGTTGTTGTGGAACAGCGCGAGGATGATCGCGAACACGAACAGCCCGAGCAGCTCGAACAGCACGCCGGTGTTGTTGATGATCGCCACGACCCGCACACCGAAGATGTTCAGCAGCGTGATCACGACGAGCGTGATGATCGCGATCCACTTCTGGTTGACCAGGCTGTCAGGCGCCATGTCGCTGATCCCGATGTCGTTGATCACCGGGATCAGCGTCAGCGGCAGGGTCGCCACCACGGCCGCCACCGTCAGCGCGCCGGCCCACAGGTAGATCCACCCGGAGAACCACGCATATGGTTTGGAGTTGCTCAGCAGCTTCGTCCACTGGAAGACCGAGCCGGCGAGCGGGAAATGAGAGGACACCTCGGCGAAGACGAGCGCGACCATGAACTGCCCCGCGGCCACGACGGGAAACGTCCAGATGAACGCCCCGCCGAGCGTGCCGATGCCGAGGATGAACAGCGTGAAGATGCCGGTGGCCGGCGAGATGTAGCTGAACGCGGCGGCGAAGGAGCTGAAGAAGTGCAGCCGGCGGTGGAGGGACTGTGCGTAGCCGAACTCGGCGAGGTCGGCGGTGTCGTCGCGCGCGCTGCTGGTGGGGGCGGCCATGCCGCGACGCTAGCCCGCTCGTGACAATCGTGTCAAGGCCGCGTTTGCCGCGAAGGCATGGTCCAGATACCTTTCCGCTCCATGGAGGCACCGCTCACGCTGGACCAACTCAAGACCGCCGTCCGCCAAGGGACGCTGGACACGGTGCTGCTCGCACTGACCGACATGCAGGGTCGCCTGCAGGGCAAGCGCCTCACCGGCGGGCATTTCGTCGAGGTGGTGGCCGAGCACGGCGCCGAGGCATGCAACTACCTGCTCGCCGTCGACGTCGAGATGAACACCGTCGACGGCTACGCGATGTCCTCGTGGGAGCGTGGCTACGGCGACTTCGAGATGCGGCCCGACTTCAGCACGCTGCGGCCGGTCCCGTGGCAGGAGGGGACCGCCTTCTGCATGGCCGACCTGACCTGGGCCGACGGCTCCCCCGTCGCCGAGTCCCCGCGGCAGATCCTGCGCCGCCAGCTCGATCGGCTCGCCGAGCGCGGTCTCACCGCGACCGGCGCGACCGAGCTCGAGTTCATCCTGTTCAAGACGCCGTATGAGGAGGCGCAGACCCGCGACTACCGAAACCTCGAGCCGGCCAACCTCTACAACGTCGACTACTCGCTGCTCGGCACCGCGCGCGTCGAGCCGCTGATCCGCCGCATCCGCAACTCGATGGCGGGCGCGGGCATGCGAGTCGAGGACTCCAAGGGCGAGTGCAACTTCGGCCAGCACGAGATCAACTTTGTCTATGGCCCCGCGCTCCGGACGGCCGACGATCACGCCTTCTATAAGAACGGGGCGAAGGAGATTGCTGCGCAGGAGGGCATGTCGATCACCTTCATGTCGAAGTTCGACGAGCGTGAGGGCAACTCGTGCCACATCCACCTGTCGCTGCAGCGCGAGGACGGGACCCCGCTGTTCGCCGACGACGACCAGGCCTTTCAGCGCTTCGTCGCCGGCCAGCTGGCCTGCATGCAGGAGCTGACACTGTTCTTCGCGCCGAACATCAACTCCTACAAGCGCTACGCGGAGGGCTCCTTCGCCCCGACCGCCGTGGCCTGGGGCGAGGACAACCGCACGTGCTCGCTGCGCGCGGTCGGCCACGGCCCCGGCAGGCGGATCGAGCAGCGCCTGCCGGGCGCCGACGTCAACCCCTACCTCGCGCTGAGCGCGATGATCGCCGCGGGCCTGCACGGGATGGACGCCGAGCTCGAGCTCGAGCCGGCCTTCGAGGGCAACGCGTACGCGTCGGACAAGCCGCAGGTGCCGGGCACCCTGCGCGACGCCGCGGCGCTGTTCAAGGAGAGCACGATCGCCCGCGAGGCGTTCGGCGAGGAGGTCGTCGCCCATTACCTCAACAACGCCCGGGTGGAGCTCGCGGCCTTCGATTCGGCCGTCACGGATTGGGAGCGCCGGCGGGGCTTCGAGCGGCTGTGATCCGGCGCGCGTCGGATCCGGTCTTCGCGCCGGTCCGCTCGCAGACGGCGTTCGAGGAGACCCTCGAGCGCCTCGGCACGGCGATCAAGCTCGGCCTGCTCGCGCCGGGCGCGCGCCTCCCGCCCGAGCGCGACCTGTGCGCGCAGATGGGCATCTCGCGCTCGACGCTGCGCCAGGCGCTGACCGCGCTGGTGCAGAGCGGGCACCTGCGCGCGGTGCGCGGCCGCCGCGGCGGGACGTTCGTGTCCGAGGACCTGCCGCCGGCGCAGGCGCCGACGGCCGAGGTCGTCGCCGGCTGGCGCGACGTCTGCGACAGCCGCCTCGCGACCGAGCTCGGCGTGGCCGTGCTCGCCTGCGACCGCGCGCGATCCGAGGCGCTCGCGCCGCTGGACGAGCTGGTCGCGGCGATGGAGGGCCTGCTCGGCGACTTCCCGGCCTACCGGCACGCCGACGTGCTGTTCCACATCGGGCTCGCGGAGGCGACCGGCAGTGCGCCGCTCGTGACCGCGATGACCGAGTCCCAGGGGGCGATGAGCGACCTGATCGACTTCATCCCGCACCCGGCCGAGGTCCTCTCGTGGTCCAACGCGCAGCACGCCCGGCTGCTCGAGGCGATCCGCGACGGCGATGTCGACCACGCGACGCGGACGATCACCGAGCACCTGCGCGGGACCGAGCACGTGCTCGCCGGCCTGCTGCCTTGACTTCCGTCCACTGCGACGCGTACGCTCGCGCGGCTAGAGGTGGGAAGGTCAGACCTTTTCGACGTCAAGGGGAGATGGAGCGCCGATGAGCACCACCGCCGAGCCGCGCGAGCAGGACGCGGACGAGAAGCGCCTCGCCGAGCTGGGGTATAAGCAGGATCTCGATCGCCGCATGGGCGGATTCGCCAACTTCGCGGTCTCGTTCACGATCATCTCGATCCTGTCGGGGGCGCTGACCCTCTACGGGACCGGCATCAACTACGGCGGCCCGATGCAGCAGGCGATCGGCTGGCCGGTCGTCTCGGTCTTCGTGATCATCGTCGCGCTCAGCATGGCCGAGCTGGCGTCGGCCTACCCCACCGCGGGCGGGCTCTACTGGTGGGCGTCGCGCATGGGCGGCGCCGTCTGGGGCTGGTTCACCGGCTGGTTCAACCTCGTCGGCCAGGTCGCCATCACCGCCGGCATCGACTACGGCGCCGCGACGTTCACGACCGCGCTGCTGAACCTGGTGCTCGGCTACAACAACGACAACCACCACATCATCTACGTGTACATCGCGATCCTCGTGCTGCACGCGGTGATGAACATCTTCGGCGTCAGGCTCGTCGCGACCCTCAACGACATCTCCGCCTACTGGCATGTGATCGGCGTCGCGGTGTTCGCACTCGTGCTGATCATCTTCGCCGACAGCCACCAGTCGATCAGCTGGGTCTTCTCCGAGACGGTCAACAACTCCGGCCTCTCGGGCGTCCCCTTCATCTTCATCTTCTTCCTCGGCTTCCTGCAGGCGCAGTACACCTACACGGGCTACGACGCCTCGGCGCACCTCTCCGAGGAGACCCGCGACGCCTCGATTGCGGCGGCCAAGGGTGTCGTGAACTCCGTGCTCGTCTCGGCGATCGCGGGCTACGTGCTGATCATGGCGCTGACGTTCTCGATCGAGGACCTCGACAAGGTCGCCGGCGCCGGCGCCTTCGCCGTCATCGAGGTGCTCCAGCAGGCGCTCGGCAAGACGGGCGCCGAGTTGCTGTTGTTCATCGCGGTCGGCGGCCAGCTGTTCTGCGGCATGTCGGCCATCACCTCGGCGTCGCGGATGCTCTACGCGTTCTCGCGCGACCGGGCGGTGCCGGGCTGGCAGCGCTGGTCGAAGCTCAACAGCCGCCGCGTCCCCGCCAACGCGGTCATCCTGATCGCGTTCCTGGCCTTCGTTTTGGCGGCCCCTGCTTGGAGCGGCGACGCGTTCTTCGTTTACGCCGCGGTGACCTCGGTGGCGACGATCGGCCTCTACGTCGCCTACATCATCCCGATCTACCTGCGCTTCCGGCAGGGCGACGCGTTCGAGGCCGGCCCCTGGAGCCTGGGCCGCTGGTACAAGCCGCTGAACATCCTCGCAATGATCTGGGTCGGCTTCATCTGCATCCTCTTCATCATGCCGACGACCAACCTCGCGGTGCCGTGGAACAGTGACTTCGACTACAAGGCGATGAACTACGCGCCGATCGTGTTCATCGTCGTGCTCAGCGCCGTGGCGATCTGGTGGAAGGTCTCCGCCAAGCACTGGTTCAAGGGCCCGCAGAGCAACCTCGACGTCGACGAGCTCGCGACGCCCGACATGTGATGAGCGGGACGCTCGAGGTCGTCGAGCCTGCCACCGAGGCGGTGCTCGCTGAGATTCCGCGCGCCGGCGTGGAGGAGACGGACGCGGCGGTCGCCCGCGCGAAGGCGGCCTACCCGGCGTGGCGCGCGGTCGCGCCGGGCGACCGCGCGGCGCTGCTGCACAGGCTGGCCGACGCGCTCGCAGCCGAGCTCGAGCCGCTGGCGATGCTCGAGGCGCGCAACGCCGGCAAGCCGATCGGCGATGCGCGCGGCGAGATGCAGATGGTCGTCGACACGTTCCGCTACTACGCGGCCGGGCCCGAGCGCAACCTCGGGGACACGATCCCGGTGGCCGGCGGCGTCGGCATGACCTTCCGGGAGCCGCTCGGCGTCGTGGCGCTGATCGTGCCGTGGAACTTCCCGCTCACGATCGCGGCGTGGAAGCTCGCCCCAGCGCTCGCCGCCGGCAACACGGTGGTGCTCAAGCCCGCCGAGCTGACACCGCTGACCGCGCTCGAGTTCGAGCGGATCGCGCTCGAGGCCGGGATCCCGGAGGGCGTCGTCAATGTCGTGGCAGGGCCGGGTCGCACGTGCGGGCAGCGGCTCGTCGAGCATCCCGACGTCGCCAAGGTCGCCTTCACCGGCTCGACCACGGTCGGCCGGACGATCGCCACGGGCGCCGCCCAGACGATCAAGCGCGTCACGCTCGAGCTGGGCGGCAAGTCCGCCAACGTCGTGTTCGCCGACGCCGACATCCAGGCGGCCGCCGCGGCCGCCCCGGGCGCCGTGTTCGGGAACGCGGGCCAGGACTGCTGCGCGCGCTCGCGCATCCTCGTCGAGCGCTCGGCGCTGGACGCCTTCATGGAGGCCTTCGAGGAGGTCGTCGAGGCGATCAAGGTGGGCGATCCGCTCGACGAGGCGACCGAGATGGGGCCGCTCATCTCGTCCGGCCAGCGCGAGACGGTCGCCTCCTTCGTGCCGGAGGGCGCGCCGGTGGCGATCCGCGGCAGCGTCCCCGATGGCCCGGGCTACTGGTACCCGCCGACGGTGCTGTGCCCGGTCGAGCGCTCCGACCGCGCGGTGACCGAGGAGATCTTCGGGCCGGTCGCCGTGGTCGTTCCGTTCCGCGACGAGCAGGAGGCGGTCGAGCTGGCCAACGACACGATCTACGGCCTCTCGGGGTCGGTGTGGACGCGCGACGGCGCGAAGGCGCTGCGGGTCGCGCGCGGGCTCGAGAGCGGGGTGGTCTCGGTCAACTCCAACACCTCCGTGCGGGTCTCGACCCCGTTCGGGGGCTTCAAGCAGTCCGGCGTCGGGCGCGAGCTCGGGCCGCACGCGCTCGAGCACTACTCGGAGCTCAAGACCGTCTACGTGGCGACCGGATGAGCCGGCTCGCGGGCAAGGTCTGCGTCGTCACAGGCGCGTCGGGCGGCATCGGCGCCGCCTCGGTCCAGCGCTTCCAGGACGAGGGCGCGACGGTGGTCGGCGTCGACCTCCTGGAAGACGCACCGGGCGACCTCTCGATCGTCGCCGACGTCACCGACGAGGACGCGCTGCACGACCTCTATGTCCAGGTCCGCAGGGCATACGGCCGTATCGACGTGCTCTTCAACAACGCCGGCATCTCCCCCATCAATGACGCCTCGGTCCTCGACACCTCGCTCGAGACGTGGCAGCGCGTGCAGGACGTCAACCTCAAGTCGGTCTTCCTCTGCTGCAAGCACGGGATCCCGCACCTGCTCGAGACCGGCGGCGGCTCGGTGATCAACACGGCGTCGTTCGTCGCGGTGCTCGGCGCGGCCACCTCCCAGATCTCCTACACGGCCTCCAAGGGCGGTGTGCTGGCGCTGACGCGCGAGCTCGGCGTCGAGTTCGCCCGCCGCAACGTGCGCGTCAACGCGCTCTGCCCGGGCCCGGTCGACACGCCGCTGCTGCGAGAGCTCTACGCCAACAACCCGGCCGAGGCCGCGCGGCGCATGGTGCACGTGCCGATGGGCCGCTTCGCCGAGGCCGTCGAGCTCGCCAACGCCGTGCTGTTCCTTGCGTCCGACGAGTCGTCGTACATCACGGCGTCGACCTTCATGGTCGACGGCGGGATCGGCGGCGCGTACGTGACGCCGCTGTAGGGCCGGCCGCAGCGCGCTTCGGCAGGCCGGCCCCCTGTTGACTGCCTCCGGTGTCGCCGAAGCTGCTGGGGCTCGGCGGCGCATTGGCGCTGCGGAACCCCGCGGGAACGGCAACGGCTCATTGAGCAAAGGGTTCCCGGGGGGGCGGCGGCGGCTCGCGGGCGGACGGTCAGGAGGGAGACGGCATTTCGTTCGATTCGAGTCGCTTTCTCGGCCACATCGAACGTAATGCCGGTGGGAGCGGCAGTTCGTTCGATCGCTCACCTCACAGCCCATCGAATCGAACGAAATGCCGGTTGAGCGGTGCGCCGCTCCCTCCCGTCACTCTCTCGATGCGCAGTTGCCGTTCGCCGGCCG
>JBDTMF010000100.1:0-14972 GCA_039934455.1 Solirubrobacteraceae bacterium
GGCGCATCGGCGAGGTGGACGTCGTCGAACAGCAGCACGAGCGGCCGATCGGCGGTGGCGTGCTCGGCGAGCTCGACCGCCGCCTCGAACAGCCGCGCACGGGCGAGGTCGGACGGCACCGCGGCGGGCTCGACCCGCGGGCGCCCGAGCCGCAGGGGCAGCGACGGGGCGAGCCGCGCGAGCTCCTCCGGCCAGCGCGCGTTGGAGGGCGGCGGCTCGAGCTCGCGCGCGAGCCCGGCCAGCAGCTCGACCCAGGGCGCGAACGGCGGCGCGCCGCCGAGGTCCGCCGCGGTGCAGCGCGCGGCGCGCGCGTCGCCGGCGCGGGCGCGCGCGACCAGTTCGAGCGCGAGCCTCGTCTTGCCGATCCCGGCCTCGCCGGCGATCACCGCGACGCCGCCGCTCCCGGAGCGCACCGTCTCCCACAGCGCGGTCAGCTCCGCCAGGTCGCGGTCGCGACCCACGAGCGGCGGCCCGTCGGCCGAGGGGCCGGCCGCGGGCGCCGGGCGTTCCGGGGTCGCCGCTCCGTCCTCGCGGATCGCGGCGGCAAGCGAGCGCGTCGGGGCGGAGGGCGCAAGGCCGAACGCGCCGCGCAGGCGGTCGGAGAGCCGGTCGTAGACGGCGAGCGCACCGGGGCGGTCGCCGGCGTCGACCATCCGCCGCATCAGGTCGCGCGCGGCATCCTCGTCGAGCGGGTCGAGCGCGAGCCGGCGGCGCCCCCAGCCGACGGCGGCGGCCGGCGTTTCCGCGGCCGCCGCGAGCTGCGCCAGCACCGAGCCGAGGCGCTCGGCGTGCTCGTCGCGGGCCTCCAGCACCCAGTCGTCGTCGAGGTCGGCGAGCAGCGGCCCGCGGTGCAGCGCGACCGCGGCCTCGAGCCGGCCGGCGGCGACGTGGCCGTCGAACTCGGCCAGGTCGGTCCCGCAGCGCAGCGCGACGCGGTCGCGCCCCGCGCTCAGCGCCTCGTCCTCGTGCAGGGCGCGCCGCAGCTCCCACAGCGCGCTGCGCAGCGACGCGCGCGCGCTCGAGTCGAGCACGTCGGGCCAGAAGCGCGCGGCGACCGCGCCCCGCGCGTGCTCGCCCGGATGGAGCGCCAGCCACGCCAGCAGCGCCCACGCGCGCCGGCTCGTGGGCGTGGCGACGGCGGTGTCACCGGCCCGGGCCTGCAACTCACCGAGGAGTTGCACTCGCAGCATGGGCGACAAGCCTATACCCGCCTTGACGCTCGGCTGACGAGCCGATGACGCGCGGCTACGACCGCCGAGGTCAGCGACGGGCGGATCGTGCGCCGGCTCTCCGCCCAGGCCTGGGACTGAGCCTGGCTCAGCGGGGGGCCGAGCTCAGGATCGCCAGCGCGTCGCCGACCCGGAGCGTCGGCCGCGGCGGGTCCGGACCCGGGTCACGCTGTCCGCCAGGGGCGTACAACGTGGCCGCCACCCGGACGAGGTTCTCGCAGGTCCGGTCGAGCGCCTCGGGCACGCCGGCAGGAAGGAGCGTCCGCACCGCCGCCGCGGCGCGTCCGCTGGGCGGCGCGTAGCCCGGAGGCAGGCTGAGCTCGGGGAACGTCGCACACAGGGCCGTAAGGCACCCATGGATCAGAAACGCGTCGTCGAGCAGCCCGAGCGCGCCCATCTCCCGCTCGCTGAAGAGATCCTCCTCATCGACGAGGTAGAGCAGGACCTGACCCGCGGCGAAGGCGACGCTCCGGCCGAACGGCCGCTCTTTCGTCATCGCGACGAGGCCGTCGAGGGCGCTCGGGATGCCGTTCAGGTACTCCTGCACCAACTCGGCCAACTCGTGGACGCCCGCGCTCGCGGCGTCGGGCTCCACGCGCGCGAGCCACGCTTCGAGTTTCGTCGTGCTGGCTTCCTCCGCGAGTGCGCTCGACAGCAGGCCCGAGATCATGGCGTCACGCCCACGCCGTCATCTGGTTCCCGACGTTCGTGCCCGCCTGCTTCGCCGCCGAGCTGAGGAAGTCGAGCGCCACGTCCTTCAGCCCGGCGCGCACCTGGTTCGGCGGCGCGCCGGACGGCGCCTGCAGCACGGGCGCCACCAGCGGCATGCCCATGCGCTGAGCCTGCGGGACCGCCATGCCCGGGAGGTACACCCCCTGCATCGTGCCGCAGGTCGTGCACACGAACACCGGCTGGAGCAGACCGCAGAACCCGCAGTACGGTCCCATCGGCGAGGCCTGGACCGGCATCGGCGGGTGCATGGGAAACGACCCGGCGCACATGAGTGGCACGATCGACCCGCACGCGCTGCAGCCGGCGTAGTTCATCATCGGGACCTCCCTGGCTCGAGCCTGTGCCCAGCGTCGGACTGCCCTTCAGAAGGACACTGACGCAGCTGCCATGATCAGTCAAGGCCTCCCGCGCGCGCGGGGGATCAGGCGCCTTCGGACCGAAGCGTGAAGCGCCAGGCCGACAGGGTGCGACCGAGCTTGAAGAAGCGCACCACCCAGTGCCCGGGGCGCAGGTTCACGAACTCCGTGAACGACACGCGGTCGACGCCACGGCGGTTGGTCCGGCCCGCCTTGCACTTGACCACGCCGCGAGCGTCGAGGAAGACGACGCACGCGCTGTACAGCATGCGGCCGCGCTTGTGCTCGACGAAGCGCGACTGCCACAGCGCCCCCTGCTCGCCGGAGTGGACCGCGCCCGCACCGTTCGTCATCACGCCGCGGTAGACGCGCGCCGACGCCGTCGTCGCGCCCAGCGCGAGCACCGCTACGAGCACCATCCCCAACACGCCGGCACGCACCGCCGCAGCATAGGTGACGCGGGGCGCACGGAATCGTGCCGGGCCGCCAGGGCGACGGAGTAGTGTCGGTGGTGAACGCGACCGCTGCTGACGCTGCACCCGGCGCCGGTGACCCTCGGGACACACAGTGAAGGGACAGTGCCATGAACGACCCCGTGACCGCCTCGGTGTATCCGCTCCGACTCGAAGCGAGCCTCGACGCGCACCTGAGCCGGTGGCTGTGGCTCGTGAAGTGGGTGCTGATCATCCCGCACGCGTTCGTGCTCTTCTTCCTATGGCTCGGTTTCGTGGTGCTGAGTGTCGTCGCGTTCTTCGCGATCCTCTTCACCGGCCGCTACCCGCGCTCGATCTTCGACTTCAACGTCGGCGTCATGCGCTGGTCGTGGCGCGTCGCCTTCTACTCCTACAACGCACTCGGCACCGACCGCTACCCGTCGTTCACGCTCGCCGACGTGCCGGACTACCCGGCGCGGCTCGAGGTCGACTATCCACCGTCGCTGTCGCGGGGGCTCGTGCTCGTCAAGTGGTGGCTGCTCGCGCTGCCCCACTACCTCATCGTGGGCGTGTTCGCCGGCGGCGCGTGGGCCGGCTGGGGCGCGGCGAACAACGACAGCTGGACGTTGACCTCCAGCGGCGGCCTGATCGCGCTGCTGGTGTGCATCGCCGGCGTGGTGCTGCTGTTCACCGGGCGCTACCCGCGCCAGCTCTTCGACTTCATCATGGGCATGAACCGCTGGGTGTTCCGGGTGGCGGCCTACGCGACGCTGATGACCGACGCCTACCCGCCGTTCCGGCTGGACATGGGCGAGCACGAGCCGGACCCCGCGAGCACCACGGCCGACGTCATCGGGCCCGATCCGGCGCCTGGAATCTCGCAGGAGGCCTGAACGGCGGATACGCTTTGGGTGATGCTCGACATCGCCCACCTCGCCGCGCGCTGATGGTCCCGCGTCGCGATCGCCTCGTCCTCTGGCTGTTCGCGCTCGTCGTGGCCGCCTGGATGGTCGCCGAGGCGCTGACGGGCGACCGGTTCGGCCTGCTCTATCTCGCGCCGGCCCTCGTCCTCGCGCTCCCGCTGCTGCTCGGCCGCTATGTCGGCGAGGATCAGCTCGTCGACCTCGGGGGGCGCGCCGCGGCGCGCCCGCAGCGGCGCCGGGCGCCGCGCGTCGCGGGCCCGCGGCGTTGCGCGCGCGTGATGCAGCGCGGCGGCCGGCTGGTCGCGTCCGGGATGGCCAAGCGCCCGCCGCCTGCGCTCGCGCCGGCCCGCAGCGCCGCCTGAGGAACCCGCCGCCACGCGCGGCCGGCGTTCCCGCCTTCCCCGCACGCGAACCTTCAGAGAGGGATTTCCTATGACTCGCAATGGTCGTCTGGCGATGCTCGGCGCCGCCGTGGCGATCGTCGTCGTCGCCGTCGTCGTGATCGGGAGCGGCGGCTCCTCGAGCACCAAGAGCTCCGGTCCCGCCACCGTCGTCGTCAAGGACGCCAAGCCCGTCGGCGGCGTCAAGGACGTCAAGTTCAAGCAGGGCGGAACGGTCGACCTCACGATCAAGAGCGACACCGCGGACGAGGTGCACTTCCATGGCTACGACGTCCACAAGGACGTCACCAAGGGCGGCTCCGTGCACTTCAGGTTCCCGGCCAAGATCGACGGCAAGTTCGTCGTCGAGCTCGAGGCGCACAAGCAGGCGCTCGCGAACGTGACCGTCGAGCCGTGACCCGCCTGCGAGCGGCCGGCGCGCTGGCGCTGGCCGGGTTGCTCATCGCCGCCGCGGCGCCCGAGAGCAGCTTCGCCCATGGGCTGGTCGGCAAGCAGGACCTGCCGATCCCGCGGTGGCTGTTCGCATGGGCGGCCAGCCTCGTGCTGGTCGCCTCCTTCGTCGGCCTCGCGACGCTGTGGGCGACGCCGCGCCTCCAGCGCGTACACGAGCGTCGCCTGGCCGGCGTGCCCCGCTGGCTCGAGGTGCTGGCCGGTGCGGCCGGGATCGCCGGGTTCGCGCTCATCGTGTACGCCGGGTTCGCCGGCGAGCAGAGCTCGACCGACAACGTCGTCCCGACCTTCGTCTACGTGGTGTTCTGGATCGGAATCCCGTTCGTGAGCGCGCTCTTCGGCGACGTCTTCCGGGCCGTCAATCCCTGGCTCGCGATCGGGAAGGCCGCCGGTTGGCTGGTGCGCCACGTGAGCGACAGCGTCCCCGAGCCCCTCCCCTACCCGGCCCGGCTCGGCCGCTGGCCGGCCGTCGCAGGCGTGCTCGCGTTCGCGTGGGTCGAGTTGACCTACGCGAACAAGGACGACCCGTCGCAGCTCGCCGTGATGGCGCTCGCCTACGCCGTGGCCCAGCTCGTCGGGATGAGCCTCTACGGCGCCGCGGCCTGGTCGCACCGCGGCGACGCGTTCAGCGTCTACTTCGGCACGTTCGCTCGCGTTGCGCCGCTGCGGTGGCGAGAGCGCGCGCTGCACCTGCGCCCGCCGCTCGGGGGGGCGCCAACCCTCGGTGCCGTCCCGGGCACGGTCGCCCTGCTCTGCACGATGATCGGCACGACGAGCTTCGACGGCTTCTCCCAGGGCGGCCTGTGGACCTCGCTCGCCGACCGGCTGCAGACGTTCTTCGGCGATCTCGGGTTCGGCCCCGAGCACGCGCTCGAGGCGGCGGGGAGCGTCGGGCTCGTGATGATGGTGCTCTTCGTCAGCCTGCTCTACCGGCTCGGCGCGATGGGGATGCACGACGTCAATCGCCGCCTGCCCACGAGCGAGCTCGCCGCGCAGTTCGCCCACACCCTCATCCCGATCGCGCTCGCGTACGTGGTGGCGCACTACTTCTCGCTGCTCGCCTACCAGGGCCAGGCGATGACCTATCTCGTCTCCGATCCGCTCGGCACCGGCGCCGACGTGTTCGGCACGGCCTCGGGCGCCATCGACTACACGTGGATCGGCGCCACCGGCATCTGGTACGTCCAGTGCGGCGCGCTCGTCCTCGGGCACGTCGCAGGGCTCACGCTCGCGCACGACCGCGCCCTCGCCATCTACCCCGACCCGCGCGAGGCCACCCGCTCGCAGTACTGGATGCTCGCGGTCATGGTCGCCTTCACCAGCCTCGGCCTGTGGCTGCTGTCGGCCGCGGCGCAGTGACCAGAAGGCAGTTCCGAAGCGGCGCCGCGATCGAGCTCTTCGCCGTCGCCCCGCACGAGGACGCGGCGTTCCTCGACGCCTGGATCGCCGAGTCCCCGCCCGGAGCCAGGCTGCACCGGGCCCTGCGCGCGGACGTGCGGCTCCGCTTCGCGAGCCTGGAGGCCGGGGCGCCGGATCGCGGGGGCAGCGTGCTCCTGATCGTCCCGTTCGACGTCCCCGAAGGCGAGGACGACCGCTTCCTCGCCGCCTGGGAGGCGATGCGCGACGTGTTCGCCGTCCGCCGCGGCCACCTCGGCGCGGAGCTGCTCCCCAGCCCCGACACGCGCTTCGTCGCGGTCGTGCACTGGTCGAGCCCGCTCATGTACGCGCGAACCGTGCGCGAAGAGGGAGACCTGGTCGCGGCGCTGCCGTTCCCTGCCGAGCCGGCGCTCTACGTCCCCGCCAGCCCTGCGGGCGGCGGCGCGTCCTGATCAACGCGTGGTCGGCCCGGCCGATCAGCTCGGCGAGGCTGTCCTCCTCGCCCCGCTCGGCGAAGCCGACGCTGATCGTCGCCCCACTCGAGGCCTCGGAGAGAGGGGTGCGGATCTCATCGAAGCGCTGGTGGGCGCCACGGGCGGCCTGGCCCGCGAGCGAGCACACGAACTCGTCGCCGCCGTAGCGGCAGATGACGTCGTAGGAGCGCAGGTGATGCATGATCGAGCGGGCGACGTCGAGTTCCAGCGGTTCAGAGACAGGGCTCGCTCAGTGCAGAAGGTCCGGCGGCGGGCTCAAGCGGGAACGCTGGACAGCCGCTGGTGCACGAGGCGCACCACGGCCGCGCCCTCCCCCACGGCGGTGGCGCAGCGCTTGGGTGACCCCGAGCGCACGTCGCCGGCGGCGTAGACCCCGGGCACCGACGTCTCGAGCGCCTCCGCCGCCCCCGCGTCGGCGCCGGTCAGCACGAAGCCCTTGTCGTCGCGCGCCACCGCCGCCCCGAGCCATCCGGTGCACGGCGAGGCGCCGAGGAACAGGAACAGGTAGGAGAGCGGCAGGCGCTCCCCGTCGCTCAGGGTCACGCCCTCGAGCTGGCCGTCGCTCCCGTGCAGCGCGGTGATCTCGGAGCGGTCGCGGACCGCGATCCCGTGGCGCTCGAGGTCGCCGATCAGGTAGTCCGACATCGTCTCGCGCAGGTCGGCCCGGCGGTGCAGCAGCGTCACGAGCGCACCGCCGCGGGACAGCCAGATCGCGGCCTGCGCGGCCGAGTTGCCGCCGCCCACGACGGCGACGCGGGTCGCGCCGCAGCGCTGGGCCTCGGGCGGGCCGGCGGCGTAGAAGACGCTGATGCCCTCGTAGTCCTCGAGATCGGCGATGGGCAGGCGGCGGTACTCCGCGCCGGTGGCCAGGACGACCGCGCGCGCCGCGATCTCCTCTCCCCCGTCGAGCCGCACGACGTGGCGGTCGGGGCCCGGCTCGAGCGCCAGCGCGCGGTAGGGAGTGGCCATCCGCGCGCCGAACTTGCGCGCCTGCGTGACGGCGCGCGTGGTCAGCTCGCCGCCGCTGATGCCCGCCGGGAAGCCGAGGTAGTTCTCGATCCGCCGCGAGACGGCCGCCTGCCCTCCGAGGACCGTGCTCTCGATGATGAGCGTGTCGAGCCCCTCCGACGCGCCGTAGACGGCCGCCCCCAGGCCCGCCGGGCCGCCGCCGATGACGACCAGGTCGACCTCCTCGCGCGCGCCCAGCTCGGCCCCGATCCCCAGCGCGCGCCAGACCTGGCCGCCGCTGGGCGCCCGCAGCTCGGTCCCGCCCGGCAGGCGGACGAGCGGCAGCGCCTCCGGCCCGAGCGCCGCGACGAGCGCGGTCAGCGCGGGATCGCCGGCGTGCTCGGGATCGCTCCACGTGTAGGGGAGGCGCGCGCGGCGCACGTAGTCGACCATCCCCCTGGTCGCGACCGACGACCGCGGGCCGACGATCTCGACGCCGATGCCCTGGTGCGTCTGCAGCGCCTCGCGGCGCGACATGAAGGCGGCGAGCAGGACGTCGCCGAGCGGGCCGTCCTCGAACAGCAGCGGGCGCAGCACCTCTCGCTCGACGGCGATGTAGCGCATCGGCTGCGTGACGACCGCGGTCAGGTAGACCGTCTGCCCGGTCATCAGGTTGAGCTCCCCGAGGAACCCCGAGGCGCCGTGCCGCACGATCTCGTCACCCGCGTTGTCGAGCACCGCCGCCTCGCCCTCGAGGATCGCGATGAGCGGGTAGCGCTCGTCGCCGATCTTGTAGAGGACGTCGCCGACCTCGGCGGTCCGCTCCTCACCGTGGTCCGCGAGGCTCGCCAACTGCGACTCCGAGAGGAGCGGGCTGATGGGCGCCATGCACCAAGCCTACGACGCCCGTCCGGTCGGCTACGCGCCCGTCACGGCGGCGCCCGGCTGCGCGTCGATGAGGATGATCGCGTCCTTCACCTCGAACCGATGCGCGAGCCGCACGAACGCTTCGCCGCTGAGCGGATCAGCTGCTCGTCACGCTGGACGGCCGCTGCGCGGAGCGATCGGAGCCCGCACCCGCCTGGGCCCGGCCGTCTCGGCGGGTGGCGCGGTCGCCCGGACGGCCGCCTGCCGGCCGCGCCTGACCGGCCGCGTGACCTTGAGGTACTCGGCCAGGTAGTACGAGCCGATCACGAAGGCGGCGGCGAGCAGCTGGGCGGCGATGGTCTCGTAGTACGAGTAGATCTCGAACCAGGAGCCGAGCCACGTCGGGAAGGTGAACGGGAGCTCGTGCCGCGGGATCCAGCCGAGCTCGGAGAAGGTCAGCGCGGTCCCGCCGATCATGACCACGAGCACGAGCCCGACCAGGACGCCGGTGAGGACCAGCATCTTGCGGTAGGGCAGCCGGCGGTGCAGGTGGAAGACCGCGACACCCACGAGCGCCGTCGCCGCCAGGCCGATCCCGACGCCCTCGAGCACGGTGCCGGTGCCGCTCTGGAGCTGCAGCGTCTGCAGGAACAGGACGACTTCGACGCCCTCGCGGAAGACGCTCGTGAACCCGAGCGCGACCAGTCCGATGGTCGCGGCCGCGCCGGACCTCGCGAGCAGCTTGCGGCGCTGGCGATGGTGCCGGCCGATCCACTCGCTCCAGTAGACCTTGTGCACGAACCAGTTGAGGACCAGCAACAGCACGACGATCGCCAGGAAGCCGGTGATCCCCTCGAGCTTGGGACCGAGCGGGCTCGCCGCGTCGAGGATCGCCTGGGCGAGGAACCACGCGACGATCGAGGCGCCGAACGCGCACGCGGCCCCGAGCACCACGGGCCGGCGGCGGGAGCGGTTCCCCCCGATGAACGACGCGGTCACGGCGGCGAAGATGAGGACGGCCTCGAGCCCTTCGCGGAAGACGATGATCGACGCGTTGAAGACCGCGGTGCCGTGGCTCTGGTGCACCTCCGTCGGGTCGGCCGGGCCGGTGTCGGCGGTCGCCATCAGGTAGACGATCCCCGCCACGGCGGCCACGACGGCGACCCAGAACGCGCTGCGAGGAGCGAGTCGCGTCGGTGCGGTCTCGGAGCGCGCGCTCATCGTTAGGGGACCCTAACAGCGCCGTCCAGTCTCGGCGTCCTCCCAGGGTCCTGCCACGGGCAGCTCAGCGCAGGGCCCCAGGGTGATCGCAGTCCGATCAACCGTTCCAAGGAGGATCCCGATGCTCAGCACCGCCCGCAGGACCGTCGCGACCGTCGCCGCACTCGGCGCGCTCGCACTCGGCGGCTCGGCCATCGCCGGCGCCGCGACCAGCAGCAGCACGGCCACATCGAGCGCGACCCCGTCCGCCTCGCAGGGCCAGCCGCCCGGCGGCGGCAATCCCGCCGGCCGGCACGTCGGGGCCAACGGCAAGCAGGAGCAGGCGCTCACCGGCAGCGTCGCGGCCAAGGTCAAGGCCGCCGCCCTCAAGAAGGTTCCGGGCGGCACGATCGAGCGCGTCGAGACCGACGTCGATCACGGATCGCCCTACGAGGCGCACGTGACGAAGTCCGACGGCACGCAGCTGGAGGTCCTCGTCAACCAGGACTTCTCGGTCACCGCCGTCAACACCATGCAGCACCCGTAGGCCCGAGTCCCTCCCGACCCGACCCGAGAGCCCGGCCATCGTGCCGGGCTCTCGGCGTGTTCAGGCCGAGGCGCGGATCAGGAGCCGCACGACCGGATGCCGGCCCGGCTCGACGACCTCGAGCCGGCCGCCCTCGGCGTGGGCGAGCGAGCGCGCGAGCGCCAGCCCGATCCCGTGGCCGCCGTTGGATCCACCCCGGCGGGCGAAGGCCTCCTCCGGCGCCACGGCGAACCCCTCGCCCTCGTCGGCGACCTCGACGGCGAGCCGGCCGGCGGCGTCGCGCACGGTCGCGGTGACGAGCCCGTCGCCGTGGCGATGCGCGTTGGCGAGCAGGACGTCGAGGATCTCGTCGACCACCCGGGGCGCGGCCCGCGCGACCGGATCGACCGCCGTCACGAGGACGCGCAGCGGGCGCCCGTCGGCCGCGAGCGGGCCGCGCCAGCGGCGCTCGGCGCCGTCGACCAGCGCTCCGAGGTCCGCAGTGGCGCTGCCGGGCTGCGTGTCGCGGGCCACCGCGAGCAGCGTGTCGATCGTCTCCTGCAGGCGATCGACCTGGGCGAGCGCCGCGGGCAGCTCCTCCCCCCGCAGCTCGAGCGCCTCGAGCTCGAGCCGCAGCGCGGCGAGCGGCGTGCGCAGCTGGTGGGAGGCGTCCGCGCTGAAAGAGCGCTCGCGCGTCACGAGACCGTCGAGGCGCTGCGCGGTCGCGTCGAGCGCCGCGCCCACCTCGTCGACCTCCGCCACCCCAGCGCGTGGGGCGCGCGCGCCGAAGTCGCCGTCGCCGAGGCGGCGGGCGGCGCCGGCGAGGCGCTCGAGCGGCGCGGCGAGGCGCCGGGCGACCAGGAAGGCGGCGGTGGTCGCGAGCGCGAGCACGGCAAGCGCGAGCCCGGCGAGGGCGAGCCAGGCGCGGTGGGCGCGCGACGCCACGACCGCGTCGCTGCGCTCGGCGCGCAGCGCGCCGCTCACGCGCTCCCCCACCACGAGCGGGACCGCGACCACGAGCCGGCCGTCGGTCGCGAGGTCGAGCGGGCGCCGCCGGGCGTTCGCGGCGCGGGTGAGGGCGTCGGCCCGCGCGGGGCCGACCCGCCCGGCGACCCGGCGGCCGGAGCCGTCGTAGACCGCGATCGCCCGCGGCGAGGCGGGCAGCTCGATCGGGTCGCCGCCCGTGGTGCTGACATCGATCGCGCGCGTGGCGGCGAACGCGTCGCGCTGGAGCCGCAGCAGCTCGTCGTCGCGATAGCTGCGCTCGAGCGCGAGCGACAGCGGGATCGCGAACAGGGTCACCGCGAGTGCCGCGACACCGGCGATCGCGATCAGCAGCCGCCGCCTCACGCGACGTCCAGCCGGTACCCGACGCCGCGCAGCGTGGTGATCGCCTCGGGCTCGCCGAGCTTCGTGCGCAGCGTGCCGACGTGCGTGTCGAGCGTCTTGGTCGCCCCCATCCACTCGGTGTCCCAGACGTCGCGCATGATCCGCTCGCGGGTGACGGCGCGGCCGGCCTCGGCGACGAGCAGCGCGAGCAGCTCGAACTCCTTCGGGCGCAGCTCGAGCTCCTCCCCCCCGCGCCAGGCCCGGCGCGCCGCGGGATCGACGGTCAGGTCGCCGGCCCGCAGCGGCTCCGGGGCCTCCTCGGGCGCGTCGGCGAGCGTGCGCCGCAGGTGCGCCCGCACGCGCGCGAGCAGCTCCGAGAGCCGGAACGGCTTGACGAGGTAGTCGTCGGCGCCGGCGTCGAGCCCCGACACGACGTCGAGCTCCTGGTCGCGCGCGGTGAGGATCAGGATCGCCAGGTCGGGCCGCGCCGCGCGCAGGCGGCGGCAGACCTCGAGGCCGTCCATGTCGGGCAGGCCGAGGTCGAGCACCACGAGGCCGACGTCCTCGGTCGCGAGCGCGAGCGCCGGGCGCCCGCGGCCGACCCGCTGCACGCGGTAGCCCTGGCTGTCGAGCACGCGCACGAGCCCCGAGGCGATCGCCTCGTCGTCCTCCACCACCAGGATGCCGGGCAGGCTCACGCCGCGGACGCTAGCGCTCGCGCGGAGGCTCGCCGCGAGGTTTGACCGGGCGTTGACCTTCGCGGGGCCGGGCGTTGAACGGCGGGGCCTAGCGTCGCCGCCATGACCCGAACCCCGATCGCGCTCGCCCTGCTCCTGGCGGTCATCGCCGGCTGCGGCTCGAGCTCCTCCTCCTCTTCCCCCGCCTCCTCGTCGAAGACCGTCGACCCCAACGCCAAGGAGGTGAGCCCCGCCGGGGACATCCCCGACAACCAGGCCTACGTCGCCTACTCGCCGCCCGGCGCCGACTACTCGGTCAAGGTGCCCGAGGGCTGGGCGCGCAGCGCCGCTGGCCGCGCGGTCACGTTCACCGACAAGCTCAATTCGATCCGGATGGAGGAGGGCCAGGCCAAGGGTCCTCCGTACAGGCCCGGCAAGGCCTCGGTCGTCAGGCGCACCTCCGGCCGGGTCGTGCGCATCACCTCCCACGCCACCAGCCCGCCGGATCCCGTGACCGGAAGGACGCGGACCAACGCGGTCGAGCGCTACCTCTTCGTCCGCAACGGCAAGCAGGTCACGCTGACCCTCTCGGGCCCCAAGGGCGCCGACAACGTCGACCCGTGGAAGCTCGTCACCGACTCCCTGAAATGGACGCGATGACCGCCGTCCTCGAGGCGCGCAATCTCTATCGCTTCTTCCACGCGGGGGACGACGAGGCGCTCGCGCTCCAGGGCGTCTCGCTCGCCGTCGAGCGCGGCGAGGTCGTCGCCGTCACCGGGCCCTCCGGCTCGGGCAAGTCGACGCTGCTGGCCTGCCTGGCCGGCCTCGACGAGCCGGACGGCGGCACGGTGACGGTCGACGGCGAGCGGCTCTCGCGCCGCCCCGAGGAGGAACGCGCCGCCGTGCGCGCCCGCAGCATCGGGATGCTGTTCCAGTCCGGGAACCTGGTCGGCCACCTGACCGTCGCGGGCAACCTCGCGCTGGCGCAGGGGCTGGGCGGCGGCTCGGCCGGTGCCGGCGACCTGCTCGAGCGCTGCGGGATCGCCGGGCGCGCGAGTGCGCGGCCGGCCCAGCTCTCCGGCGGCGAGCTGGCCCGCGCGGGCCTCGCGGTCGCGCTCGCCAACGACCCCGCCATCCTGCTCGCCGACGAGCCGACGGGCGAGCTCGACGAGGCCACCGCGGCCCGCGTCCTCGGGCTCCTGCGCGAGCGCGCGGAGGAGGGCATGGCGGTCGTCGTGGTCACCCACGACGCGGCGGTCGCGGCGCAGGCCGCCCGCGAGGTGCACCTGCGGGACGGGCGGGTGGCGGCATGAGCGAGCCGCTCGTCCGCTGCGACGGCGCCGCGCGCACCTATGGAGACGGCGCGACGGCGACCGTCGGACTCCAGCCGACCGACTGCGAGGTCGCCACCGGCGCCCACATCGCGCTGGTGGGGCCGTCGGGCTCCGGCAAGTCGACCCTGCTGCACCTGCTGGGCGGGCTCGACCGCCCGACGCACGGCAGCGTGACCTGGCCGGGGCTCAACGGCGACCGGCCCGCCGTGGTGTTCCAGGGGCCGAGCCTGCTGCCGCCGCTGACCGTGGTGGAGAACGTCGCGCTGCCGCTGATCCTGGCCGGCGCGGCCGACGCCGATGCCCACCAGCGGGCCCTGGCCGCGCTCGAGCGGCTCGGCCTGGCCGGGCTCGCCGACAAGCTGCCCGAGGAGATCTCCGGCGGCCAGTCGCAACGCGTGGCGATCGCGCGAGCGCTCGCCGGTCGCCCGCGGCTGCTGCTCGCCGACGAGCCGACCGGCCAGCTCGACGCCGTCACGGGCGCGGCGATCGTCGATGCGCTGCTCGAGGCGGCCGGCGGCGCCGGCGCGGCGCTCGTCGTCGCCACGCACGACCCGTCCGTCGCCGCGCGCCTCGACGCGCGCGCCGAGATGCACAGCGGGAGGCTCACATGGTCGCGCTGATCTGGCTCCGCGGGCTGCTCGCCCACCGCCGGGCACGGCTCGCCTCCACCGCGCTCGGCGTCGCCGTCGGCGTGGCGCTGCTCGCCTCGATCGGCAGCTTCCTGTCGTCGACCACGTCGCAGATGACGCACCGCGCGACCCAGCAGGTCGCCGTCGACTGGCAGGTCGAGGCCCAGCCGGGCGCGAGCGCCGGCGCTGTCCTGCGCGGCGTCAAGCGTTACCCCGCGGTGAAGACCGCGCTCCCGGTCGGCTTCGCCGCGACGGGCGGGCTCGAGGCCACCTCGGGCGGAACGACCCAGCGGACCGGGCCCGGACGCGTCATCGGCCTCCCCGACGGCTACGCGCGGGCCTTCCCCGGCGAGCTGCGCACGCTGTCGGGCTCCGGCACCGGCGTCCTGCTGGCGCAGCAGACCGCCGCCAACCTGCACGCGCAGCCCGGCGACACAGTCGCGATCGCGCGGCCCGGCCTCGCCGCGGCCAAGGTTCGCGTCGACGGCGTGGTCGACCTCCCGCAGGCCGACTCGCTGTTCCAGAAGGTCGGCGCCCCGGTCGGCGCCCAGGCGCAGGCCCCGCCCGACAACGTGATCCTCCTGCCCCAGCGGACGTTCGCGCAGTTCGAGCGCTCCGGTGTGCGGACCCAGATCCATACGCGCCTCTCGCACGCGCTGCCCGGTAGCCCGAGCCAGGCCTTCACCGACGTGTCCGGCCGCGCCCGCAACCTCGAGACGAAGCTGGCGGGCGCCGGCCTCGTCGGCGACAACCTCGGCGGCGCGCTCGACCAGGCGCGCAAGGACGCGCTCTACGCCGAGCTGCTGTTCCTCTTCCTCGGCGTCCCCGGCGCGATCATCGCCGGGCTCCTCACCGCCGCGATCGCCGCGGCGGGCGCCGACCGCCGCCGCCGCGACGGCGCGCTCCAGCGCACGCGCGCCGCCTCGACCCGGCGGCTGGTGCGCATCGCGCTCGCCGAGACGGGGTTCGCCGGCGGCGTCGGCGTCGCCGCCGGCCTCGCGGCCGCGCTGCTGATCGGCAAGCTCGCGTTCGGCACCGCCAGCTTCGGAGCCGGCGGGCTGGCCGC
>JBDTMF010000101.1:0-14962 GCA_039934455.1 Solirubrobacteraceae bacterium
GGAAGGTCGGGCCGCTCCAGGCGCTCGATCCGGTCCACCAGCACGTTCACCGTGCCCTCACGGCGCTCCAGGCGCCCGGCCGCCACCACGAGCGGCTCGGCCCGCACGGCCAGCCGGAAGCGGTCGTGCACCGGAGGCGGGACGATCAGGTTGAGGGTGCCGTGCTCGTCCTCCAGGAGCATGAAGGTGATCCCGTGGGCCGTGGCCGGCCGCTGGCGGGCCACCACCAGACCCGCCACCCGGACGAAGCTCCCATGCCGGTCCCGCTCCAGGTCGCGACTGGTGAGCAGGTCCGGTGGCAGGGCGGCGCGCATCAGCTCCAGCGGATGCTCGCGCAGGGTCACGCCGGTGGAGCCGTAGTCGGCCAGCATCCGCTCCCAGGCGGAGAGCGTGCGCAGCTCGGGACCGGCGTGCGGCTCGAGCGGCAGGGCCAGCTGAGTCCCTTCGGGGACGGACATCCCCGGGACTGCCACCCCCAGTGCCCACAGCGCCTGCCGCCGGCGCGACTCCACCGGGCCCTCCACCAGCTCGTCACAGGCCCCCGCCCAGGCGAGTCGTGAGAGCGTCTCGGCGAACGCACCCGACCTGCCCGCGAGATCCCCCAGCGAGCGCCACCCACCACCCCCCTCCCGCTCGGCCACGAGCGCCCGAACCTCCGCCTCCCGAACCCCGTTCACATACCCGAGCCCAAGCCGCACCCCCAATCTCCCACCCGCTTCACCAAAATCCCCCGCCGGGTCAGCAGCGGGAACGCGCGACGGAGACATGACCCGCGAACTCAAGCGTTCGACCCGGCACTCAGAAGAACCAAATACCACGCACGGAGGCAAAACCTCTATCCCCCTCCGCTGTGCCTCATGCACAAGGTTGTCCGGCGGATAGAACCCCATCGGCTGCTCGTTCAGCAGCGCGCACAGGAACTCCGGCCCGTAGTGCACCCGCAGCCACGTCGACTGGTAGGCGAGCAGCCCGAAGGCGGCGCCGTGGGCCTTCGGGAAGCCGAAGCCCGAGAACCCCATGATCATCTCGTAGACCCGCTCCGCCACGTCCGCCGCGGCCCCGTGGGTGCGCTCCGCACCTTCGACGAAGCGCTGGTGGTACGCCTCGATCGCCGCCTCCGAGCGCTTCCGGCTCATCGCCCGCCGCAGCCCCTCGGCCTCCCCCAGGGAAAAGCCGGCGAAGGCGACCGCGACCTCGAGCACCTGGTCCTGGAAGATGATCGTGCCGAGCGTGTCGCGCAGGACGGGCTCCAGCGAGGGATGGTCGTAGGGGACGACGAAGTCCGGGTCCTCGCGCATCCGCTGGCGGCGGGCGATGTAGGGGTTGACCGCCCCGCCGAGGATCGGGCCGGGGCGCACGATCGCGACCTGGATGGTCAGGTCGTCGAGCGTCTCCGGGCGCGTGCGCCGCAGCGAGGCCATCTGCGCCCGGCTCTCGATCTGGAAGACCCCCATTGTGTCGGCGTCCTGGATCGCCGTGTAGGTCTCGGCGTCGTCGAACGGGATGCGCGAGAGGTCGACGCGCTCGTGGCGGGTGCGCGCGATGTCCTCCACGCAGCGCTCGACCGCCGAGAGCATCCCGAGCCCGAGCAGATCGATCTTGAGGAAGCCGGCGTCGGCGCAGGAGTCCTTGTCCCACTGGCAGAGCTGGCGGCCGGCCATCGCGGCGGGCAGGACGGGACAGCAGTCCACCAGCGGGCGCGTCGAGACGATCATCCCGCCCGAGTGCTGGGAGAGATGGCGCGGCAGCCGGTAGGCCTCGTCGCACAGCCGCGCCAGCCACGCCCAGCGGCCGGGCAGGCGCTCCGCGCGCTCCTCCGCGCCCGGCCGGGGGTGCGCGTAGTCGGCGGGGTCGCGGCCATTTACGGTCGCCAGCCACTCGTCGGTCGACATCGCGAACGGGGTGCGCGAGTCCGGGTCCAGCCACGGCGCCGGCGGCCCGCCGGGCTCGATCCCGAGCGCGTTCTCGACGTCCGCCGCCACCCCGCGGATCGCGAACGGCTCCGATCCGCGGGCGACGCGCTCGAGCTCGGCGGCCGGCAGCCCGAGCACCTTGCCGAGCTCCCGGATCGACCCGCGCGAGCGGAAGGTCGGAAAGGCCGCCACCAGCGCCGAGTGCTCGCGCCCGTAACGCTCGTGCACGCGCGGGATCAGGACCTCGCGGATGTCGCGCGGGAAGTCGAGGTCGATGTCCGGCAACGCCGTCAGCTCCTCGTTGAGGAAGCGCCCGAGGAACAGCTCGTTGGCGATCGGGTCGATGTGCGAGAGGCCCGTGAGGTAACAGACGATCGAGGACACCGAGGAGCCGCGGCCGCGGCCCGGCGGCAGCAGCGCGCGCGCCGAGTCCGGCCCGCGCACCTCAACCGCCACCTCGCGCGCGAGCTCGAGCATGTCGCGGTGCAGGAGGAAGAAGCCGGGCAGGCCAAGTGCCTCGATCACCCGTAGCTCCTCCTCCAGGCGCGGGCGCGCTTTCGCCCGCTGGAGGCTGCCCGGCGGGTAGCGCTCATCGAAGCGGTGCGCGCACAGCTCGGCCAGCGTGCGATTGGCCTCCGGGTCCTCCGCGCCGGGATAGCGGTAGCCGAGGTCCTGTGTGAGGTCGAAGGTCAGCCGCTCGGCCAGCGCCTGCGTCTCGGCGACCGCGCGCGGGTGGTCCTCGAAGCGCGCCGCCATCGCCGCCGGGGAGGCGAGCACGTGGGAGAAGTTGCCGCGGCGCATGGGCTCCGAGGCGTCCAGCGTGGCGTGGTTGCGCAGGGCGACGAACGCGTCCTGCAGCGGCGCCCGCGAGCGGGCGTGCGCGTGGACGTTGCCGGTGGCCACCGCCGGCAGCCCGGCGCGCTCGGCGAGCTCGGCGAGGCGGCGGCGGCGCGCGCGGTCGTCGCGGTGGAAGGGGCGCTGGAGCTCGACGCGCAGGTGGTCGGCGCCGAAGATCCGCCGCAGCCGCTCGAGGCCCGGCTCATCGTGGACGCCCTGGCGCGCGCAGCCGCTCAGGCAGACGAGCCCGGCAGCGTGCTCCTCGAGCGTGGCGAAGGGGACGACCGGCGGCGGCTCGCCCTTGTCGCGGTCGTGGGCGTGCGCGGTCGTGACGAGCCGGCAGAGGTTGCGCCATCCGGTCGCGTCCTCGACCAGCAGCGTGACGTGGCGGCCGTCCTCGAGCGCCATCTCCGCTCCCTGGATCGCGTGCAGCCCGAGGCTCGCGGCGGACTGCGCGAATTCCATCGAGCCGCACAGGCCGTCATGGTCGGTGAGCGCGAACGCCTCGTAGCCGAGCGCCGCCGCCGCCCCCACCAGCTCGTCCGGGAGCGAGGCCCCGTCGAGGAAGGAATAGGCGGAGTGGGCATGGAGCTCGACATACACGAACGTATGTTCGCATACGCCGGCCCTTCGCGCTAGGAGTCGCTCGACGCCGCCCAGATGTTGATGCCGGCCTCGACCGCGTGGCGGTCGATCTCCTCCAGCTCGCCGCCGCTGAGGTCGAGGTTGTCGAGCGCGCCGAGGGTGTCCTCGAGCTGCGCGACGCTCGAGGCGCCCACCAGCGCGGAGGTGACGCGCTGGTCGCGCAGGACCCACGCGATCGCCATCTGCGCCAGCGTCTGCCCGCGCCGCTCGGCGATCTCGTTGAGGGCGCGCACGCGCGCGAGGTTCTCCTCGGTGAGGTGGCTGCGGTCGAGGAAGACCCCCTTCGCCGCGCGCGAGTCCTCCGGCACGCCGTCGAGGTAGCGGTCGGTGAGCATCCCCTGACCCAGCGGCGAGAACGCGATCACGCCCACGCCCTCCTCCCCGACCACGTCGAGCACGTCGTCCTCGATCCAGCGGTTCAGCAGCGAGTAGGAGGGCTGGTGGATCAGCACCGGCGTGCCGAGGTCGCGCAGGATCTGGACCGCCTCGGTGGTGCGCGGGCCCGAGTAGGAGGAGATGCCGGCGTACAGCGCCTTGCCCTGCTTGACCGCGGTGGAGACCGCGCCGAGCGTCTCCTCGAGCGGGGTGTCGGGGTCGAAGCGGTGGGAGTAGAAGATGTCGACGTAGTCGAGCCCCATCCGCTGGAGGCTCTGGTCAAGGCTCGCCAGCAGGTACTTGCGCGAGCCCCACTCGCCGTAGGGCCCGGGCCACATGTCGTAGCCCGCCTTGGTGGAGATGATCAGCTCGTCGCGGTAGGGGGCGAGGTCCTCGCGCAGGATGCGGCCGAAGTTGATCTCGGCGGCGCCGGGCGGCGGCCCGTAGTTGTTGGCGAGGTCGAAGTGGGTGACGCCGCGGTCGAAGGCGCGGCGGATGATCGCGCGCTGGGTCTCGATGGGCTTGTCCTCGCCGAAGTTGTTCCAGAGGCCGAGCGAGATCGCGGGGAGCGAGATCCCCGAGCGGCCGCAGCGGCGGTAGGTCATGGCGTCGTAGCGATCGGAGACGGCGATGTAGGGCATGGCTCGGCATTCTGCCGCTGCGCTCACCGCTGTGCGTACCAGCGCCCGCCGGCGAGCTCGCGGAAGACGACGAGGTTGCGCCCGCCGGCGGTCACGACCTCCCAGTAGCGGCGGCGCAGCGGGCGGTCCGACCACCAGCGATCCTCTACCAGCCAGGACTCGCGCACGGCCTCGACGGCGTGCCCGGCCACCTCCTCGGGCCGCCCGCCCTCCCCCACCCTGACGCGGACCGGGCGCGGCGTGGCGAGGCGCCGCGGCCCGCGGCTCGGCGCGGGCGTGTGGTCGACGGAGCTCGGCGCGCGGCTCACGGGTCCCACGGGGCGAGCGTGAGCCGGCGCTCGGGCACGCGCGAGTCGGGGTCGACGGGGACGATCTTCAGCGCGGCGTCCGGCCCCGCCACTGCGCGCGCCTGGCGCACGGCCTCGCGCAGCCGTGCCGCGCGGATCGTGGCGGGCTCGGAGATCAGCGAGCGCTGGAGGCCGGCGGGCGGGCCGAGGCCCTCCACGCGCAGCCGCAGGGCGTCGGCCGGCGCGGGCAGCTCTGCGAGCTTCGGCGCGAGCGCGAGCCGCATCCGCCGCGGGTCGGCGTGCGCCTCGCGGAAGGTCATCCGCAGCCGCCACGTCCCGCCCTCCACCAGCGCCGCCGACAGGACGACGGTGCGGAACGTGCGCCCGCGCCGCTCGCGGCGCGCGATGAGGCGGTCGATCAGCAGGTTGAGCGCGTGCTCGAGCTGCGTGCCCGAGCCTGACTCCGGCAGCTCCAGCGCCTCCTCGAGGCGCTCCGCCGCGCGGCGCGGGACGAGCGGGGTGTCGCGCCCGCGGGCGAGGTCGCGCGCCAATGGCCCGGCCGTGCCGAAGCGGTCGGCCAGCGCCGCGCGCGGGAGCGCGGCGAGCTCCCCCAGCGTGCGGATCCCGAAGCGCTCGAGCGGCTCGGGCAGCCCCGCGGTCTCCGCTCGCGTGCCGAGCAGCGCGATCGGGAGTGGGGCGAGGTAGGCGGCGAGCGGGTCGCGGCGGCCGCGGGCGGAGGGTCGCCCGTCGGGATGGCTTTCGCCGGTGCGGACCGCTCCGGCTCCGGAACGACGGCCGAGCGGCGGCACCGCTCCCGGCGCCACCTCAGCCCGTCGCGCGCGGGCGCTGGAGGCGGCGGCGACGGCGGCGAAGCGCGAGCCGGCCACGCCGAGGCGAGCGGGGACGCCGAGCGCGCGGCGGGTGACGGTGAGCACGCCGTCAAGGCCGCCGTGCAGCTTGAGCAGGCCGCTCGCGTCGAAGCACGCGACGCCGGCGCGCTCGGACTCGACCGCTGCGCCGATGCCCTCGAGCGCGGCGAGCACGCGGTCCCACTGGTCGGCCACTCCCGCGGGATCCGGGGAGACGAGCTTCAGGGTCGGGCAGCGGGCGAGCGCCTCCCCCAGCCGCAGCCCGGCGCGCACGCCATGGGCCTCGGCGGCCGCGGAGGCCTCCCCGATCAGCGGCTCGCGCCCTGGCTCCGGCGCGAGCGCGACCGGGCCGCGCGCCAGCTCCGCCCGCCCGGCGGCGACGGAGAGGGCGAAGCGAGGCAGCAGGACACAGACGATCATCGAACACATGTTCGCATCCAAGAGGCCGGGGAGCAAGGGTCCGGGGCGAGTTGGGCGCTCGCGCGCCCTAGGCCGAACGGACGCCCGAAAGACCGCCTTTCCCGCTCTGTCGGAATGGCCGGTGAGAAAGGTATGGTCTGCGGGCAAATAGAAAGAGCCCCCGGATGGGGGCCCTTTCCGTAGCAAGCCGGTAAGCCGGATTCTGTCTTGAGCAGCCATCCATCTCTGCGACCGACCTGGACCTTGGCGGGCAACCTGCAAACGGTCCGGCTTGGTCTTGCATCGGGTGGGGTTTGCCTGGCCGCCGTGTCACCACGGCGCCGGTGCGCTCTTACCGCACCTTTTCAACCTTGCCCGCCCGTGACTTCAGCTGCGAGTGACGAGCGTCGGCGGTGTGTTTTCTGTGGCACTTTCCCGCGGGTTTCCCCGGGTCGGCGTTACCGACCACCCTGCCCTGTGATGTCCGGACTTTCCTCGAAGGTGATACCTCCGCGACTGCTTGGCCTGCAAGGAAGAAGGTAGAGCACACATGTACGACGTCATCTACATCGATGCGCACGGCACGGAGACGCCGCTCGCACGGGACCTCGACGACCGCGACGGCGCCTGCGCGTTCGCCCGCCGCGAGGCCGCCGAGCGCGGCGCCGGGCGGGCGATGCTGCCCGGGTCGACGAACCTGCGCGACTGCGTCTGCATCGTCCCCTCACGCTCACTTCCCCGCGCCGCCTGACATCACTAACGTCCCGGCCATGCGAGTCGGGGTGATCGGTGGCGGCCTGATGGGATCGGGGATCGCCGAGGTGTGCGCGCGCTCGGGCGTGGACGTCACCGTGGTCGAGGTCGACGAGGCCCGCCTCGAGCAGACGCACGCGAAGATCGACAAGTCGCTCGACCGCGCCGCCCGCTCCGGACGGCTCGAGGAGGACGACCGTGCCGCCGCCGGCGAGCGCCTCGCCTACAGCACGCGCCTGGAGGACCTCGAGGGCGCCGATGCCGCGATCGAGGCGATCATCGAGCACGAGCAGACCAAGCGCGAGCTGTTCTTGAAGCTCGACGAGGTGCTCCCCGACGCCGAGTTCCTCGCGTCGAACACCTCCTCGGTGCCGATCATGAAGCTCGCCGCCGGCACCTCCAAGCCCGAGCGCGTGCTCGGCATGCACTTCTTCAACCCGGTGCCGGTGCTGCCGCTGGTCGAGCTCGTGCGCTCGATCATGACCTCGGAGCAGACGCTCGAGCGCGCGCGCGAGTTCGCGCAGGGCACGCTCGGCAAGACCTCGATCGACTCGCAGGACCGTGCCGGCTTCGTCGTGAACGCGTTGCTCGTGCCCTACATCCTCTCGGCGGTGCGGATGTACGAGTCGGGCTTCGCCGCCAAGGAGGACATCGACCGCGGGATGGTCATGGGCTGCGCCCACCCGATGGGGCCGCTCGCGCTCGCCGACCTGATCGGCCTCGACACGCTGCTCGCGGTCTCCCAGTCGCTCTACGAGGAGTTCCGCGATCCAGCGTCGGTCGCGCCCGCGCTGCTCAACCGCATGGTCGAGGCTGGCCTGATGGGCCGCAAGTCCGGCCGCGGCTTCTACGAATACTCGACGAGCTGAGGCGCTCAGCTGAGGATCGACGAGTGGCGGGCGACGACCTGCCAGCGGCCGTCGATCCGCGCCCAGATGTCAGTCAGGCGATAGCCGTGCGAGAGGTCGACCGCGTCGTAGTTCGCGATCTGGGAGTAGCGCGCGTGGATCACGCCCGTGTCACCGAAGACGTCGATGTCCATCGACTGGTACGCGAAGGAGACGATGTGGTAGCCGCCCATCGCGGCGCCCATCCACTGCTCGCGCGACATCGGCTCGGGCGCGAGGTGCAGCGCGGTGAAGCGGAAGCCGGGAGCGACGAGCTCCTCGAGGCGCGGCTCGTCGCGCGCCTGCATCGCGCGCATCCACTCCTCTTCGAGCTTGGCGAGCTCCTGGCGATCCTCCTCGGCGGACACGCGCGGCAGGCTATAGATCTACTCGAGGGTCGTGCCGCAGTCCTCGCAGCGGCCGCCCATCACGCCGGCGCCCGCGGTCCAGCGAGGCGACATCGACCCCGCACAGACCGGGCACTCGGCGGCGGTCCCGGTGGTCACGTCGTTCCAGGCCTCGACGAGCAGCGCGTCGAGCGTCAGCGCAGAAGTGCGCATGTGCGGTGGTGGAGCGGCCAGGGTCGCGGTCATGCCACGGTCCTCAGCACGCCGACCACCCGGCCGAGCACGCGCACCTCGCGCGAGCGGATCGGCTCGAAGGCGTCGTTCTCGGGCTGCAGGCGCACGTGGTCCTCCTCGCGGAAGAAGCGCTTGACCGTCGCGTCCTCCCCCACGAGCGCGACCACGATCTCACCGTCGGTCGCGGTGTCCTGCCGGCGCACGACGACGTAGTCGCCCTCGAGGATGCCGGCGTCCTTCATCGACTCGCCGCGGATCCGCAGGACGTACTCGCCCTCGTCCCCGCCCGCGAGCTCCGGCACCGAGACGTACTCCTCGATGTTCTCCTCGGCCAGGATCGGCTGGCCCGCCGCGACCTGGCCGATGAGCGGAAGGCCGCCCTGGCCGACGACGGACTTCACCGCGTCCACGACGCCGCTCGTCGCGCGATCGAGCATCTCGATGGCGCGCGGCTTGGTCGGGTCCCGCCGCAGCAGGCCCGCCTTCTCCAGGTTGGCGAGGTGGGCGTGCACGGTCGACGACGACGCCAGCCCGACGGCCTTGCCGATATCCCGCACCGTCGGTGGATAGCCGTACTTGGCCGAGTACTTCTTGATGAAGTCGAAGATCTCCTGTTGACGCTTCGTCAGGTCCTTGCCGATGTCCATCGAATCGGCCTCCTCGGTCAGATTCTGGCGGGGTGTACGAACATGTGTTCGAGACAGTACCGTTCCTCGAGGACAGACTCAAGACCGCCTGTCCAACCCCCGGCCCGAGATGTTCGCCACGCGGCCAAGCGCGCACCCCCGGCGCCCGCCTACCGTACGAGCCCATGGCCACCGAAGCCGCCGGCCCCGCGCCGCTCAGCTATCTCGGCGGGCGCTCCTTCGTCGACGACCTGGCGCTCCTGCTCGAGCTCTTCGGCGCGGTGCTGGCCGCGAGCGAGGGCGAGGAGGCCGTCACCCTCCACGAGCGCGCGGCCGCGCTGGGGAAGCGCTCGCGGGCGGGGGACCGCGCCGCCACGCGCGCGCTCGAGGATCTCGTCGCCGCCCTCTCGCTCGACGACGCCCAGGTGCTCATGCGCTCGCTCTCGCGCTGGTTCCAGCTCATGAACCTCGCGGAGGACAACGAGCGCGTCCGCCGCCTGCACCGCCGTGAGCGCGCCGGCGGTGGCGCCCCGCGCGCCGGCTCGCTGCGGGCCGCGGTGCTGCATCTGGCCGAGCGCGGCACGACCGCCGCCGAGCTGCGCGAAATGCTGGCCGGCTCCGAGCTGCGGCTGGTCATGACCGCCCACCCGACCGAGGCCCGGCGGCGCACAACGGTCGAGAAGCTCGCGCGCATCTTCGCCCGCCTGCGCGACCTCGACGAGCACCTCCCCGTGCCCGGCGACGAGCTGGCGGCCCACCGCGCGCTCGCCGGGACGATCCAGGAGCTGTGGGGCTCGGACGAGGTCCGAGCCGCCTCCCCCACGCCGCTCGACGAGGTCCACGCCGGCCTCGTCTACTTCGCCTCGACGCTGCACCGCGTCGTGCCCGAGCTGTACCGAGAGCTAGAGGCGGCGGTCGAGGAGGCCTACCCGGGCGAGGAGATCCCGGTCCCGCCGCTGCTCACGTTCGGGTCCTGGATGAGCGGCGACCGCGACGGCAACCCGAACGTCACCGCCGACGTCACCGCGCAGGCACTCGAGATGATGCGCACCGCCTGCCTGCACCTGCTCGAGGCCCGGATCGAGCTGCTCGCCCAGCGGGTCTCGCTGTCGGACCGGCTCGTCGCGCGCTCGCCCGAGCTCGAGCAAGCGCTGGGGCAGCTCGGTGCGCGCTTTCCCGAGGAGGCCGCGCGACTGAACGCGCGCAACCCGGAGGAGCCCTACCGGCGCTACTTCTCGCTGCTGGCCGCGCGCGTGCGCGCGACGCGCGTGGGGGCCGCCGACGGCTATGCGGCACCCGCGGAGCTGCTCGCCGAGTTGCGCATCGCGCAGCGCTCCCTGCAGGCGGGGCAGGGGCAGTTCGTCGCCGCGACGCAGCTGCACGACACGATCCGCCAGGTCGAGGTCTTCGGGTTCCACTTCGCGCGGCTCGACATCCGCGAGCACGCCGGGCGGCACGGCGCGGCGATCGCCGAGATCCTCTCCGCGCTGGGGGTGCATGAGGGCTACGAGTCGCTCGCGCCCGCGGAGCGCAGCGCCCTGCTCGCGCGCGAGATCGCGGAGCGCCGGCCGCTGATCCCGTCTGACCTCAGCAGCCTCTCGGCCGACACACAGGAGGTCGTCGGCACGTTCCGCACGCTCGGCGAGCTGCTGCGTGGGCGCCACACCGGCGCCGTCCAGGCCTACGTCATCTCCGGCACCGAGGAGGCCGCCCATCTACTCGAGGTGCTGCTGCTGATGAAGGAGAGCGGGCTGGCCGAGGCGGGCGGCGAGCGCGCGCTGCTGCGGATCGTGCCGCTGTTCGAGTCCGAGGACTCGCTCGAGCGGTCACCCGAGACGCTGCGCGCGCTGCTCGACCTGCCCGTCTACCGCAGCGCGCTGCGCGCGGTCGGCGACGAGCAGGAGGTGATGATCGGCTACTCGGACTCCAACAAGGACGCGGGCTACGTTGCGTCGGGGTGGGCGACCTACCGCGCCCAGATCGCGCTCGCCGAGGAGCTCGAGCGCCACGACATCACCTGGGTCTTCTTCCATGGCCGCGGCGGCGCGCTCGGCCGAGGCGGCGGCCCCGCCAACCGGGCGATCCACGCGCAGCCGCCGGGCACGGTCGCCGGCCGGATGAAGATGACCGAGCAGGGCGAGGTGCTCTCCGCGAAGTTCTCGCTCCCCGAGATCGCGCACCGCGAGCTCGAGCTCACCGGGAGCGCGGTCCTCGTCAGCACCCTCGAGCCGGCGTCAGGGCCCGACCCCGAGCGCCTGGAGCGCTATGAGGCGGTGGTGACGGAGATGGCGCGCCGCTCGGCGGAGGTCTACCGGGACCTCGTCTACGGCGACCCGGGCCTGTCGGAGTTCTTCCACGCCGCCACCCCGGTCGACGAGATCTCGCGGCTGCAGCTCGGCTCGCGCCCGGCGAAGCGCAAGCCCTCGCGCGACATCGCGGACTTCCGCGCGATCCCGTGGGTCTTCTCGTGGACGCAGGCGCGGATCGTCCTGCCGGCCTGGTTCGGGCTCGGCAGCGCTCTGGATGCAGCCGCCGAGGAGCACGGCCTCGACCTGCTGCAGGAGATGGAGCGCGAGTGGCCGTTCTTCTCCGCCCTGCTCTCCAACGCCGAGATGGCCTGCGCCAAGGCCGACCTCGCCGTCGGGCGCCGGTACGCCGACCTCGTCGAGGACCGTGCGGTCCGCGAGCGGATCTGGAGCCGGATCGAGGCGGAGTTCGGCCGCACCTGCGACGCCCTCCTCGCGGTCACCGACCAGGATCGCCTGCTCGCCCGCGAGCCGCTGCTGCGCGCCTCGATCGACCGCCGCAACCCCTACGTCGACCCGATGTCGCTGCTCCAGGTCGAGCTCCTCCGGCGGTCGCGAACGGCGGGGAACGAGGACGGCGAGGAACTGGCGCGAGCGAGCTTCCTCGCCATCAACGGCATCGCGGCGGGGATGCGGAACACGGGGTGAGCGGCGGGGGCCGGTCTATACTCGCCTCCCCCTCGCGCCGATGGCGGAATTGGTAGACGCGCCAGGTTGAGGGCCTGGTCCACACTTAGTGGGTGGAGGTTCGAGTCCTCTTCGGCGCATCTTCGAAAGCCCTGCGTTTGCGGGGCTTTCGGCTTTCGTCGTCTCTGGCGCTCTCGGAGGGCCAATTTCTCGTGACACCGCCTCTTGACATCGGGGCCACAGATTTGTCGCCCCGTCTTGTTGGCGGAGGCGCACGCGTTCGACGAGTCGTTGCGGGCGGAGGTCGAGCCAGCGGACCACGGGCGCGATCGTCGAGCATGCCCGCGGGAACGCCATCTACGGCTACCCCATCAAGCAGGTGTGCGTTACGCGACCGGCCATGTGACGCAGCAACCAGCGACGCATGGAATCGAGCCGCACCATCGGCGCCGGGCCGCAAAGCAGGATGCGGACGAATCCGGACCACCGGGGTTACGATCCGTACGTGGCGGAGCGGTTCCCTCGAAACGGGCACGTGTCGGAACTCCGTCCTCCCGCGTCTGGAGGCTGCTGGCTGGTCGGACGACCAGATCCAGCCGGGAGCAAGCACCGCCGAGGGGATGCGCTACGGGCCGCTTACATGCTCGAGCATCAGCCCGGGTTGCTAAGCGGGGTTGCCGGGGCCGCGCGTGATTACGCGATCCGGGTAAAGGGGTGCAGCGATCAGATGGACCTCCTCGGGAAGGAGACGCCAGCTGGGCTGCACAAGCTGCGTCAGTTCGTCGGCGTCACGCATCGCATCTTCCTCGGCAGTGTGGCGAGCGCCACGGCGCATCCGCCCGCGCCGCTCGTTCGCTTCGACCGCTCGTGTGGCGGCTTTCAGCCCCGCGTCCGAGAGCAGGCCGCGTGAGGACGCTCATCATCGACAACTACGACTCATACACCTACAACCTCTTCCAGTTGATCTCCGAGGTCAATGGAGACGAGGCTGTCGTCGTGCGCAACGACGCGGCGACGTGGGAGGAGCTGAGCCGGCGACGGTTCGACAATGTCGTGATCTCCCCTGGTCCCGGGACGCCTGCGCGACCCGAGGACTTCGGGATCTGTGCTGACGCGCTGGCCACCCCCGATCTCCCGATCCTGGGTGTCTGCCTCGGGCACCAGGGCCTCGCGCACTTCAACGGCGGCGCGGTCGCCCGCACGCCCGGGGCGGTCCACGGCCGGATCAGCCCGGTGTTCCACGACGAGTCGCCGCTGTTCGCCGGGATCCCGCAGGGCTTCGCGGCGGTCCGGTACCACTCGCTGATCGTCGAGGTGGTCCCCGAAGTCGTGCGGCGCTCCGCGTGGACGGCCGACGGGACGGTGATGGGCCTCGCCCACCGGGAGCGGCCGCATTGGGGCGTGCAGTTCCATCCCGAGTCGATCTGCACGGACCACGGCCGGCGGCTGCTGGAGAACTTCCGCGACATGAGCCGCTCGTCGCGCGCTCGCTCGCGCCCGCGGCCCGCGCGACCGCCGGCCGTGCGGCGGCGTCCGCCCCACCCGTCCGGCGCGGCGGGCGGCCTGCAGGTCCACTGGCGTCACATCGACCAGCTCATCGATCCGGAGACCGCGTTCGTGCACCTCTACGGCGACCGGCGCTACGCGTACTGGCTCGACAGCAGCCTCGTCTCGGACGGGCTGTCGCGCTTCTCCTACATCGGCGCGAGCGGCGGTCCGCTGGGCCGGGTCGTGTCCTACGACGCCGCGCGCCGGCGCGTGGTCGCGCGCGACGCCGGGTCCGTCCGCACCCACGACGAGAGCATCTTCAGCTATCTCGAGCGTGAGCTCTCGAGCCTGGCCTGCGCCGCCGAGGAGCTGCCGTTCGACCTCACCGGAGGCTTCGTCGGCTACCTCGGCTACGAGGTCAAGGCGGACTGCGGGTCGCCGCTGCGCCATCGCTCGCGGTGGCCGGACGCGCAGTTCATCCTCTCCGATCGGCTGATCGTCTTCGATCACGTCGCGGGCCACACCTACGCCGTCTGCGTCGCGCGCAGCGAGGGCGACGCCGACGCGTGGCTGGAGCAGACGGTGGGCGAGCTGGAGGCGCTCGCGCCGCTTCCCCCCGACGCCGGCTCGAACGCCGGGCCGGTCGAGTTCACGCCCTCGCGCGAGCGGTCGCGCTACCTCGACGACATCGCCGCCTGCAAGCGGGAGATCGCCGCCGGAGAGAGCTACGAGATCTGCCTCACGAACGAGCTCCACAGCAGCATCGAGGTCGATCCGCTGACGCTGTACCGCGAGCTGCGCCGGCGCAATCCGGCACCGTACGCCGCCTTCCTGCGGCTGGGCCGCATGAGCGTCCTCAGCTCGTCGCCCGAGCGCTTCCTGCACATCGACCGCGATCGCTGGATCGAGGCGAAGCCGATTAAGGGCACCGCTCCGCGGGGCGCCACCGCGCCAGGCGATCGCCGCATCCGCGACGCGCTGGCGACGAGCGAGAAGACGCGGGCGGAGAACCTCATGATCGTCGATCTGCTGCGCAACGACCTCGGCGCCGTGAGCGAGCTGGGCAGCGTCTCGGTGCCGAAGCTGATGGACGTCGAGACGTACCGGACGCTCCACCAGCTGGTCTCTACGATCCGCGGCCGCCGCCGCGACGACGTCTCGCCGGTCGAGTGCATCCGCGCCGCCTTCCCGGCCGGGTCGATGACCGGCGCGCCGAAGCTGCGTACGATGGGCATCATCGACCGGCTCGAGGGCCGGCCGCGCGGTGTCTACTCGGGCGCGATCGGCTTCTTGGGGCTCAACGACGCGGTCGACCTCAGCGTGGTCATCCGTACACTGGTGGTCGACCCGGACGGCTGCTCGATCGGGACGGGCGGTGCGATCGTCGCCCAGTCGGTCCCCGAGGAGGAGCACGACGAGACGCTCCTGAAGGCGCGCGCCCTGCTCGACGCGGTCGCGAGCGTCGCCGCGCGCCCGCCGCGGTCGATCGAGGCCATCCTCGCCTCCGGGTTCCTGCCGCCGCCCGGCGACGACTGGGCGCCGCGCACGGTGTCAGCGCTCGCCTGGCGAGGATGAGCCTCGCACCCGCGCCGCCCGCCGCGCTCGCGCACGGCCGCCGGCGCCCGGATCCGGCGCTCGGGGTGTTCGAGAGCCTGCTCGTGGTGGACGGTGAGCCGCAGCGGCTCGACGTGCACCTCGCGCGGCTCGCCGCCAGCCTGACCGAGCTCT
>JBDTMF010000102.1:0-14924 GCA_039934455.1 Solirubrobacteraceae bacterium
TGAGGACGTCGGCGAGGTCGACGAGTGTGCGGGCGGGGGTGGTGACGGAGATGCCGTAGTGGGTGGTCGCGTCGGCGCTGGGTGAGCGGTGGACGTGGATGCCGGGGTGGCGTCGGTCGGTCGGCGCCGTGACGTGGGTCGATGCTGGCCAGCGGGGGATGATCCGCCACAGCGCCGCGGCCGACCCGTGACTGAGCGTGGCGTCGGGGCCGCAGGCGAGGACCGCCGCGATCGCGGTGGCGAGCGGTGACAGTGGGCGGTGGCCCACGGCGTAGACCCCGCGGTGAAGGAGGTGGAGACGCCCGACCTTGAGGCGATACGCGATCGCGCCCGGCCCGAAGCCGACCGCACACAATTGCGCCCGCGACACCACGCCATGCTGCAGTGCCGCCAATTCGGCCAGCGTACGGTCGGGTGTGCGGAGTTGACGCTGACTATGCGCCTCAACGTCGCACACCCGGTCCAGATTGGCGCCTCAGGACGGCAAACCGGAGCGCCGCGGGCGTTTCGTCACACCTCGATCCGCAGTTCGTCACGAACCCGGGGGCCGCGGAGTCAACCACCCAGCTGCGCACACACGGCGTCGACCAGCGCGAGCTGGGCGCGCCCCGGCGCCGACGGCGTGGCCTCCGGCCAGGAGCTGAGGATCGCGACGACCACACCGGCCTCGCGGTCGGCGGCCACGAGCTGTCCGTGGATGCCGCGTGCGACAGGGCGCCCGTCGATGCGCCACCACTGACCGCCGTAGCCGCTCGCGCCCTCGGTCACCCAGGTGCTGTTCTCGAAGGCGCGATCTTCGCCCACCCCGAGACGCGCGATCCAGCCGGCCGGCACCACCCCGGCGCCGTCGCGCCGCACGAGCTCACCAAGCCGCAGGTAGTCGCGCAGCGTGGCGCAGAAGCCACCGCCGATCGCGGCCGTCCCCGCGCGGTCGACGGTCAGCAGCGCGTCGCGCTCGGCGCCGAGCGGGGCCCACAGCTCGCGCGCGATCAGCTCCGCCAGCGGCGCACCCCCGGCGCGCTCGGCGACGATCCCCAGCAGGTCGGTGTTGGGCGTCGAGTAGTGCAGGCGCTCGCCGTGCGCCCAGTCGGCCGGCCCGATCGTCGGCAGGTAGTCGAGGATCGTCGCGGGCGCATCGGGGTGAGGCGGGTGCCAGGCGCAGGCGGCGTCGTAGCGCCAGAACGTCGCGTAGTCCTCGACGAAGTCGATCGCGGCGGTCATGTCGAGCAGGTGCTGCACGCTCGCGCCGTCGTAGCCGCTCCCGGCCACTTCCGGCACGTACTCGGTGATGGGCGACGCCGGGTCGAGCTGCAGCACGCCGACGAGCAGCCCGAGCACCGACTTCCCCACCGACTGCGAGAGGTGCAGCGTGTCTGGCCGCATCTCGTTGCGGTAGGCCTCGAGCACGAGCGCGCCCTCGTGGAGGACGGCGAGGCCGTCGACGTACTGCGTGTCGAGGAAGTCGCCGACGTCGAGGGCCAGCGGCTGCTCGGGCAGCTCCAGCAGCGGCCCGTCACCGCGCGCGACCACGACCGTCGGCACCATCTCGTCGACGTGCTGGTAGGCCCAGCGGTTCCCTGGCCCGACCTGCCACGCGTCGAGCGGCGGCTTCAGGGCAGCGTCCCGCAGTACGGCCCGAGGCTCGGCCGCTCGTTGCGATTGAAGAGCGTCGGGAAGCCGGCCATCGGATCGAGCGGGTTGAACATGTCGAAGACCTCCGACGCGAACGACGGGGTCGGGCGGAACTCGGCGTCGATGACCGGCCGCACGTCGGTGCGGTGGTCGAGCCGCGCGCGCAGCACCTCGTCCTGATAGCCGCGCCAGCGCGCCCGGCCGTCCTGGTACTCCGCCCGGTCGCGGTACGCGGCGACGACGAGCTCGCCGGCCTGGATGCGCCGGCGGTCGGTGCCGTCGGCGCTCGGCAGCTTCGGCGCCGAGCGGAAGTTCTTGCGCATGCTCGCCGTCGAGAGGTCGGCAAGGCCCTGCTCCGTGACGCCGCGCGTGACCTGGACGCCGTAGCAGTCCTCGGCGCTCACCCCGACGACCTCGAGATAGGCGGTGATCAGCTCATGCCAGGTGTTCGGGAGGTGCGGCAGCGGCGAGGGGACGCGAGGCGGGCCGTTGCGGTTCGGAGAGACCCAGGCGGCGGCCGCCTCCCAGTCGAGGATCTCGGCGTAGAACGGCAGGACCGGCCGAGCCGGGAGCCCGAGCGGCGCCTCGCCCATCAGCTGCTCGTGCGCGCGGGTGACCGCCTCCGACGGGCGGCTGAACACGAGCGCGCCGTCGACGTGCGCGCGCCAGAACTTGCCGTTCTCGCTGTCGCTCCCGCGGATCTGCATCAGCCGCGGGATCCCGAAGCAGTCCTCCGGCTGCAGCCCGGCGCGCGCGCACAGCGTCCCGGCGACGTCCTCGTCGAGCACCGACGGCTCGCCGACGCTGCGCGCGACCCAGTGGTCCTCGCGCGCGAACGCGGTGATCAACACGTCGTCGGCGGACGGGGCAAGCGCGCCGGGCGCGTGCGCGATCTCCCACTCGACGAAGGCGCGATTCTCGCTGTTGCGGTTGTGGTCGAAGCGGTCCGGGACGCGGTAGACGCCGAACACGCGCTCCGGCGCGCCCGACAGCCCGCTCGCTCGCAGCGCCTCGACCACCTCCTCGAGCTGCGTCCGCCCGGTGGTGCCGATACGGGTGAACTCGACCACCGGCGGGTCGGCAGCCAGGTAGGGCGCGCGGGCGGCGTCGCGGGCGGCCCGCTCGGCGGCGGCGACGCGCTCGCGCCCGGCCGGGTCCTCCAGCTCGGGCGGCGGCTTGTTGAGGTTCGCGCCCGGCCCCGGGTCGATGATCCCCGCCCGGTCGTCGAACATCTCGCCGACGCTGTCCTTGAAGCCCTCGAGCGCCTGCTTGAGCATGTCGCGGATCGGCGGAGGGTGGTTCGGATCCGGCGACGGCGCGGACGGCGGCGCGCCGCCGCCGAAGCTCGCGCCGCCCGCCATGGACTGCGCCGCTTCGAGCTGCGCCGCGCGCCCCTCCGCCTCGGCCTTGGCGATCATCGCGTCGGCGCGCGCCTGCATCTTGGCCATCTTCGCCTCCTGCTTCGGCGAGAGCTCGACGGGCTGGCCCCGCAGCATGCGGATCAGGTTGCGCACGGCCTAGAAGCGGCGGACGTGGTGCGGCTGGAGGTGAAAGCCGTGGTCGTCGAGATTGCGGCACGTCAACCCGTTGGAGCGCAGCTTGCAGCGGACGCCGGGACGCTGCCAGATGTCACCGAAGTGCAGCGTCCGGCGAGGCGCGTCGTAGCCGGGGTAGTCGCCGCGCTCGGACAGCTTCGCCTTCCCCCGCGCGCGCACGGCGAGGTAGGTGTCGAGCTCCCCGATCTCAGGCACGAACGGCGCCGAGCACTCGATCTCGGTGGACCCCTTGACCGCGAAGCACGAGACCTGCTGGTTCGGCCCGACGATGTTCTTGTATGTGACGGTCTTCGCGGAGGCGGTCGCCGAGAGGGCGAGCGCGAGCAGCGCCGTCGTCAGTAGCCAGCGCAGGGAGGTCATGGCCCGACCCTACCTCCGCTAGTTTGAGCGCGTGGTCTTCGCGCCGCCCGCCCGCCATCTGCTCCGCGCCAAGGACCTCGCCGACGCGCGCTACTTCGGGCCGCTCGGCGTCGACGACATGGCGGCCGCCGCGGGCCTCTCGCGCGCGCACTTCAGCCGCGAGTTCCGCGCCGCGTTCGGCGAGTCGCCGCACGCCTATCTCCTCACCCGCCGGCTCGAGCGCGCCGCGTCGCTGCTGCGGATGACCGACCGCTCGGTGGCGGACATCTGCTTCTCCGTCGGGCTCCAGAGCGTCGGCTCGTTCACCACCAGCTTCACGCGCACCTTCGACATGTCGCCCACCGCCTACCGGGCGACGTTCCCGCCTGCGCGCGCCCACGCCATCGTCCCCTCGTGCGTCGTGCGCGCCTACGCCCGCCCGCAACGCAGCACGTTTGGAGAAGACAGGGCACCGGCGCAGCGTTAGCTTGCCTGGCGACCGTTCAATCGCCCCCGCAAGGAGACCACCATGATCAGGATCACCACCGCCCAGCTCTGGGTCCACGACCAGGACGAGGCGCTCAGGTTCTACACCGAGGGGCTCGGCTGGGAGGTGCGCTCCGACGTGACCATGGCGGAGATGGGCGACTTCCGCTGGCTCACCGTCGGCCCTGTCGGCCAGGAGGACGTCTCTGTGGTGCTCATGGCCATCCCCGGCCCGCCCGTGTTCGAGCCCGAGACGACCGAGCAGGTGCGCCAGCTCACGGCCAAGGGCGCCGCGGGGACGGTCTTCCTCATCACCGACGACATCCACGGCACCTACGAGGAGCTCAAGAGCCGCGGAGTCGAGTTCATCGACCCGCCCGAGGAGCGCCCCTACGGCATCGACTCGTCGTTCCGCGACCCGTCCGGCAACCACCTCCGCCTGATGCAGCAGGTCGAGGCCCCCACGACGGCCTGAGGCTCAGGCTCGCCCCCCGCTCGATCGCGTGATCAGGCGCACGAGCGGGGGCGCGGCGAGGATCATCGTGAACAGGCGCAGCGCCTGGACGGCGAGCACGAAGCCGACGTTCCCCCCACCGCCGATCGCCACCGCGAGCACGGCGTAGAGGCCGCCGGGGGTGGTGGCGAGGTAGGCGTCGGAGAAGCTGACGTCGGTCACGAACAGGACGAGCAGCGCGAGCCCGCCGCAGGCGGCGATCATGCCCGCGATCGCGGCGACGACGGCGGGGAGCAGGTGGCCGGCCTGCCGGATCGTCGCGACCGTGAAGCGCAGCCCGACCTGCAGGCCGATGGCGGCGAAGCCGAGGTCCTGCACGCGGGCGGGCACGTGCGCGCCGCCCGCCGCACCGGAGACGGACAGCACGGCGGCGAGCACGAGCGGGACCAGCAGGCTGCCGGCGGTGACCGGCAGCCGCCGCGCGATCAGCACGCCGGCGACGCCGCAACCGGCGGTGAACGCGAGGTCCCCGGCCAGCCCCGCGCTGCCGGCCCCGGGCGCGAGCGCGTTCCCTCCCGCGCCGAAGAGCACCGTCGCGATCAGCGCCGCCGCGACGACGACGATCAGCACGCGTAGGTACTGCATGAAGGCCACCAGCCGCGCGTCGGCCCCGAGCTCGTCGCTCATCGCCACGATCCCGCTCGCGCCACCCGCGATCAGGCCGAGCAGCGCGGTCGGGCGGTCCAGGCCGGTCGCGCGCGCGAGCAGCAGCCCGGCGGCGAGCGAGATCACCAGCGTCGCGACGGTGATCACCGTGATCGGCAGCCAGTCGCCGGCGACCGTCGTGAGCGTGTCGCTGGTCAGTTGCGCGCCGAGCGCCACGCCGATCACCACCTGCCCGAAGGTCAGCACCGGCTTCGGCGGCGTGAGCGGATGCGCGTCGCCGAAGACGAGCGCGTAGCCGATCCCGACGAGCAGCGCGGCGAACAGCGCCGCGCTCGGCAGGCCCACGGCCTCCGCGGCGAGCGACACCGCGATCGTCGCGGCGACGATGGCCGCCCAGCGACTCAGCACGTCACAGAGCCTGGCAGGATGAACCGATCGACGACAAGATCAACCTCGCAGAGAAGCTCGCCCTCCTCGACGCGCCGTACCAGCCGGGGATCGTCGGCACCCTCAACGACTACAAGCTCGCCGTCGTGAAGGTCCAGGGCGAGTTCGTCTGGCACAAGCACGACGACACCGACGACTTCTTCCTCGTGCTCTCAGGCCACCTCACGATCCAGCTGCGCGACCGCGACGTCGAGCTGTCCGCGGGTGAGCTGTTCGTCGTGCCGCGCGGCGTCGAGCACTGCCCGAAGGCCGACGAGCAGGCGGAGGTGCTGCTGATCGAGCCGGAGGGGACGTCCAACACCGGCGATGCGGGCGGGGAGCGGACCGCGCCGGAACGCCGGATCTGAGTCAGGCCGTACGGCAATCCAGCGGTTGCATACGGACGGCGGGCCACGTACGTTCGGAGCCACCGAACGACAGGGCCGCTCCGGCCCGGAAGGAGACACACATGCAGCTCTACGTCATCCAGCGCCGCAACGCCTGGGCCTCCGCCGACGAGCTCCGCGCCGCCGCCGAGCGCTCGACCGCCGAGGGCGACAAGCCGAACTCCGGCGTCCGCTGGATCCGCAGCTACGTCGTCACGGAGACGAGCGGCGAGCTCGGCACGTTCTGCATCTACGAGGCCGACAGCCCGGAGGCGATCCGCGCCCACGCCGCGGCCTCCGTCATGGCCGCCGACGAGATCGTGCCGGTCGCCGACACGGTCATCGTGCGGCCCGACCCGGTTCCCGCCACGGCGTGAGCGCCTCAGCGCCGCGCGTCCGCTGCCTCTAGGAGCACGCGGCGCGGCCGTCTCACGGCGGCCGCGCCGTCGCGCTTCAGCGCCGCCGCAGCCACTCCCCGAGCAGCGGGTCGATGACCCGGACGCCGGCCGCCTCGCGGATCAGGTGCCCCTGGTCGACGAGCCGGTCGGCGGCCTCGTGCAGCGTCTGGCGCGCGAGCCGGTGCTCGGCGGCGAGCGCGCGGCTGGCGGGCGCGACGCCGTCGGCGGCGCCGGCCAGCACGACCTTCTCGCTGCGGCCGATCTGGCTCCAGAGCGCCTGGTGGGCGGCCTGGGTGCGCTCGAGCGCGTCGTCGAGCACGAGCGCGGCGGTCTCCGCGGTCCCGGCACGGCCGGCCGCGAGCTGGTCCGCGAGCAGGTAGCTGAGCAGCATCACCCGCTGCGGATGGCCGTCGGCGAACACGGCGAGCTCGCTCAACGCCTCGCCGGGATCGAGCTGCTCGGAGGCGAAGCGCTCGGTCAGGTCGGCGAGCACGTCGTCGAGCGGGAGCCGCCCCAGCGCGAGCGGATCGGCCTGCCCGAACAGCGGGCGCTCGCGAACGTCGAACAGCTCGCGCATCATCGACGGCTCCGAGCCCGCGTAGACGTAGGCGGCCGCGTCCTCGTGGTACTGGATCCGGGAGCGCAGCAGGCCGTCGAGGTCCTGGCGCGCGACGAGCAGGTCCTGGAACTCGTCGAAGACCACGAGCGTCGACGTCTCGTCGCGCTCCCACAGCGTCTTCGGCAGGTCCAGCAGCCGGTACACGACGGTCTCCGCCGCGCCGGGGTCCGGGGAGGCCGGGCGCGGCCCGACGACGACATTGGCGCCGCCGGTGCCGAGGCTCAGCCCCAGCCGGGCGAGCAGGCCCGCCAGGTGTGCGCGGATCCAGCCGCCGTCCAGCGGCGCGTAGGCGGCGGCGATGCGGCGCGCCACGTCGGTCATGTCGGTCACGCGCGAGAAGTCGACGTGCGCCGTGCGCCACCCGGTCTCGCGCAGCTGCGCGGCGTGCGCGAGCAGCAGGCTCGTCTTGCCGTAGCGCCGCGGCGCCACCAGCCGCACGCCCACGCGATCGCCGGCGCGGCGCCCTAGAGTCGACAACTCCGCCTGGCGGTCGATCAGCAGCTCCGGAGAGACCGGGCCCTCGAAGCGGAACGGTGTGCCCTGCGCCATTTGGTCAGGATATACCTGACCGACCTGTCTGGCAAGTCCGTACCAAGGTCAGGATGGCGCGTGATCACCCCCCGAACGGCGGGATCGGGGCGCTCGCGGACGGAATCGGGGTACTCGGCGTGCTGTGGTGGGATGGTGAACCTCGAGCACCGAGAGCTGGAGCTGTACGGCCATCGCGTGAGCTATCGGACCGCCGGCAGCGGCCCGGCGCTCCTCCTGCTGCACGGGATCGCCAACTCGTCGGAGACCTGGGAGCGCGTCGCGCCGCTGCTCAGCGAGCACTTCACCCTGATCGCTCCCGACCTCATGGGCCACGGCAAGTCGGCCACGCCGCGCGGGGACTACTCGCTCGGCGCCCACGCGAGCGGGGCGCGGGACATCGCCACCGCGCTCGGCCACGAGCGCATGACGGTGCTCGGGCACTCGCTCGGCGGCGGCATCGCGATGCAGTTCGCCTACCAGTTCCCAGAGCGCGTGGAGCGCATGGTGCTCGTCTCCAGCGGCGGGCTCGGCCGCGAGGTGCACATGCTGCTGCGCGCCGCGTCGCTGCCCGCCGCCGACTACGTCCTGCCAGCGCTGACCTCGCGCCGGCTGCTCGGGCTCGGGCGCGGGATCGGCGAGCTGCTGGGGCGCGTCGGGCTCCGCGCGAGCGGCGACATCGAGGTGCTCGGCCGCGGCTTCGAGGCGCTCGACAACGCCGGCTCGCGCCAGGCGTTCCTGCACACGGTGCGGGCCGTGATCGAGCCCGGTGGCCAGCGCGTCAGCGCGAACAGCCGGCTCGCCGTCGCCGCGGCCCTGCCGACGCTGATCGTATGGGGCGAGCGCGACTCGATCATCCCGGTCAAGCACGGCATCGCCGCCCACGAGGCGATGCCGAACAGCGAGATCGTCGTCTTCGACCAGGCCGGGCACATGCCGCACGTCGACGACCCCTACCGCTTCGCCAAGGTCCTCATCGACTTCTGCGCCTCGACCGAGCCCGCACAGCTCACCGCCGACCACTGGCAGCCGCTGCTGGGCGAGACGTGAGCGTTGAGCGCCTGTCCGCGCTCGACGCGTCCTTCCTCGCCGTGGAGAGCCCCACCTCGCCGATGCACGTCGGCTGGGTGGCCGTCTACGACCCGCCGGGGGACGGCCCGGGCCCGACCTTCGACGAGCTCTTCGAGCATCTCGCCGGGCGCCTCGAGCGCGCGCCTCGCTACCGCCAGCGCCTCGCCCACGTCCCGTTCGGGCTCCACGAGCCGGTGTGGGTCGACGATCCCGGCTTCGACGCCGCCGAGCACGTCCTGCCCGCCGACGGCGAGGACCTCAGCGCGATCGTCGACGCCGTCCTGTCCACGCCGCTCGCGCGCGACCGGCCGCTGTGGGAGATGTGGATCGCTGACACGCTGTCGGGCGGCCGCATCGCGATCGTTGGCAAGGCGCACCACTGCATGGTGGACGGGACCGCGGTGGTCGAGCTCGGCAAGCTGCTGCTCGACTCCGGGCCCGACGCCCCGGACGCGGGCCGCGCGGGCGGCTGGGCCCCGGCGCCGGCACCCTCGTCGCGGGAACGCCTCGCGCGCGCCGTCGCCGACCGCGCCGCCGACGGCGCGACGCTCGCCCTCGCCCCGATGCGCCTCGCGACGCGCCTGCCGCAGCTCCCGGGCCTCGCGAGCCGCGGCGCCCGCACGCTCTCCCACACGCTGCTCCCACCCGCGCCGGGCTCGCCGCTCAACCGCCCGGGCTCGCCGCGGCGCCACCACGTCCGCGTCATGCGCTCGCTCGCGGACCTGCGCGCGCTCCGCCGGCGCTTCGGCGTCAGCCCCAACGACGTCGTGATCGCCACCTGCGCCGGGGCGCTGCGGCGCTTCGCCGAGCGCCGCGGCGAGCCGCCCCAGCGACTCAAGGTGATGGTGCCCGCCGACGTGCGCCGCACCGACGACGCCACGAGCGGCAACCGCATCTCCTTCACGTTCATCGACCTGCCCTGCGACGAGGCGGATCCCGTCGAGCGGTTGCGGGTCGTCCACCGCGCGACGGCGCAGCGGGCGCGCGACGGCGAGGCGGAGGACGTCGACGCCGCCTTCCGCGCGCTCGCCCTGACGCCGCCCCCGCTGCAGCGCGCGCTCGCCCACGCCTTCGCGCACCCGCGGCTGTTCAACCTGACGATCTCCAGCGTCGCGGGCCCGGCGCCGGCGCGCTACCTGCGCGGCTGCCGGCTCAGCGAGGTCCACTCCGCCGTGCCGCTCGCGGGCCGCCACGCGCTCTCGATCGGCGTCGTCACCGTGGCCGGGCAGGTGTGCTTCGGGGTGCTCGCCGACGCCACGACGCTGCCCGACGCGGACGCGCTCGGCGACGACCTCGACGCCGCGTTCGACGAGCTGCTCGCGGCCGCGTAGCCCGCGATCTGGCAGAGTCGGTGGGGGAACGAAGCGTCGAGAGGAGCCGCCGGATGGTCGCCCGCGTCACCACCGTGAAGGTCAAGCCCGAGGACGTCGAGGAGGCCGTGCGCCTGTTCGACGAGTCCGTGATGCCCGCCGCCGAGCAGGAGGAGGGCTTCATGGGCGCCCTGCTCCTCACGCGCGAGGACGGCCGCGCGCTGGTCATCGACCTGTGCGACACGCTCGAGCACATGCGCGCGAACGAGCACAGCGGCTTCTACCAGTCCCAGGTGGCGAAGTTCGCGGACAAGATCGTCGACCGGCCGGGGCGCGCGTTCTACGCGGTCGCGGTGGCCAAGGGCGTCGAGGGCGCGTTCAGCTAGGCCGCTTCTGCGCGGCCTCGGGCGAGGCCTCCCAGAAGTCGTCGAGCTTGACCGCGTCGCCGTTGCCGCGCCGCTGCGACAGCGCCCACATCTCGACCGGCTCGTCGCCCTCGTGGAGTCGCTCAATGCGGGAGGACCGTGAACCTCCACGGCCCGTTCGGCAAGCGCGCGCTCCGCCGCGGCGCCCGCGTCGAGCTGCGGTCGACCCACTCGGGCCGCATCGGCGCGTGCTCCGCTTCCGCATCGGCTCCGCCGCGGGCGAGCCGAGCGTGGACTTCATCTGCCGGCCCCCGGGTCAGACGATCCGGAACTGCTGAGCCGGCGAAGACTCAGCGCGCGCCACGGGACGAGGTGCGGTCGGCGCCGACCATCCCGGGTCGCAGCGCGCACAGAACCTGCCCGGGCGCGCGGGATCCTCTCCGGCGGCGACCCCCCGCGCGCAGCCGGCACACGGGTGGGATCGACGCAGCTTCAACCGGCGAGGGAGGAGCGGCACGAGTCGTTCTCTCGACCCGACCTCGCGTTCGCGTGAGAAACCGGCTTCTGAGGTCGTCCGATTGTCGAGAGACCTGTCAGAACGAGGGCTGCGGGGGCGACCTCAGACCCATGTCGCACTCTGTCCTCCTGACCCCATGAGACGCTTGTCCAGTGCTCCACATCCATCGAGCTGAACGCGCCGACGCGCTGATCGCGGCGCTCGGGCGGCTGCTGGCCGAGCCGCTGGCCGACCCGTTCGCCCCCGACGTCATCGCCGTCCCGACCCGCGGGATGGAGCGCTGGCTGACACAGCGGATGTCGGCGAGCCTGGGCGCGACGCCCGGCCGCGCCGACGGCATCTGCGCGAACGTCGAGTTCCCGTTCCCGCGCCGGCTCGCGGGCGACGCGGTCGCGGCCGCGTCGGGGATCGACCCGGACACCGACCCCTGGTTGCCGCAGCGAGCCGTCTGGCCGCTGCTCGACGTCGTGGGCGAATGCCTGCACGAGCCGTGGCTGGGCGGCCTCGCGCGCCACCTCGGAGACGAAGACGACGCCGACCGGCGCGCCCGCCGGTTCGCAACCGTCCGCCACCTCGCGGAGCTCTTCGACCGCTACGCGCTGCACCGGCCGGCGATGGTGTGCGGCTGGGCGTGCGGCGAGGTCGGGGTGCCCGCCGAGGCCGCGTGGCAGGCGGAGCTGTGGCGCCGGCTGCGCGAGCGGCTCGGCACGCCGAGCCCGGCCGAGCGCCTCGAGCCCGCGTGCGAGCGGCTGCGCGCGGAGCCCTCGCTGCTCGACCTCCCCGAGCGCATCTCGCTCTTCGGCCTGACGCGGCTGCCCGCCGGCCACCTCGACGTCCTCCGCGCCCTCGCGGCCGGGCGCGAGGTCCACGTCTTCCTCCTGCACCCCTCGCCCGCGCTGTGGGAGAGGATCGGCGACCGGCCGCCGGTCGTGCGCCGCGCCGAGGACACCACCGCCTCGCTCCCCGACAACCGACTGCTCGCCTCCTGGGGCCAGGACGCGCGGGAGATGCAGCTCGTGCTCGGCACCCACGAGCACGTCGACCATCACCACCCGATCGAGCTCGCCGAGCACACCCTCCTCGGCCGTATCCAGGCCGACGTCCGCGCCGACCGCTCCCCGCCCGGCATCCCGCTCCCCGGCGCGCCGGACGCCCGCCCGCCGCTCGCTCCGGATGACCGCAGCATCCAGATCCACGCCTGCCACGGCCGCGCGCGCCAGGTCGAGATCCTGCGCGACGCGATCCTCCACCTGCTGGAGGAGGACGGCACGCTGCAGCCGCGCGACGTCATCGTGATGTGCCCTGACATCGAGACGTTCGCGCCGCTGATCCAGGCGACGTTCGGCGCCGGCGAGGTGGTCGACGACGACGAGCTCTCGCTCCCGGAGGACATCCGCCCGACCGACCTGCGCGTCCGCCTCGCCGACCGCTCGCTGCGCCAGACCAACCCGGTGCTCGGCGTCGTCGCCCAGCTGCTCGATCTCGCCGGCCGGCGCCTGACCGCCTCCGACGTGCTCGACCTCGCCGACCGCGAGCCCGTCCGCCGGCGCTTCCGCCTCGAGGACGAGGACCTCGCGCGCATCCGCGACTGGGTGGCCGACAGCGGCATCCGCTGGGGCCTCGACGCCGAGCACCGCCGCCCCTACAAGCTCCAGGACCTGGCCGCCGGCACCTGGAGGGCGGGCCTCGACCGCGTGCTCGTCGGCGTGACCATGACCGAGGAGGGCCATCGGCTGTTCGAGGGCGTGCTGCCCGTCGACGACGTCGAGAGCCTCGCCATCGACCTCGCCGGCCGCCTCGCCGAGCTCGTCGACCGGCTGCAGGATGCCGTCGACGTCTTCGACAGCGGCATGCCCGTGCGCGAGTGGGTCGGGGCGATCGCGACCGCCGCCGACGCGCTGACCGCGACCTCGCAGCGCGATGCCTGGCAGCGCGCCCAGCTCGAGCGCATCCTCGACGACGTCGCGCGCGAGGCGGCCGGCGGCGACGTCGCGCTGACCCTGCACGAGGTCCGCGCCCTGCTCGCCGAGCGGCTCCAGGGGCGCCCGACGCGCGCGAACTTCCGCACCGGTCACCTGACGATCTGCACGCTCGTGCCGATGCGCTCGGTGCCGCACCGGGTCGTCTGCCTGCTCGGCCTCGACGACGCCGCGTTCCCGCGCAAGGCGCCCCGCGACGGCGACGACATCATGCTGCTCGACCCGCACGTCGGGGATCGCGACCCGCGCCCCGAGGACCGCCAGATGCTGCTCGACGCGCTGATGGCCGCGAGCGACCGCCTGATCGTCACGTACGCGGGCAACGACGTGCGCACCAACACGCCCCGCCCGCCCGCCGTGCCGGTCGGGGAGCTGCTCGACGTGATCGATCGCACCGTCCAGGGCGACGCCCGCGCGCAGGTGCTCGTCCGCCACCCGCTCCAGCCGTTTGACCCGCGCAACTTCCGGCCCGGCGAGCTCGGGGGCGAGCAGGCCTGGAGCTTCAACCGGGTCACGCTCGACGGCGCCCGCGCGATGCAGGGCGAGCGTGCCGAGCCCCCGCCCTTCCTGGTCGCCCCGCTCCCGCCCGAGCCGTCGCCCGTGGTCGAGCTCGAGGACCTCGTGAACTTCGTCCGCCACCCGGTGCGGGCGTTCCTCCGCCAGCGCCTCGGGTTCAGCGTGGCGACCTACGCCGACGAGGTCGACGACGCCCTCCCGATCGACCTCGACAGCCTGGAGTCGTGGCAGATCGGCCAGCGGCTGCTCGACGCCCGCCTCGCGGGGGCGAGCGAGACGGCGGCCGTCGGCGCGGAGCTCGCCCGCGGCTCGCTCCCGCCCGGCAACCTCTCCGGGCCGGTCATCGACAAGCTCCTGCCCGAGGTCGAGCAGATCGTCCAGCACGCCGCGACCCTGCTCCCGGTCGCAACCGAAGCAGGTTCGGTTGATGTGCGCGTCGCCCTCCCCGGCGGCCGGCGGCTGAGCGGCACGGTCCCGGACGTGTACGGCACGCTGCTGCGGAGCGTCACCTACTCGCGCGTGAGCCCGCGGCACCGGCTGATGACGTGGGTGCGGTTCCTCGCGCTGACCGCCGCGCACCCCGACCGGGCGTTCGAGGCGGCGACCGTGGGCCGCGCGGTCTTCGGCGCCGCTCCGCGCGGGACGGCCGTGACCGTGGTGCGGCTGCCCCGGCTCTCGCCGGAGGCTGCGCTGCAGCACCTCGCCACCCTGGTCGAGCTCTTCGACGAGGGCCGGCGCGAGCCGCTCCCGATCGCGTGCAAGTCCTCGGCCGCCTACGCCGAGGCACTCCAGGGCGGGAGCGATCCGGTCAAGGCCGCCACGGGCGAGTGGGACGGCCCGTGGAACTTCGCGGGCGAGGGCGAGGACCTCGAGCACCAACTCGCCTTCGGGGGCATCCTGCCGTTCGAGGAGCTGCTCGGGCGCTACGCGTTCGACGCCTCCGCGCGCCGGCTGTGGGACGACGTCCTCGCCTCGGAGCGGGTCGAGCACCGATGACCGAGTCCTTCGACGTCTGCGGCCCGCTCCCGACCGGCGTGACCGTGCTCGAGGCGAGCGCGGGCACCGGCAAGACGTTCACGATCGCCGCGCTCGCCGCCCGCTACGTGGCGGAGGGCGTCCCGCTAGAGCAGATCCTCATGGTGACGTTCACGCGCATGGCGACCGGGGAGCTGCGCGAGCGGGTCCGCGAGCGGCTCGTGAGCGCGGAGCAGGGCCTCGAGCGCGCGCTGGCGGGCGCGCCGCCGGAGGACGACGCGGTCGTGGCGCTGCTCGCCGGCGGCGGGGAGTCCCTCGTCGGCCTGCGGCGCGAGCGCCTCGCCGCCGCACTCGCCGACTTCGACTCCGCGACCATCGCGACCACCCACGGCTTCTGCCAGGAGGTGCTCGGCGGGCTCGGCGTGCTCGGCGACATCGAGGCCGACACGACGTTCGTGGAGGACATCAGCGACCTCCGCGACGAGGTCGTCGACGATCTGTACCTGCGCCGCTTCCACCGCCGCGGCGTCCCGGATTTCAACCGCAAGCAGGCGCTCGCGATCGCGACCGCCGCGATCGACAACCCGGCCGCGCCGATCGAGCCCGCCGACGCGCCCGAGGACACGATCGAGGCGATGCGCGTGCGGCTCGCCGGCGCCGCGCGCGTCGATCTCGACGCGCGCAAGCGGCGGATGGGCGTC
>JBDTMF010000103.1:0-14868 GCA_039934455.1 Solirubrobacteraceae bacterium
CGGGGCGGCGCGGCCGGCTGCCGTGGCCGGCACGGACGCGGCCCGGCTCGCGGGCGCGGTGGCCGGGTGGCCGGCCTCGAGGCGCTCGAGCCGCGACTGCAGCGCCTTCGCGGAGGCGTCGACCTTCGGGACGGCGGCCTTGACGAGCGCCAGTTCGAGCTGGGTGCGGGCGTCCGAGCCGTCCTTCATCGCGCGCAGGCCGACGGCGATCAGGTCGAGGATGCGCACCACGTCGGTCTGGCCGACGCGCGCGGCCTGCTCGCGCAGCCGCTCGTCCTGCTCCGCGGTGACCTGCAGCTCGGGCGGCACCTCGCCGAGCGTCTGGACGACGAGCAGCGCGCGCGTATGCGCCTCGAGATCGGAGAAGAAGCGACCGATGTCGCGGCCGGACTCGGCCAGCCGGGCGGCGGCGAGCAGCGCCGTGCGCCCGTCGCCGGCGGCGACCGCGTCGACCGCGCCGAACAGCAGGTCGGCGTCGGCGGCACCGAGCACCGCGAGCACGTCCTCGAGCACGATCGCGGCGCCCGAGTAGGCGAGCAGCTGCTCGAGCGTGCCGAGCGCGTCGCGGAACGAGCCGGTGGCCGAGCGCGCGATCAGCGCGCACGCCTCGTCGGGGATCGAGATCTGCTCGGCATCGGCGACGCGTCGCAGCACGGAGGCGATCTGGGTGACGGTCGGGCGGCCGAAGTCGAAGCGGTGGCAGCGGTCGACGACGGTGGGCAGGACCTTGTTGGCCTCGGTCGTCGCGAGCACGAAGATCGTGTGCGGCGGCGGCTCCTCGAGCGTCTTGAGGAACGCGTTCCACGCCGCGGTGGAAAGCATGTGCGCCTCGTCGAGGATGTAGACCTTGTGGCGGCCGGAGACCGGCGCGTAGGCGACCTTCTCGCGCAGGTCGCGGATGTCGTCGACGGAGTTGTTGGACGCCGCGTCCATCTCGATCACATCGAGCGAGCTGGCCGAGGCGATCGTCACGCACGACTCGCAGACCCCGCACGGCGCGACCGTCGGGCCCTGCTCGCAGTTCAGCGACGCGGCGAGGATCTTCGCCATCGAGGTCTTGCCGGTGCCGCGCGAGCCGACGAACAGGTAGGCGTGGTGGACCTTGCCCTGCTCGATCGCGTTGGAGAGCGTGCGGACCACATGCTCCTGGCCCACGACGTCGCCGAACGAGCGCGGGCGGTGGCGACGGTAGAGCGATGCGGAGGCGGGCGGCACGACGTTCGAGTCTAGTGCCCGGCCCGGCCCTCCCCGGCGTCGCCGGGGAGAGGGAAAAGCGGACCGTGCACCCTCCTTCGAGGCAGGTTCCTCGGACGCGTTCGCCGCTGGTGGCTCCGGTCGGGCGACCCCGCATCGCCTGCCGGTGACCGCTTAAGGCTGCTTCCTTCCGGACCTGACCTGGTTCACGGGCCGACATCGCGCGGGACCCGGCCATCGACGCCCCATACGGCGCGCTGACCCCGAGGACCTTGCCCCTCGATGAGGGGATTCAGCCCCGCTAGAGCGGATTGCGGGTTCAGGGCTCCGCTACATCCCCGCCTAGCACGGTCCGTTACCCATCCTACTCCGCGAGCTCGCCGCGGAGCTTGCGCAGTGCGCGGTACACGCGCCCCTCGACCGTGGTCAGCGGCTCATCCAGCGCCTCGGCGATCTCCGGCACCGTCAGCTCGGCGCCGAAGCGCAGCGCGATCGCCTCGCGCTCCTCCGGGCTCAGCGTGGCCAGCGCGCGCTGGACGACGTCGCGGTGCTCGACCGCGTCGCCGGGCGCCGACCAGTCGGCGGCAGGCGGCCTGGCACGCTCGAGCGCACGCCCCTCGGCGGCGCGGCGCCGCGCGTTGTCGCGCAGGAGGTTCAGCGCGATCGCGTACAGCCACGTCTTGGACGAGCCCCGGCGGCGGTCGAACCCGCGGCGCGCGCGCAGCGCCCGCTCGAACGTGTCCGCCAGCAGGTCCTCGGCCAGCGCCAGGTCGCCGGTGCGGTAGGCGAGAAAGCCGAAGAGTGCCTGCGCCTCGGCCTCGTAGAGCCGCTCGAACTCGTCATCGCGCATCTAGCGGTTCATCCTGGAGGTCCATTCGCTCTTGGACGGCCGCTGGCGCCGTCTGGCAAGGACGCAGGGAGGGAGATGTGCCCCTGGCACATGACCGACGGAGGACGCCGCCAGGCGGTGATCAGCGGTCGACACAAGAGTGGAGGGATCTCCAGGATGGGCCACCATCACATCTTCGATCAGGAATCGGCGTGCTCGTTCGTATTAGGTGGTGATGAGCAACTACGACGACCTCCAGCCGGACCTGCAGCCGGTCATCGACCAGCTCCGCGCGAACCGCCCTGAGGCGACCGCGCTCGAGCTGGACGCGATCAAGCAGCGGGTCCGCGCGCGTAGCTCACAGCCCGCACGGAGGCGGACAACAAGGAGAGCACAACTGATGAAGTCACGAATCGTCATCCTGAGCATGCTCGTGCTCGGCATGCTGCTGAGCACCGCTGGAGCCGGCCTCGCCGTCTCGGGCCTGTCAGGGCAGCACAACGCCAGCGTCGCGCAGTACGGCACCGCGACGCCCACCCCCTCGTCCACCCCGACCGGCGGCGGCAACGTCCTCGGCGACGAGGACTCGGGCAACAACGTCCTTCCGTCGGACCAGAACGGCGGCGGCAACAAGCCCAGCGGCAACTCGGGCAACGCGGTCCAGCCCGCCCGTCAGGTCGAGGCCGGCGCCAACAACAACAACTCGAAGCTCCCGTTCACGGGCTTCGCCGCGGTCCCGGTGCTGCTCGGCGGCATCGCGCTCCTGAGCGCGGGCCTCGTGCTCCGGCGCCGCACCGGCGAGCAGCGCTGAGCGCTCCCGGCAGATCGGTTTCGAGAGAGGCGGGCTCCGGCCCGCCTCTTCTCGTTAACCGGAGGGGATGGCGGACCGGCCGGCCCGCGTCCGGCGCCGCTGGGCGCTGCCGGTGGCCATGTCGCGGTCGAGCTTGCGGGCAAGCGGCTCGAGCGGGTTGAGGCGCACGGCGAGCCGAGCTGCAGGGCGCGGGTCCTCGCCCGCGAGGGCCTGGGTGATGGCGAGCCCGTAGGCGTACTGCCAGTTGTGGGGATCGCGCTGCCGGGCGGCGCGCATCGCGTCGACCGCCAGCCCGGGCTGCCCGGCGCGCGCGTCGCACCAGCCCAGGATCTCGAACGCCTCCGCCTGCACGGACAACAGGTCCAGGCTGCTCAGCGCCGCGTCCGTCGCCGTCGCGCAGTCGCCGCGCTGGAACGCCTCCACGCTGCGGTTGAGCCGCAGCTGCGAGAGCGCCACCGTCACCGGGGCGAGCGCCAGCAGCAGGCAGGCGAGGCCGGCGACCAGCCGCGTCAGCCGGCGCGGCGCGGGCAGGCTGCGGCCGGCGCCGGCGGGCGTGGCGAGGACCACCCCGCCCGCGCCGAAGAACCAGATGAAGAGCACCGGCATCTCCCAGTCCCAGTCCACGTTCGCGTGGACGAGCAGAGCGATCCCGGCGGCGATGAAGGCGGCGTACACGTGCCGGTTCGGGCCCCGCAACCGAGTGGCGGCGACCACCAGCGGGATCGCGAGCGGGATCGCGAGCAGGAGGATGCCGATCCAGCCGAGCTCGGCCCGCACCTCGTAGTAGACGGAGTGCCCGTCGACCACCCGCGTGGGCGGCTTCGGCCGGCCCTCGTCCCAGCGCAGCTGATAGGTGCCCGCGCCAACGCCGCGCCAGGGATGGTCGTGGGCGGCGGCGAGCGCGACGTGCCAGATGTCGAGGCGGCCGTTGTTGTTGACGTCGGTCAGCCTCGTCCGCAGGTCGCCGGTGTCCTTGGGCTTCTCCGGGTCGACGAACTGGGTGTAGAGCCTGTCCACGCGATCGGGCAGGTCGAACGCGACCGCCGAGAGCGCCAGCGCGAGCACCGCGACGGCGCCGGCCGCCACGAAGGTCAGCCTGCGCGTGCGCGCGCCGACCGGGATCGCGGCCGTGCGCCGGTCCACCCGCAGCGCGAGCGCCCGCAGCGCCGCGGCGGCCATGACGCTCACGATCACCCAGACGAGCAGGGTCCGTCCCTCCTCGCGCGCGGCCGCCCTCGCGAGGTCCTCGCTGGCGAGCAGGTCGGCGCTGTAGGCGCGCTGCAGGACAAAGGCGACCGGGAGCCCGACCGCCGGCAGCGCGCCGATCAGCCCGCGCGGATGCGCGAGCGCCAGGTAGAGGACCAGACCGGCGATGCAGGCGGCGATGCCGCCGCGCGAGAACGTGAAGTAGAGGGCGACCGCGACGATCGGCAGCCCGGCCGCCGCGGCGACGCGAACACCCGCTGGTTCGCGCTCGGACACCGTGAGGTGGGCGAGCAGGATCGCGCCGAGCCCGCAGAAGACGCCCATGGCGTTCCAGTAGGTGAGCGGGAACGCGAGCCGCGAGACGTTGACGCCCGCGGTGGTCGGGAAGGTCGCTGGGAGCAGGCGGGTGGCCAGCGCCGCCGCGCAGGTGACCGCGATCGCCAGGCCGACCCAGCGCAGCAGCGCCGCCAGATGTCCCGGGCCGCGCGCGTGCAGCCCCATGAACGCGAGCACCAGGAGGTACAGCAGCGCGCGGTCGAACTCGGTCATGGCGCGGGCGGGCGCATCCGACCAGCCCGAGGACGCTAGGGTCCACACGCAGAAAAGGGCCAGCACGCCGGTGGTGACGGCGAGCGCGGCACTCCAGCCGGCAAAGGGACGCTCAGCCAGCGTCACCCGCGCGACGAGCAGGAGGCACAACAGGCCGGCCGTCAGCCCTACGGTGCCGGCAAAGAACCCGCCCGCCCGGAAGGCGAGCGTGACAGTGACGGCCGCAGGCAAGGCCAGCGGCCAGTTCGCGGCCTTCTCGACGAACATACGAGCCAACGTTTGGCGCACTCCGTGGTTACATACCTAGAGCCGGAAACCGCACGATCGAGCGTGCGGTCGACGGCACCCACGGAACGGGAGCGGTCATGCCCAAGGCCTCAAGCGAGATTGGCTTGCACGAGTTGAGGGCAGACGAGGCGGAGGTAGGGATGCCGGGACTGAACATGAATCGTCGGGAGTTGGACTGAATGGCGGTGCACGCAGAAAATGTGGAGCTGCAGCGGCTTGCCCGCGGCTCCGAGGCCGCCCTTCATGCGACAGGCGTCGCGGCGTCGTCGCGCGGACTCTACGCCAGGGCGCTCCATTGGACAGATGTACAAGCGTGCGGCGGCCCCCACGGGGCAGGATTGGATAGAGAACGTTCCATGACGCAGGCAAGGACGCATTTGTGGACGGCATGAACGCGACAAGCGCAGACACCGCAACACCGCTCGGCGTCGCGCGAGAGCTCGAGCATGACGTCCCGCTCGGCCGCCGGCGGCGGAGCAGCCGCCACGACTTCCTGAGGCGGATGCTGGTCTCGGCGGACGTCGCCGCCGCCGTGGTCGGCGCGGTCGTGCTCGGCCTGGCCGCCGGCGCCTCGATGCGCGAGGGCGCGCTGCTGATCGCCGGGCTGGCCCTCGCTTGGCCCGCGTCCGCGTTCATCTGCGGGCTCTACGCGTCCGAGGATCTCCGCACCTGGGCGAGCGGGATCACCGAGACCCCGAAGCTCGCGCTCTCCACGCTCACCCTGTCATGGGTCGTCTATGGCGCGATCGAGCTTGTCGGCCTCAGCCACCCGGCCGGCGCGGCACTCGGAGCATCGGCCGTCACCGGCTTCACGGCGGCTCTCGCCCGCGCCAGCGTCCGCGCCTGGGCGCATCGCGCCACGCAGCTGCGGGAGCGCACGCTGATGATCGGCTCCGGCGAGGTCGCTCGCCGCGTGAGCCAGCGGCTGCGCGCGCACGACGAGGTCGGCCTCGACGTCGTCGGCTACCTCGACAACGAGGAGCAAGAGGTCGGCAGCGTCGGGATGCCGCGGCTGGGCATGCTCGAGGACCTCGATCGCATCCTCGCCACCGGCGCCGTCGATCGCGTGATCATCGCCTTCTCGCGCGCGGGGCACGAGGAGCTGCTGCAGTGCATCCGGGTGAGCCGCGACGCGGGCGTGACCGTCGACATCGTGCCGCGGCTGTTCGACTTCCTCCACGGCGCGCGCGTCCTCGACCAGCTCGGCGACCTGCCGCTGCTCTCGATCGGGCCGGCGCGGCTCGCCCGGACCTCGCGCATCGCGAAGCGCATGCTCGACGTCGTGGGCGCGACGATGGGGCTGCTGGTCCTCGCGCCGCTGCTGGCCGTCATCGCGATCGCGATCAAGCTCGACTCGAAGGGACCCGTCCTGTTCGCGCAGCGCCGTCCGGGACGCGGTGGCAAGCTCTTCCGGCTGTTCAAGTTCCGCTCGATGGTGCCCGAGGCCGAGGTCGAGCTCCGCGCTCCCGGCCGTCTGGTGAAGGTCGCCGCCGACGACCGCATCACGCGCGTCGGCCGGTTCATCCGCCGCTTCTCGCTCGACGAGGCGCCGCAGCTGCTCAACGTCGTGCGCGGCGACATGAGCCTCGTCGGGCCGCGGCCGATCGTCGCCGTCGAGATCGACGCGCTGACCGAGCCCTGGCAGGGCCGCCGGCTCGACCTCCGTCCCGGCCTGACCGGGCCGTGGCAGATCCTGGGCCGCTCCCACATCCCGCTCGAGGAGCGGGTGATGCTCGACTATCAGTACGTCGCGGGATGGTCGCTGGCGCGCGACCTCGAGATCCTGCTCGCCACGGTGCCGGCCGTGCTGTCAGGGCGCGGCGCGTACTGAGCGGTGCAGATCCTTCATGTCACGGAGGCGTCCTGGGCGGGAACGCTGCAGGTCGTCCGCGGCCTCGCCGCCCACCAGGCGGCCAACGGCCACGCCGTCACGCTTGCCTACGCCGATCGGCCTGTGACCCCCGCGGATCTCGCCGAGCTCGCGACGGGCGGCGTCGAGCTGGTGCCGCTGCACTGGACTCGGCGCTCGCCGCGCGCGCAGATCGCCGTCGGCCGGGTGCTGCGCCGGCTCGTTCGGGAGCGGCGGCCGGACGTCGTGCATCTGCACTCCTCCTTCGCCGGTGCGGTCGGGGCGCTCGCCCTGCCCCGCGGCGTGCCGCTGATCTACACCCCGCACGGCCTGGCCTTCGCACGCAAGGGCGTCGCCCGCCCGGCCGCCGCGGCGGCGCGCGCCGTCGAAGCGCTCGTCGCGCGCCGCAGCGCACTGCTCGGCGCGGTGTCGGAGGCGGAGGCGGAACTCGCGCGCCGCGGCCTGCACGCGCCGCGCGTCGCCGTCGCCCGCAACGGGATCCCGGAGCTCGACGGCGACCGGTCGGGCGCGGCGCCTGAGCGCGCCGAGCCCGTCGTCGTCGCGATGGGCCGGGTCACCGCCGCGCGCCAGCCCGCGGCCACCGCGCGCATCCTGTCGGCGCTCGCCCGCGACGCGCGGGTCAGCTGGATCGGCGGCGGCGGCGAGGACGACGCTCCGGTGCGCGAAGCCGGCATCCCCGTGACGGGCTGGCTCCCGCGTGCCGAGGCGCTCGAGCGCCTGGGCGAGGCCACCGTCTACCTGCACTGGTCGGCCTGGGACGGCCAGTCGCTCGCGCTGCTCGAGGCCTTCGCGCGCGACGTCGTCGTGGTCGCCTCCGACATCGCGGCCAACCGCGAGGTCGTCGGCCCGCGGCAGATCTGCGCCGACGAGGCCGCCGCGATCGCCCTTGCGCGCTCGATCCTCGCCTCGCCGGAGCTGCGCGACGAGCTGCTCGCCGACCAGCGCTCGCGCGGCGCCGCCTTCGGGGCGGCGCGGGCGGGCGCAGAGTGGCTCGCGCTCTACGAGCAGGTGCTCGACAGGCCCGCGGTCGCGCGTATGCAACCGGCGACGGCCGCCGCGGCCGGTCGTAAGATCGGAGGCCCATGGAACTGAGGGACATCCTCGCGCTGGTCTGGAAGCGCCGCTGGGTGGCCCTCGGTGTGCTCGCGATGACGCTGCTCGCCAGCGCGCCGGGGATCCTGTCGCGGCCCACCAAGTACGAGTCGACCGCGGTCCTGGCGCTCACGCCGGACGTCCAGCAGGGCCAGGGGCTGGTCGCCTCGGACAGCCTGTCGGCGCTGCTGAGCACCTACGCCGAAACCGCCAAGTCGAGCGTCAACCTCGCGCGCGCCGAGGCGGGGCTCGGCCACAACCTGAGGGCCGACATCGACACGTCGACCGACGCGGGCACCGGCATCCTGCGCATCACCGCGCGCTCGACGAACCCGCGCGACGCGGCCGTGGCCGCGGAGGCGACCACGAAGGCGTTCGGCGACTCGATCTCCGGCAACAAGCTGGTCGTGGCCACGCTGGTCGACCCGGCCTCGCCGCAGTTCTCCCCGATCCAGCCGCGCCCGCCGCTGCTGTTCGGCGTCGCCGCCGTCCTCGGCCTGTTCGCGGGCTGCCTGCTCGCGCTCGCGCTCGAGCAGTTCCGCCGCCGGATCGACACCGCCGCCGATGTGGCCCGCCACACGCCGGCCCCGGTGCTCGGCCGGCTGCAGCGCCAGCGTGGGCTCTCGCGGGGCCGCACGGCGCTGGTCTGGGGTGAGAAGGGCGCCGTCGACCTGCAGGAGAGCTACCGCGCGCTGCGCACCAACCTCGAGTTCCTGATGGACGAGACCACGCGCGTGATCGAGATCACGAGCCCCGAGCCCGAGCAGGGCAAGTCGACGGTCGTGGCCAACCTGGCCGTCGCGTTCGCCAACATCGGTATCCCGACGATCGTGCTCGACGCCGACCTGCGCCGGCCGCGCCAGCACGAGATCTTCGGGCTGGACAACAGCACCGGCCTTTCGACGGTGCTGGCCCTCGGCCGCAAGCCCGAGCTCAAGCCCGCCGGCTCCGGCCTGTGGGTCATCACCAGCGGCCCGGTGCCGCCGGACCCGACCGAGATGCTCCACATCCGCCTCCCGAGCGTGATCAAGGCGCTGCGGCGGCGCAAGGCGCTGATCCTCATCGACACCCCACCGGTCCTGCCGGTCAGCGACGCGCGTCTGGTGGCGCCGCTCACCGACGGCGTGATCCTCCTGGCCACGGCCGGGACGCAGCGGCCCGCGAGCTTCCAGGCCGCGCTCGACCGCCTCGCGCTCGTCGACAGCAAGCTGCTCGGCGTGATCCTCAACAAGGCCGGCGACGACGACCTCGAGACCGGCGGCTACTACCGCTATGACTCCAACGGCGTGCCGACGGACCCGCTCGCGAGGGTGCCGCTGGTCACCACCACCCCTCCGCCCGAGGAGTCCGTGACAGGCCCGGTGGCGAAGCGGCCCGCGCCCACCGCCCGGCGCCCGTCCGGGCCACCGGTGGAGCAGGTCTAGTTGACGGGACGGCTGCTCGACAGCCGCCTGGCCTTCCTCGCAGGAGCACCCGTCGCGGTGGTACTCGGTCTCGCCGCCTCGAGCCATCCGTTCCTCGCGCTCGCGGTCGCCGGGGTCGCGCTGCTGCTGCTGCTCATGCTCGTGCGAGCCGAGGCGCTGCTGCTCGTGCTCGTGGCCGCGCTTCCCTGGGAAGGGCTGCTGGCCTATCCGACCGAGTCGATCTCCGTTGTCAAGCTCCTCGGCGTGCTGCTGTTCGGCGCCTGGGTCGTGCGCGCGCTGGTGCGCAGCGACCCGCTGCGCGTGAGCCCGGCGCTCGCCTGGACCGGGCTGCTGGGCTTCGCCGTCGGGCTCTCGCTGCTGCTCTCGCCCGACCCGGCGGAAGGCGTCTTCGACTCGCTGCGCTACGGGTTGTTCATCGTGTTCTTCTTCCTCGTCCTGCAGCTCGCCCACAGCGCGCGAGACGTGCGGCGGATCGTTCGCGTCATCGTCCTGTCGAGCACGCTCGCGGCAGGATGGGGCCTCTACGGCTTCGTCGTCATCGGGCTCGACCGCGCTGCCGGGCCGATCTCGGACCCGAACGACTTCGCCTACCTGATGGTCTGCGTGGTCCCGCTCGCCGCCTATCTGGCCGGCAGCGACCGCCGCCGCCGCGTGCTGTGGGGGACCTGCTTCGTGCTGTTGCTGAGCGCCACGCTGGCGACGCTCTCGCGCGGGGCGCTCGTCGGCCTGGCCGCGCTCGCGCCGTGGGCGATCGCCACCCGCCGCGTCCCGATCGGCGGGCTCGTGCTCGCCGTCGCCGGGCTCCTCAGCGTGGGCGCGCTCGCGTTCGCGGTGTGGGCGCCGCTGCTGCACGACCGGCTCGAGCAGAAGAACAACATCAGCGCGAAGAACGTGACCGCGCGCCAGGCGCTGTGGTCGGCCGCGCTCCGGATGGCGGAGGACCGGCCGCTGACCGGGGTGGGGCCCGGCCGCTTCGGGATCGAGGCGCCGGCCTACGTGCGCAACAACCCGCTCGTGCTCAAGAAGCCGGTCGTCCACAACTCCTACCTGAGCATGCTCGCCGAGACCGGTGCGCTCGGGCTGCTGGCCTTCGCGGGGCTCCTCGGGTCGGCCTGGCGGCTGATCGGGCGCGCCCGGCGGCGAGCGGTCGGGGAGGATGACGTCGACGGGCGCCGGATGGCCACTGCGATGCAGGCGTCGCTACTGGTGGCGATCGTCGCCGGCGTGTTCCTGAGCGAGCAGCTCACCACGCCGTTCTGGCTGCTCGGCGCGCTCGCCGCGGTGGTCGGCGGGGTGCCGAGAGCCGCCCCCGCGGCGAGCGCGTCGCGCGCAGGCGCGTGGCGCCCTGCCGCCGTGGCATGAAGGTCGGTCTCGTCAGCACACTCGACTCGGGCGGCCCGGTCGAGCACACGATCACGCTGGCCGGCGGGCTGGCCGCCGCCGGCGTCGAGGTCCGCGTCGTGTGCGCCACCCGCGCGGTCGCCGACCGGGCCGAGGCGGAGGGGGCCTCCGTGGTGCTCGCGCCGCTGCGCCATCAGCTCGACGTCGGGGGCGCCCGCCGAGTGCGCCGCGCGCTCGCAGGCGTCGACGTCGTCCACGGCCAGGACCGACGCGCCGGCCTGTGGATCCGCGTACTGCCGCCCGCCGGCGCGCGCCGCGTCTACACGGTCCACGGGCTGCCCGAGCCCTACCTGCCGCCGCCGGCCGGACCGGCGCGCCCCGGCCTGCGCGCGCGGCTCGCCTACCGCGGGATCGACGCGCTGCTCGCGCGCCGCGCCGACGCGATCATCACCGTGTCGCGCGCGGTGAAGGACGAGCTCGTGACGCGGCTCGGCTGGCCCGCGGAGCGGATCACGGTGATCGCCAACGGCGTCGCGCTCGACGCGCTGCTCGAGCAGCGCGGCGAGCTCGTCGGCACGCTCGCGAGCTTCACGCCGGTCAAGGGGCTCGAGGTGTTCCTCGACGCCGTCGCGCTGCTGGCCCCGGCGCGGCCGCAGACCCGCTTCGCGCTGTTCGGCGACGGCCCACTCGCCGCCGCGCTGCAGGCCCAGGCCCACGGGCTGGGGCTCAACGGCGCCGTGAGCTTCCCCGGCCGCGTCCCGGCACGCGGGGCGCTGGCACGGCTCGCGGTGCTCGTCGTGCCCTCCTACATGGAGAACGCGCCGCTCGCGCTGCTCGAGGCGATGACGGCCGGCGTGCCCGCCGTCGTCACGCGGGTCGGCGGCATCCCGGAGCTCGCGCCGCCGGGCACCGCCCTGCTGGTCGCGCCCGGGGATCCGGCACAGCTCGCCGAGGCGATCGGGCGGCTGCTCGACGACAGCAGGCTCGCCGAGATGCAGATCGCGGCCGCCCGCAGCCGCGTCGAGGCGACGGGCGGCGCGCCGGCGATGGTCGCGCGCACACTCGCGCTCTACGAGACCCTGCTCGCCTGATGCGGGTGCTGCTCGTCACGCCCGGCACCGACGTGGGCGGCGCCGAGCGCGTCGTGCTCGCGCTGGCCCATGCGCTGCCGCAGCGCGGTCACGAGGTGGTCCTGTGGGGGCCGGCCGGCGCGCTCGAGCCCGAGCTCGACGGCGTGCCATTGCATCGCATCGTGGTCACCTACCGCGCGCGCTCTCCGGTCGGCGTCGTCAGCGACGTCGCGAGCCTGGCGGCCGCGGTGCGGCGCACCCGGCCGGACATCGTCCACGTCCACAATCCCCGGCTCTCGGGCGTGGCGGCGGCCGCGGCCCGGATCGGCCGCGGCCCCCGCCGGCCGCCCGTGCTGGCGACGTTCCACGGCGTGCTTCGCGCCGAATACCGCGCCGCCGCCTTCCTGCTCCGCGGCGTCGACGCCGTCGCGTGCGTCTCCGAGGACCTCGCCTCGGGCCTGCGCGAAGCCGGGCTGCCCGGCGGTGCGCTGCACGTCGTGGTCAACAGCGTCGCCGTCGCGCCGGCCGAGCCGGCGGCGGTCGCCGGGCTGGACGCGGAGCTGGGCCTTGACGGCGCACCGGTCGTCGCCATCATCGGCCGCCTCGCCGCCCAGAAGAATCACGCCCGCTTCCTCGTCGCGGCGGCTCAGGCCGCCGCGAGCCGGCCCGACCTGCGCTTCCTCGTGGTCGGCGACGGCCCTCTGCGGGCGGAGCTGACCGCGCAGGCGCACGCCCTCGGGCTCGACGGCCGGCTGGCCTTCACCGGCATGCGCCGTGACGTGCCCGCCGTCGCCGCGCGCGCCGACCTCGTGGTCCTGTCCTCCGACTGGGAGGGCCTGCCGCTGGTGGCGCTCGAAGCGCTCGCGGCGGGCACGCCCGTGCTCAGCACCCCGGTGGAGGGGATGCGCGACCTGCGCGACGCGGGCGCCGCGGCGATCGTGCCCGAAGCCGACGCGGCTGCGCTGGCCACCGGCATCGTGGAGCTGATGGCCGACCCGCGCAGGCGCGCCGAGATGGGCGCGCGGGGGCGGGAGGTGGTCGCCGCCCGCTACTCGGGCGAGGCGATGGTCGACGCCTACGAGCGTCTCTACCTGGCGCTCAGACGGGGGCCCGGACCAGCGTCCTGAGCCGCTTGCCCTGCGCGAGCGCGTTCCGCCCGCGGGCGTTGAGCTTGATGGCCACGCGAGCGCTGCGCCGCGCGGGCACGGTCACCTTGCGACGCCCGACGACGGCGCTGTGACCGAGCACGACGCGCACGACACGATGGCAGCGCTGTGCGGAGCGGCAGCGCACGCGTACGCGTACGACGACCCGCCCGTCCGGGCGAACGGTGGACCTCGACGCGAGCGGGGCGATGGACGGAGCGACCGGCTGAGCGGCGAGCTGCATGCCCGCGGCCGGGGCGTGAGCGGGAGCGGCCGCCGGTGCTGCACCGGCGGCGACCGGAGGGTTTGCCGTAGCGGCCCCCCTGAGGAGGATGAGGCCCGTGTGCGGGGCCATCGTGGTCGAGCTCCGCAGGCTCAGGCCGGACCCGCGGTAGCGGCTGCCGAAGCTCACCGGCACGCTGCCGAGGGTCGGGTTGACGAGCACGATGCCGCGCTCGAAGACCCGCTTGTGCACGCCGCTGGAGAGCTTGGTCTCGACGCCGACGGCCTTGCCGAGGTCGTAGTCGTACTCGGGGAACCAGCTCTCGCCGTGGTAGTCCTCGGCGAGGGCGAAGGACGCCTTCCCGGTCCCCGCCAGCAGCGTCGTGGCCCAGCCGTAGCGGGCCGCGCCGGCGTCCTGCGAGGTGGAGTGCGAGACGATCAGCGAGTACTTGCCGGCCGCCTGCGTCTCCTTGAGCACGGCGAGCTGGCTGTCCCAGTCCGAGCCGGTCATATAGCCGGTCGAGGGATCGTTGCCCCACTTGGTGAACTGCTCCTCCATGCCGCCGGAGACGTACGGCAGCCAACTGCTGACGGCCTCTCGGTAGTTGCGCCACGCGCCGAAGTTCGGGATGACGAGCTTGCCCTGCGCCTTCAGCAGCGGGCCGATGACGCGGAGGGCCGAGCCGGTCGCGGCGCTGTAGGTCGCGTCGGACGGGTACTTGGCCACCTGGTCGACGTCGTAGTGGTACTGCATGGTCGGGTTGGTGTCGTCGACGAAGACGCCGTCCCAGCTGTCCTCGCGCAGCTTGGCCCCGACGTTGGCGGCCCAGGCGTCCTGGTAGGAGCGGTTGCCGATGTCGGCCGCCCACAGGTAGCCGTAGCCCCAGAAGTTGAAGCGCTGATGGTCGCTCGTGTCGAGCAGGAACCAGTCCGGATGGACCGCCGCCTCCTGCATGGTCACGCCGGTGCCGGCGTTGCCGTTCTCGGTGGCGTCCATCATCGACGAGAGGTTCTTGTACATCAGGACCTTCATCGCCGGATTGGCAGCCTTGAGGGAGTGAAGCTTGGCCTTCTCCCACTCCTGCAGGATGACGACGTTGCTGCGGGCCGCCGTGTGCGTGAAGTCAGCATCCGTGACGGCGTTGTCGATGGCCACGCGTACGTGGCCGGCTGACGGCATCGATGCCATGGCAGCCCCCGGTAGCGCAAGCGCCCCGGCAATTGAAAGCAGTGCGCAAATTCGCCCCCGCACGTGCTCTGCACCCCCTTCGGCAGCCCGGCCGACCCCTGGGGGTCCCGTGGCTTTGCGTCCCCGTCTTGCGACGGGTTTGCCTTTGTCGTGGACGGGCTTCCTACGCCCCTGTGCTCAGTCCATCGGCAACTCCGGCGCGGGCTTGCCCGCAGCGTCCATAACCTGGACGGATGGCCCACTCAGGGGGGCGGGAGCGCGCCTGTGGCCCACTGCAGCGCAGCGTCGTGCTCGGCCTCCCAGTCGGTCCCGAGGGCCATCACCCCGGTCTCCATGTGGGTGGCGAGCGCGGGCCGAGGGGCGACGAGCAGGCGGCCCGAGCGACGGCGGGCGAGCGCCTGCGCGGTGAGCGAGATCCGCCAGGCGGTGACCTTCGCCCGCCGTTCCAGCGCCGCGCCGCCGCGGCCCGCGAGCTCCGAGACCAGCTCCAGCGGCCCGTAGGGCGCCCGGCCCTGGTACGCGAGCGCCAGGGCGTGATCCCACGCCCCGCTGCAGCGGGGGGCGGTCCGGTGCAGCCGCAGGTCGGCCCGCAGCACGCCCGCGCGCACCGCGAAGCTGGACGTGTGGCTCGTGGCCGG
>JBDTMF010000104.1:0-14867 GCA_039934455.1 Solirubrobacteraceae bacterium
CAGCAGCTCCTCGCCCTGCGCGGACGACGTCGCTTCGGCCAGGCTGGTCTCGAGCCCGCTGATGCGCTCCAGCAGCTCCTGGCCCGCGGAGGACGACGCCTCCGCGAGGCTCGCCTCGAGCTGGGCGATGCGCTCGAGCAGCTCATCGCCCTCGGCGGACGACGCTGCCTCGGCCAGGCTCGCCTCGAGCCCGCGGATGCGCTCCAGCAGCTCCTCGCCCTGCGCGGACGACGTCGCTTCGGCCAGGCTGGTCTCGAGCTGGCCGATCCGCTCCTGGAGAGCCTCGTCCTGCGCAGCCTCCGCGAGCGTCGCCTCCAGCTGGGTGATGCGCTCGAGCAGCTCCTCGCCCTGGGCGGAGGACTCCTCGGCCAAGCTCGCCTCGAGGCGGCTGATGCGCTCCAGCAGCTCCCTGCGCTCGGCGGGGTCCTCGGCCGCCGGCATCTCGTCGCGGACGCGCTCGAGCTGCTCGCGGGCCTCGTTGACCTTCTGCTCGGCCTGCTCGGCGCGGTCGCGGCTGGCCTGCGCCTCGCGGCGGGCCTCCTCGAGCGCGACGGGGAGGTCGGCGGCGGTCTTCTCCAGATCCTCGATGCGCTCCAACGCGGACAGCAGGCGCGCGACGACGGCGGCGGCGTCGTCGAGGTCGGCGATCGAGTCGCCCTGGATGCCGGGGTCGGGATCGAGGCGCTCCTCGCCCTCGATGTCGGATTCGGCGCGCGCGGCCTCGCGGGCGGCCAGCGCCTCCTCGACCCACGGCGTCGGCTGGGTCGGGCGGAACGCGACGAGCGTGCCGGCCGTGCGCCAGCCGTCCCACGGCTGCGGCTCGGCCTCGAGCGACTGGCGCATCGCGCGCACCACGACCGGATGCTGCTGGCGCATGCGCATCAGCATCAGGTTGCGCGGCAGCTCGAAGGAGAGGTCCTCGAGGAAGAGCGAGAAGTCGAAGCCCTCGTCGAGCTTGACCGGGATGAAGACCATCTCGAGCGGGAACGAACGCTTGTCGACCGCGTAGATCGCGCTGACGGGCTGCGACGCGGCGGTCCGAGGGGCCTCGCCGCTCTCGAGGAAGCGCTTCCACGCCTCGGCCTCGGGGGGCGCGTGGTCGACGAGCGTGTCGAACAGGCTCTTGCCCAGCACCTCGGACGCGTCGAGCCCGAACAGCAGCTCGGCGGGCTCGCTCCACTTCGAGACAGCGCCCTGGCCGTCCGTCAGGACGAAGAACCCGTTGATGATCTGCGTGAGGAGGTTGTCGAGCGGGTCGTCGTGACCGGCCGCCTCGTCGACGTCAGGGTTCTGCGGCGGTGTTGTCTGGATTGGGTTCATCGGGGTTCCCGGCCTGGGGCCTTATCGGCCCGGGAGCCCCGGCGGCTGAGCGTTCGCGTGTGAGCCAGCCCTCGAGGAGCACGGCGGCGGCACGGGAATCCTCAGCCGTCGCACCCCCGGATCGGTGCGCCAGCTTCGTGGTGAAGCGTTCGTCGTAGACCTCAATCGGCAGGTTGAGCCGATCCCTCAACCGCTGGACGAATGCGCGGGTCTCCCTCGTCTGATCGGAGTCGCGGCCGGAGAGCGAGAGCGGCAGGCCGACCACGACGACCTCTGCCTCCAACTCGCCGATCCGCGCCACCAGGCGGCCGAAGCCGCGGCGGGTCGCAGGCGCGAGAACCGGCTCGACCGGCGTGGCGAGCGTGCGCGTCGGGTCCGACACGGCGACGCCACAGCGGGCGCTGCCGTAGTCGAGCGCGACGACGCGGCCGTCGCTCAAGCCAGGATTTGGCGGATGGCCTGTTCTGCCGACTTGAGCGCGTCGGGCAGCTTGTCAGGGTCGCGACCGCCGGCCTGCGCCATGTTGTCGCGCCCGCCGCCGCCCCCGCCCACGACCTGGGCGGCGGCCTTGACGATGTCCCCGGCCTTGACGCCGCGGGCGATCGCGGCCGGCGTGGCGGCGACCAGCAGGTTCACGCGCCCCTCCCCTCTCGTGCCGAGCACGATCACCGAGGGGTCGCCGAGCTTGCCCTTGATGCGGTCCGCGATCTCCGCGAGCAGCTTCGGGTTCGCGACGTCCTTCATCTCGACCACGACCTTCACGCCGTCGACGTCGTGCACCTCGTCGTAGCCGGCGTCGACCGGGGCGGCGATCGTGGCTCCCTTCTCGAGCTCGCGCCGCTTGCCCTCGCGCTCGGCGGCGACCTCGGCGACCTGGTGGGGCTGGGTGCGCAGGACGCGCGCGGTCTCCGCGAGGATGCGGTCGCTGCGGCGCAGCTCCTCGATCGCCACCGGGCCGGTGATCGCCTCGATGCGGCGCACGTTGGCCGCGCTCGAGGTCTCCGTGGTCAGCTTGAAGGCGCCGATCTCGGCGGTCGCGCGCACGTGGGTGCCGCCGCAGAGCTCGCGCGACCAGTGACCGTCCCCGACCTCGACCATCCGCACCACGTCGCCGTACTTCTCGCCGAACAGCGCCATCGCGCCGAGGCCGCGAGCCTCGTCGAGCGTTGTGGTGAGCGCGCGCACGGGCTGGTTGCCGAGGACCATCTCGTTGACGCGGTCCTCCACCGCCCGCACGTCCTCCGCCGCCAGCGGGGCGCCGTGCGTGAAGTCGAAGCGCAGCTTGTCGGGCCCGACGTAGGAGCCGGCCTGGCGCACGTGCGTGCCGAGGCGCTCGCGCAGCGCCGCGTGCAGGAGGTGCGTGGCGGTGTGGTTGCACTCGGTCGCGCGGCGCGCCGTGCGGTCCACCCGCGCGACCACGCGCTCGCCCTCGTGCAGCTCCCCCGCCCCCGGCTCGAGCACCAGTACCTGGTCGTCGCCGAGGCGCAGCACGTCGGTGACGCTCGCGGCGCAGTCCCCCGACTCGCAGCGGACCTCGCCGGCGTCGTGGACCTGCCCGCCGCCGGTCGCGTAGAACGGCGACTCGACGAGCTTGACCAGCAGCCGCCCGTTCTGAGTGTCGACGGCCCCGACCGCCGTCGCCTGCTCGACGGTCTCGTAGCCGGTGAAGGTCGTGTCGAAGCCCGCGGCGTCGGCGAACACCCGCGCGCGCTCGCGGTCCTCGTCGCGGCCGCCGCGCCCGGCGCTCGCGCGTGCCCGCGTCCGCTGCTCCTCCATCAGGTTCTCGAAGCCGGCCGAGTCCACGCCCAGGCCCTGCTCCGCCGCCAGCTCGAGCGTGAGGTCGAACGGGAAGCCGTAGGTGTCGTGGAGCTGGAAGGCCTCGGCCGCGCCGATGCCCTCGTCGCCGGCTTCCTTCGCCCGCGCCACGTGGTCGTCGAGGATGCGCGTCCCCTGCTCGAGCGTCTGGCCGAACGCCTCCTCCTCACGCGCGAGCCACATGTCGATCGTGTCCGCCTGCTGGCCCAGCTCTGGGTAGGCCGCGCCCATCGTCGTGCGCACGGCCTCGGCGAAGCGCGGCATGAAGCCCGGCTCGATCCCGATCCGGCGGCCCTGGAGGATCGCCCGCCGCATCAGCCGGCGCAGGACGTAGCCGCGGTCCTCGTTGGAGGGCACAACGCCGTCGGCGACGAGGAACGAGGCGCCGCGAGAGTGGTCGGCGAGGATGCGCAGCGCGCGGTCCACGTCGAACGTCTCGCCGTAGCGCTTCCCGCTCAGCTCCTGGCCAAGCTCGATCAGCGGCCAGAACTGGTCGGTCTCGAAGACCGACGGCTTGTCCTGGAGGATCGCGGCGAGGCGCCCGAGCCCGAGCCCGGTGTCGATGTTCTGCTTCGGCAGCGGCGTCAGCGTGTTGACCGGATCCTGCTTGAACTGCATGAAGACGAGGTTCCAGTACTCAAGGAAGCGCTCGTTCTCCTGGCCCGGGAGGTCGTCCTCCTTGCCGTACTCGACCCCGCGGTCGTAGTAGAGCTCCGAGCACGGCCCGCAGGGACCGGTCGGGCCGGCCTGCCAGAAGTTCTCGTCGCGGTTGCAGGCCACGATGCGCTCGCGCGGGAAGCCCGCCGCCACCCACGCCTCGATCGCCTCCTCGTCGGGACCGAGGCCGAGCTCGTCGTCGCCCTCGAAGACCGTGACCCAGATGCGGTCGAAGTCGAGGCCGAAGCCCTTCACCGACAGCTCGAGCGCGTACTCGATGGCGCCCTGCTTGAAGTAGTCGCCGAACGAGAAGTTGCCGAGCATCTCGAAGAACGTGTTGTGGCGAGCGGTCGAGCCGACGATGTCGATGTCGACCGTGCGGAAGCACTTCTGGCAGGTGGTGAGCCGGTGGTGCGGCGGCTGCTCGTGGCCGAGGAAGTAGGGCATGAGCGGGTGCATGCCCGCGGTGGTGAGCAGGACGGACGGATCGTGCTGGGCCGGGACGAGGGACGCCGACGGCGTGCGCCGGTGGTCGTTGGCCTCGTAGAAGCTCAGGAAGGTCTCGCGGATCTCGTCTGACGTCACACAACCAGTCTATGGACGAGCCGCCCACGGGCCATCGGCAGCAGAGCGAGCCCGGCCAGCACCGCGGTGACCGCCATGAACAGCCAGCCGGAGGCGAACGCGTCGAGCGCGTCGGCGTAACGTGACACGCGCCTTCCCGAGTGGCCTCGAGTGTCACGTTATCCGTGCTCGCCCGGCCGCTCCGGACACCCTCCTACCCAGCCGCCGTTGATGTTCGCCCCTACGCGATCGTCCCGGACCCCACGACCACGTCCCCTGAGTACAGGCACGCGGTCTGGCCCGGCGCGGCGCCGTCGACCGGCTCGTGCAGGTGCAGCGTCACCCGCCCGCTCTCCTGCTCGGCGACCGTGCAGGGCAGCGGCCGCGAGCGGTAGCGCAGGCGCACCGCGTCGACCTCGCCGGGCGGGCGGTGCAGCCGCGCGCCGCGCACCTGCACCTCGTACGTGAGCAGGTCCGCGCGCGCACCGACGGTCACCGTGTTGGCGCGCGCGTCGGTGGCGAGCACGTAGAGCGGCTCGGGCGCGGCGATGCCGATCCCCTTGCGCTGGCCGACGGTGAAACCGTGGTGGCCGCGGTGGCGGCCGAGCACGCGCCCGCCGCGGTCGACGATCTCCCCCGCGCGCTCGCGCGCGCCGCCGTGGCGGGCGAGAAATGCGGCGCGGCCGGTGCCGGCGAGGAAGCAGAGGTCCTGCGAGTCGGGCTTGGAGGCCACCGGCTGCTCCTGCAGCGCCGCCAGCTCGCGCACGCGCGCCTTGGTCAGCTCGCCGAGCGGGAAGCGCATCCGCGCGATCGTCGCGGGGCTGAGGGCACACAGCATGTAGGCCTGGTCCTTGGCCGGGTCGGCGGCGGAGCGCAGCAGGCCGCCGGGGCTGCGGCGCGCGTAGTGGCCGGTCGCGAGCTCGGCGGCGCCGAGGCGGCCAGCGAAGTCGAGCATCGCGTCGAGCCGCACGTGGCCGTTGCAGCGCACGCAGGGGTTGGGCGTCAGCCCGGCGGCGTGCTCATCGACCCACGGCGTCACGACGCCCGCGCGGAACTCCTCGCGCAGGTCGAGCGTGAAGTGCGGCAGCCCCATCCCGTGCGCGAGCGAGCGGGCGGCGCGGACGGCGTGCGCCGAGCAGCAGGAGGCCTCGGCGTCGTTCGCCTCGTCCGCCCACAGCTCCAGCGTGACCGCGACCACGTCACCGTCCCCGCGCGCGCACAGCAGCGCGGCGACGGCCGAGTCGACCCCGCCGCTCATGGCCACGAGCGTGCGCTCCGGGTCGGGGGCGAGCGCCGCTTCGGCGCGCGCGGCGTGGCCGAGCGCGCGGTGCAGCGCGTCGGCCGCCAGCTCGGCGGCGTGGAGCTTGCCCGGCGAGAGCCCGCCCAGCTCGGCGGCGATCGCGTGCGTGCCGAGGCGCGCGGCGTCGAGCACGTCGGCGGCCTCGCCGAGCGCGATGGCGGCGGAGGCGGCGGCGGTGGCGGCGCCGCAGCCCGACGCGTCGAAGCCGGCCGCGGCGACGCGCCCGCCCTCGACCCGGAGACGGATCGAGACGAGGTCGCCGCAGGCAGCGCCGCCGGCGGCTCCGCTGGAGGCGCCGGCGGGCTCGAGGCCCTTCCCCTGGGGAAACTGAAGATGTTCGGTGAAGCGTTCGGCGCTCACGCGCCGAGTCTAGGCCGGAGGCCTAGAAGCAGCTGAGGCCGTGCGCGCCGTTCTTGGCGATGAACTTCTTGTCCAGCGCCCTGCCCTTGGCCGTCGCGGTCTTGACCGCCGCGGCGGGATGCGCCTTGGCGTCGGCCGCGGCCGTGGTCACGATCGCCGTGCTGTCGGCGGTGTAGGACTTGAAGCGCTTGTGGAACCTCTTGAGCTTCGCGGGCGGCTTGACGGCGGCGACCTGCTTGACCATGCCGGCGGCGAGCGCCTGGGCACCGGTCAGGTAGGCGGCAACCCCGGCGGTGGCGACCGGCTTGGGCAGCGCCTTCACCTGCAGCTCGGTCGAGGCGCAGATCGTGTCGAGCTTGCGGAAGTAGGGGTTGCCGAGCACGCTGCCGCCGGAGGCGCGGATGGCGTCGACGACCGCCTGGTCGATCGTCTGCGAGTCGACGTAGCCGACGAGCGACTCCGCCTTGAGGTTGCGGTCGGCGACCACGATCGTCGGCGACTGCTCGACCTCGACCCCGCGCGCGATGGCCTGGTAGCGCGAGACCGACTTGATCCAGTGGGCGTCGATGAAGACCTGGCCGCCGTAGTGGTCGACCTTGGCGAGGGCGCGGCGCACGGCGCGGTCGTCGGCGGAGCGGTTGTTGTAGAAGAGCATGGCGATCACCTTGTGCTTCCGCACGGCGCGGCGGACGTCCGCGGGAAGCCCGGCCAGCGTCTCCTTGGTGATCGGAGCGGGAGCGCCCGACTGGGTGCCGGCAGCGCCGGTCGCGGTCGCGGCGGTCGTGCCGGCGCCGGTCGCGGCGGTGGTGCCGTCGGCAGCCAGGCCACCCGGGGCCTCGCCGGCGGCGACCTTGGCCTGCGCGCTGGCGTCGGTGGTCCGCTTGACGGCGTTCTGGACGATCTGACCGGACCCGCTGGAGGTCGCGGCGCCGGGATCCTTGGCCGGCACCGTCGTGGCGACGGGGGCGGCGGCGACGGGGGCGGCCTCTTCGGTCTTGGGCCGAAGGAAGAGCATGTAGACGGCGACGAGGCCGATGACAGCGATGAGGAGGATGCGAATCGGCGGCGAGATCTGGCTCATGTCTCGTCCCTATCGGCAAACCCGCCGTGCGTCCTTAGGGTGACTTCCCTAGGGTGACTTTCCTAGGGCGACTTTCCTTCTGACGGCGCGACGACCCGGGCGCCGAGTTCCTCGCCGGCCCGCGGCGGCGCCGCGAGCCGAAGCCCGAGCTCCGCGAGCTGCCCTGCGTCGACCGGCGCCGGCGCGCCCGTGAGCGGGTCCGCGCCGCTGGCGGTCTTCGGGAAGGCGATGACGTCGCGGATCGAGTCGCGCCCGGCGATGATCGCCGCCACGCGATCGAGGCCGAACGCGATGCCGCCATGCGGCGGCGCGCCGTACCGCAGCGCCTCGAGCAGGAAGCCGAAGCGCTCCTCGCCCTCCTGCTCGGAGATCCCGAGCACGCGGAAGACCTCCCGCTGGACCTCGGAGCGGTGGATACGAATCGACCCGCCGCCGATCTCCGTGCCGTCGAGGATCATGTCGTAGGCTCGGGCGCGCATCGCGCCGGGATCGGAGAAGTCGCCCGTCGGCGTCGTGAAGGGATGGTGCACCGCGTCCCAGCGCCGCTCGCCCTCGTTGTACTCGAAGGCCGGGAAGTCGACGACCCACAGCACCTCGTGGCGCCCGGCCGGGACGAGCTCGAAGCGCCGCGAGAGCTCGAGGCGCAGCTCGCCCAGCGCGGTCGCCGCGACCTTCTGGTTGTCGGCGACGATCAGCAGCAGGTCGCCGGCGCGCCCGCCGAGGCGCGCGGTGACCGCCCCGATCTCCTCCTCGGTGAGGAACTTCGCGATCGGCGAGCGCCACGTCCCGTCCTCGAGCACGAACGCCCATACGAGCCCGCCCGCGCCGTAGCGGCGGACGTGCTCGGTCAGCGCGTCGAGGTCCTTGCGCGGCACCTCGCGGGCGTTCGCGTTGAGGCCGCGGACGACGCCTCCGGAGGCGAGCGTGCCGCTGAAGACCTTGAACTCCGAGCCCGCCAGCGCCTCGCCGAGGTCCTCGATCTCGAGGCCGAAGCGGACGTCGGGGCGGTCCGAGCCGTAGCGCGCCATCGCCTCGTCGTAGGACATGCGCGGCCACGGCGGCGGGCCGACCGGGAACGCGGTGGCCTCGAAGACGCGCGCCATCATCGCCTCGTTGACCTCGATCACGTCGTCGCCGTCGACGAAGGACATCTCGAGGTCGAGCTGGGTGAACTCGGGCTGGCGGTCGGCGCGCAGGTCCTCGTCGCGGAAGCAGCGGGCGATCTGGTAGTAGCGCTCGTAGCCGGCCATCATCAGCATCTGCTTGAACAGCTGGGGCGACTGCGGCAGCGCGTAGAAGTGGCCCGGGTTCATGCGCGAGGGGACGAGGAAGTCGCGCGCGCCCTCGGGCGTCGAGCGCGTCATCACCGGCGTCTCCATCTCGAGGAAGTCGTGTGCGTTGAGGTAGTCGCGCAGCGCGCGGTTGACCGTGTGGCGCACGACCATCGCGTGCTGCATGCTCGCCCGCCGCAGGTCGATGACCCGGTGGCGCAGGCGCAGCAGCTCGTCGACCGGGCTCTCCTCGTCGACCGGGAACGGCGGGGTCGCCGCCTCCGCCAGCGTCTCGACCTCCACCACCTCGAGCTCGATCTCGCCGGTCGCGAGCTTCGGGTTGACGTTGCCCTCCTCGCGGCGCACCACGCGCCCGCTCGCCGACACGACGTGCTCGGAGCGCAGGCGCTCGGCCAGCGCGTGGGCCTCGGCCGCCGTCTCGGGGTGGAAGACGAGCTGCAGGAGACCGGAGCGGTCGCGCAGGTCGATGAAGATCAGGCCCCCGTGGTCGCGGCGGCGATGCACCCAGCCGGCCACGCGGACGGTCGAGCCCTCGTCGCCCGCGCGCAGCTCGCCGCACCAGGCGTCGCGGTATCGATTGGGGCGCGGAGGCCTCAAAGCCCTCCGCGGATGTGATGCATGACCGTCTCGGTCTCCACCGTCTTCTGCTCCCCGCTCTCCATGTCCTTGAGCGCCGCTCCGTCGTCGCCGAGGATCGCAACGTACCGGGCGCCGGCGCGATCGGCCTGCTTGAGCTGGCCCTTCAGCGAGCGCCCGCCGAGCTCGAGCCGGGCGGTGTGCCCGGCGCGGCGGGCGTCGGCGGCGAGCCGGAACGCCGCGGTGCCGTGCTCCGGTCCGGTGTAGGCGACGTAGAGATCGAGCGGTAGCGGCGCGACCGGCGCCGCCGGCGAGGCGAGCAGGATTCGCTCCACGCCGGCCGCCCACCCCATGCCGGGCGTCGGGGCGCCGCCGATGAGCTCGACCAGGCCGTCGTAGCGACCGCCGCCGCCGAGGGTGTTCTGGGCGGCTTCGAGTGCGTCGGAGCGGAACTCGAACAGGGTGCGCGTGTAGTAGTCGAGCCCCCGCACCATCGTCGGGTCGACCGTGTACGCCACGCCGACGTCGTCGAGCAACGCCTTGACCCGCTCGAAGTGCTCGAGGTCGCCGGCCGGCAGACGGTCGAGCAGCAGCGGCGCCCCGCCCATCACGCGCTGGGTCGGCGCATGCTTCGCGTCGAACGCGCGCAGCGGGTTCAGGTCGATCCGGTCGCGCACCTCGGGCGACAGCTCGTCCTCGTGCGCGCGCAGGTACGCCTTGAGCTCCTCGCGGTACTCCGTGCGCGACTCGGGCTGGCCGAGCGAGGTGATCACGAGCCGCAGCCCGCGCGCCCCGACGGTCTCGAGCAGCTCGCTGAGCAGGAGGATCGACTCGGCGTCGACGGCCGGATCGGAGGAGCCGATCGCCTCCGCCCCCACCTGCCAGAACTGGCGGAAGCGGCCGGCCTGCGGGCGCTCGCGGCGGAAGAAGCTCGAGAGGTACCAGAGCTTCACGGGCTGCGGGAGCTTGTGCATCCCGTGCTCGAGGTAGGCGCGACAGACCGGCGCGGTCCCCTCGGGGCGCAGCGTCAGCGACTCGCTCGGCCCTTCGTCGAGCGTGTACATCTCCTTCTGCACCACGTCGGTGGACTCCCCCACCCCGCGCGCGAACAGGTCCGTCGCCTCGAACGCCGGCGTCTCGATGCGCGCGTACCCCGCGCCCTCGAGGATGCGGCGGGCGTGCTCCTCCAGGCGCGTGCGCGCGAGCGCGTCGTCGCCGAGCACGTCGTAGGTGCCGCGCGGGGCCTGGATCCTCGGGCTCACCGGCTGTGCGTGATCTCGCGCAGGAACGGGTTGCTCGCCCGCTCGCGGCCGATCGTCGTGACGCCCATGTGGCCTGGGTACACGGTCGTCGCGTCGGGCAACGTGTCCAGCAGCTCGGCGAGCGTGCGCATCAGCGTGGCGGTGTCACCGCCGGGGAGGTCGGTGCGGCCGACCGAGCCCTGAAAGAGCACGTCGCCGCTGAACACGGCCCGCTCGGCCGGGATCGAGTAGGTGACGTGGCCGGGCGAGTGGCCGGGCGTGAAGAGGACGTCGATCTCGAGCCCGGCGAGCTCGAGACGCTCGCCGCCGGAGACGAGCTCGTCGGCGTCGTAGGACTCGAACGGTCCGAACCCGGGCCACGGAACGAAGCTCATGATGTCGGCCAGCACGTGCTTCTCGAGCTCCGGGCAGTACACGGGCGCGCCCGTGTGGCGCGCGAGCGGCGCGACGGCGCCGACGTGATCGAAGTGCGTGTGCGTGAGCAGGATCGCCCCGACGCCGAGGCCGAGCTCGTCGAGGGCGGCGATCAGGCGGTCGCCCTCGTCGCCGGGGTCGACGACGATCGCCTTCTCGCCCTCGCGCGCCGCGAAGAAGCAGTTCTCGGCCACGGGGCCGACGGTGAAGCTGTGGACGTCCACCCGCGTCAGCCCTTGGGCTTGGGGGTCTTCGTGCGCGTCATGCGCTTGTACATCCAGCTGTCGAACGTGTAGCCGAGCGGGATGTAGATCAGCATCGCGACGAGGCAGATGCCGATCGCCTGGCCAATCGGGACGTCGTTCTGGAACAGCCCGATCTGGGTCAGCACGAACAGCAGGCCGGAGGCGGCGCCGGCGCGCAGGATGGCGCGGTTCCACGTCGGCGGTTGGGCGAGCCGCTGGGCGCGCGCCGCGCTGCGGTTGGCCTTCGCGGACTTCTTCTGCTCCTCCGGGGAGGCCTTGCGACCGGTGCGGCCGCGCGTTTCGATGGTTCCCGCGGCGTTGCCACGGTGCTTGGAGCGGCGTTTGCGCTTGGTCTGGGCCACGCTCAGGAGTCTAGTTTGTCTTCGAGGGTCGCCCGGTTCCGGAGCGGAACGCCGACGTCCGCGATCGCCGCGGCCGGGGCGAGCCCGACGAGTTCCGCCCCGCTCACCTCCGCGTGGCGGGCGACCGCGGCCACGACCATCCCCGCGGTCGAGCGCGCGGGATCGTCGATATTGGTCGAGATCTGCACGACGCCGGTGGAGGCCAGCTGCAGCCCCAGCGCCCGCACGCCCGCCAGCCCCTCCTCCCCGCCCTCGCGGATCAGCGCGGCGATCCGCTTCGCGTCCGCGGGCGTGGCGGGCGGCGCGAGCTCGACGTTGAACGCGATCAGCGGCCCCCGCGCGCAGACGAGCGTGGCGCCGGCGGTGGGGTGCGCCGTGCGCGGGCCGTAGTCGGGGGCGAGCGCGCCGAGCGCGCCGGGGCGCCGCAATGCGGCTCGCGCGCGCCCGCCCGCGAGTGCGCCGTACAGGTAGACCGGCAGGCCGAGGTCGGCCCCGAGGCGGTGGCCGAGCAGCAGCGCCTCGGCGCACGCCGCCCCGCGCTCGGCCTCGGTGCGATGCACGATCGGGGCGACGTCGAGCGCGCCCACCCGCGGGTGCACGCCCGCGTGCGCGCGCAGGTCGATCCGCTCTACCGCGACGCGCGCGCCCTCGATCAGCGCGCGGTGCAGCTCCCCCGGCTCGCCCGCGAGCGTGAAGACCGCGCGGTGGTGGTCGGGGTCGGCGTGGACGTCGAGCACGCGCGCCCCTCGGGAGAACGCGGCACCGATGGCCTCGAGGACGGCGTGGTCTCGCCCCTCGGAGACGTTGGGAACGGCCAGCAGCAGCGGCTCAGCCCACCGTGGCGGTTGCGACGATCCGCCACGGCGTCGCCGGGTCGGCGCCGAGCGCGAGCGTCCAGCGCTCGGTGAACGCCGTCTCGCGCTCCTTCGAGCCCTCCAGCACGGCGACGGTGTCGCGATCCTCGAGGTAGCGGCGGCCGCGCAGGTCGGCCTCGACCGTGAACGTGGGTGGCTGCGCCTGTGCATCGAGCGCCACGATCCGCAGCGCGGTGAGGCGCGGACCGCGCACCACGAGCCGGGTGTTCTCGCCGCGGGGATAGAGCAGGGCGTGCGCGGCCTCGGGGGTGGCGGCGCGCTCGAGCGCGGCGTCCGCGCCGTCGACGGCCTCGGCCCACGCCTCGACGGCCCTGCGGGCCGCCGCCTCCAGGACCGCGGGAGCGAAGCGCCCGTCGACGACCGAGAGGTCCATCGCCTGGGTCCGCCCCTCGCCCGCGTAGTCGACGTCGACGAGCTCGCCGATCACCTTGTCGTCCGGCACGGCGTCGGCGACCGCGAGCTCGGTGACCGCGTCGTCGTGCAGGCGCGCCTCGTCCGACCACGGCGAGGCGACGATCGGGGCGTCGAGGTTGTGCAGCCCCTCGCGGTCCTGCTCGATCGACAGCAGCAGCCAGCGCTCGCCCGCGCGGCCGAGGGTCCAGTACTCGGCCAGGGTCGTCAGCTCGTCGTCCTCCTCGTTGCGCTTGAGCATCCGGCCGCTCGCGTCCACTACGACGTCGCGCAGCACCGCCTGCATGCGCACGACGACGCGGTCGTCGGCGTCGTCCTCGCGGTTCACGAGCCCGATGTACTCGACCTCTGGCCCGCTGCGGATCTCACACTGGTTGTGCCAGCCCTTCTTGTCGAAGTCGTCGAGCCGCCGCACCCACTCCGCGAGCAGGTCGGGGCCGAGGAGCTGCGCGAGCGCGTCGCGGTCGCGGCCGGTCCAGCCGGCGACGATCGCGCGGTGCAGCGCGGCCGCCTCCTCCCTGACGAGGTCCGCGGCAAAGTAGGCGTCGTCCGCCGCCGCCTCGGCGGACGCGAGCTCGACCTTTGCCACGCGCTCGCGCCGGCGCTTGCGCACCTGGGAGGCCTTGAACAGCCCGGACAGGAAGAACACCGCGATGACCGCGAAGACGATCAGGAGGACGAGGGGTGAGCCGCCGCCGGTCCCGGTGCCGCCGCCGCCACCGCCGCCGCCGGAGAAGCCACCGCCTCCCCCACCGCCGCCGCCTCCGCCGCCACCGCCGAAGCCCGAGCTGCCACCGCCGGGCGCGGCGATCGAGTCGACCGCGAGCAGCAGCCCGGCGAGGACGGTGATCCAGACGGCGGAGAACAGGCGAGGCGCGAGGCGTGTCATCTCGGACCGATTATCGCGTGTCCCGCGCGGCCTCCGGGTAGCGCAAGCCCTCAACGCTTCAGAAGGGAGAACTGAGATGGCACTGGCGAAGACGGCAAAGCACGGAGCCAAGGGCTGGGCAGGGGTCAAGGTGGCCCAGGGCGCGGGCAAGAGCGCCTCGAAGGCGGTGCGCCGCAGGGTGAGCCGCGGACCCTCGACCGCCCAGCGGGTCGGCAGGATCGCGGCCGGCGTCGGCATCGCCGCCGCGGTGGCCCTTGTGCTCGCGAAGATCGACCGGCGCAAGGTCGCCGGCCGCGCCAAGGGCGCGATCCAGGGCGTCGGCGGCGGAAAGGACTACGACGACGCAACGCTCGCCCACAAGGTCGAGACGGAGCTGTTCCGCCCCGACGACGTCCCGAAGGGCGCGATCTCCGTCAACGTCAACGATGGCGTCGTCGAACTGCGCGGCGAGCTGCCCGACCAGGCGCAGATCGACGAGCTCGGCAAGACCGCGTGGAACGTCGGCGGCGTCAAGGACGTGCACAACCTGCTCCACACCGGCACGAACGGCGGCTGACCGCTGGAATAGTTCCGCCGAGCGCTCGCTGCGCGAGAAGGCCCGAAACGCGTCGGGTCGCCGGCCCACCCGCCGGCGCCGAGCGTCCTAGACTCCTGGCCCCCGCCGGAGTAGCTCAGTCGGTTAGAGCAGCGGAATCATAATCCGCGTGTCGGGGGTTCGAGTCCCTCCTCCGGCATTGGAAAACCCCTGCAAATCAACGACTGTTGCGTCGTTGTCCTAGCCGCGTGAGGGCGAAACTCCCACGAACTACCACCTTATACCGCCGTATCGGGTCGTTCGGAATCGTCCTCAGAGGTCCAGTCGGGCGCGCCGAGGTGGAGGTCGGCGGGGTCGCCGAGGAGCGCGTCGAGCTCTCCGACAGAGCCGGTGAAGTGACGCTCAAGCGCCGCCGCCGCTTCGTGGCGCGGGCGGTGGTGGACGTAGCGCATGGTGGTGGAGAGGTGACGATCGCCCATCCACTCCTTGACGTCGTTGATGTGGACGCCCGGGGTGGCGACGGCCTGGGTACCGAAGGTGTGGCGCAGGTCGTGAAATCGCAGCGGCCGCACGCCGGCGGCCTTCTGGAGCTCGCGGTAGGCGGCGGTAGAGAGCCGAGCCGTCCATCGCCCCGCCCTCGGGCCCGGGGAACACACGATCATCGGGCCGAGGGTCAGGTTGGCTGTCCTGGACGCGGCGCAGGAAGTCGAGCACCTGCTGTGCCGCCGGGACGGAGTGCACGCGCTGGCCCTTGGGCAGGCGGTCGCCGCCGACGTGAGTGAACGAACGGCGCACGAGGAATGAGCAGGACGATAGCGGATTCGACGATGTGAAGCGAAAGCGGTTCAACGCCTACGGCATAGAGCGCGTCCTCGTCGATATACTGCCCGGCTTCGACGACGCCGACGC